>QQSD01000035.1 GCA_003602485.1 Candidatus Poseidoniales archaeon | reverse complement strand
TACCCTCTGCTCACGGATTTGTGGAAATGGAGCCGAGATTTTTGTTCAATTCGCGGGGCCGTAGGGGTAGCAACCTTCTTACCAGCCTGCAGTGAGTTAGTTCCATGCAGGCCAACCTTCTCGTGAAACGATTGGGATGGGGTTTGGTTCTTTTCGCCATGGTCCCCTTCATCTTAGGCGAGGAACTTACGGCCCACAATACCACTGAATTGCATGATATGGGCCAAACTGGGACGTTTGAAATCACCACAGAAGAAGCGGACATGACCATCATCGTTTATGACGATTTTAGGGTGGTTGATTGCGAAGAATACGAATTCAATGTTTATGATCAGAATCAGCAACGCATCACATTCACGAAAACCGACTGTGAACAATGGTGGGATTCAGATGTCTATCAATACAAATCTGACCCACTGGAACCGGGTAACTACAATTTTGACGCCTCAGATGATGTTGAAATTTTAGCCATCGAGGGCGACATTGATGCGTACATGCGTGACTACGCTCTTGGTGAATTCATCTCATCCCTCGGATGTGGTTTTTGCTGCTTTGGTATGTTGGCGATTATCGGGAGTAGCAGACTGGGTACGGCATATGCCTCGCAGGAGAATAGCCAGGTAGTGGTGATGGGGCAAAGCCAACCCGTTCAGACCTTCCAGGCAGTTGTTGAGCCAGTCCAATCCAGTATGTATCAAGACATTGTTGAGCAGGCTGAAACCGTCGTGTCCGTTGCGAAGGCTGCGGAAGATGAAGCAAGTCCAGATGGAAGCTTCTGGGGCGGCATTAACGACGATTAAATTGTCAATTCATCCTGTTGAGGTGATGGCGTTGATGCAAGACGTTCTTCTGCGATGGCGCAGTATTCAGCAGACAGGTCAACGCCAATGTAATGCCGTCCGTGCTGCTTTGCCGCAACACACGTAGTTCCCGAACCGTTGAAGGGGTCGAGGACGACATCGCCCGTAAAGGAGTACATCTCAATGCATCGCTTGGGTAATTCCACCGGGAAGGGTGCTGGATGGTTCACGCGAGAGGCCCGTTCGGTTGCAAAGGACCAGATGGATTTGGTATGCTGGATAAAGTCCGTTTTGGGAATCGTGTCAAGACGACCTTCTGCACGTTCCTGCTTTGAGCGCTGAAGTTTGTAATCGCCTTTTGAGAAGACGAGGAGGTATTCGTGAACGTCTCTCAAGCAGGGGTTTGATGCTGATTGGAAGGAGCCCCATGCACACGATGAACCAGCGCTTGCTGATTTATCCCAGATAATTTCACCTCGCATCAAGAATCCAATCTCGTGCATCATGATGTTGATGTGGGAGGAGAGGGGGATGTAGGGCTTACGACCCAAATTAGCTACGTTGATGACCATGCGACCACCCGGTGCGAGCACACGATAACATTCTGCAAAGACCTCGTGGAGTAGGTTGAGGTATTCAGGCAGTGAAAGATCTTCGTCATATTCTTTTGATGCATTGTAGGGTGGTGAAGTCACAACGAGATGAACGCAATTATTGGGCAGGGGCAAGGCCCGTGAATCGCCGCAAAGAACGGTGTCAAGATGCTCGAGTGGGAAGTTTTGAACTTCACCAACTTCACGGGAAGCGACCAACCCTTCGTTCAAGCGACTGGTGTAGTAGGTCGTAGCGTCGTGACCCTCTCTTCGAGAAACTCCGAAGGCTGAAGTTGCCGTGCTGGCGCGACGTCGTGCACCCTCCAAAGGCGCATCCTTGACCGTCGGCTCATCAGCCATGAAGGCCAAGGTTGTCGCGGGCTTTATCACCTTTCGCGCCCGAGTGCCCGGTCAGACGCGCGTCTTGCCACCCTTGCCTGACATCCGACATCACCTCTCTGAGGCGAGGGATGAAAAACCGAAAGCGCTTGGAATGGTCAATGGCAAAGGTCCTGACCTTGGACGACGTCAATGTTGACGGCAAGACGGTCTTGCTTCGCGTGGACATTAACAGCCCGATGGACCCCTCCACCAAGTCCTTCCTCGACGTTACGAGAATTCGTGCCATCCTACCGACTTTACAGCGTTTGGTCAAAGCAAAAGTCATCATCATGGCGCATCAATCACGCCCTGGAAAAGACGACTTCACCAGCACCCTGGGCCACGCACGTGAACTCGGCCGCCTCCTTGGCCGTCAGGTCAAATGGGTCGATGACATTCACGGCCCGAAAGCAATGGCCGCCATTGAAAGCCTTGAAGCAGGCCAACTTTTGATGCTCAACAATGTCCGCATGGACGAAGAAGAAATGACCAGCAAAGCTGACATGAACGCCATGGCTGAAACTCAATTCGTTCAGAATCTCGCTAGCGTAGCGGACCTCTTCGTCAACGATGCCTTCGCCTGCGCACACCGTTCCACTCCATCCATCGTTGGTTTTGCCAGCATGCTTCCCTGCGTTGCCGGAGAACTCATGGGCAACGAATTGCGGAAATTGGACATGGCACTCGAAACGCCCAAACGCCCTTGCTTGGCAGTTCTCGGAGGTGTCAAAGTCGACGATTCCATCCTCGTGGCTGAAAACATGCTACGCAACGGTATTGCCGATGAGGTCTGGCCGACCGGTGGTGTCGCCAACATCTTACTCGACCTCGCTGGTTTTGACATCGGTGAAGTCAACCGTGATTTCCTCAAGAACGAGTTGAAGGAAGCGTGGGCCCCCACCGTCCAGCGCGCTCGTGACCTTCTCAATGAGCACGGCTCGAAGATTCACCTTCCCGTTGATGTCGCAGCTAATATTGAGGGGAATCGGGTTGACCTTCCTCTTGCAGATTTGCCGCTTGAAGCACCCCTACACGACCTCGGACTGGCATCCATTCGCTACCTTTCTGCCGCCATCAAACAAGCTGGAACCATCATTCTTAACGGTCCTGCAGGTGTCTTTGAGATCACTGATTTTGCTCTCGGAACGATTGAGATTCTCAACGCCTGTGCTGAATCCAATGCCTACACCGTCATGGGTGGAGGCCACACTGCGACCTTGGTCACCAAGCGTGGTATTGCTCACAAAATGGGACACGTCTCAACTGGTGGGGGTGCTTGCTTGGATTACATCGCAGGTCGCCCACTGCCAGCCGTGGTCAGTCTCGAGCAAAGTGCCGTCGCTTTTGGCGTTGATATCACGGCGGCTGCACCTCACGAGTGAGAAGGAGCCACTGGGGAGATTCGAACTCCCGACCTTCTGATTACGAATCAGATGCTCTACCAACTAAGCCACAGTGGCGGTAATTTTCCCGCTGACCCAATCAAACATAAGGAAGTCGGTCTCAACCTCAGCGTTCATGAATCATGGCGAACAGGCACAACCATGACCGATGATACAGCGGTTCGCTATCGCAACACGGTCCTCTACGACCGTGGCGGTCAGAAAACCATGGGCGATGTCTTGCTTCACGCAGACGGTTCGTGGTCGGCGTCCAAGGGCGATGAAGATGTTCTTGACGACATCGACGGCTCCAAACGACTCATCACACGCAGTTTCCAGAACTGGCATACTCACTTGGCAATGCAATTGAATGCAAGAGATTTCAGCGATGGTTTTCCGCTGCACCGTTGGTTGAGTGAAGCCATTTTTCCTACCGAGGCCCGAATTACTCCTGACTATGTTCGGATGGGCTCACGATGCGCTGCAGCTGAGATGATTCGAACCGGGAGTTCCTTCGCTGCTGACATGTACTTTCACCCTGCTGTTACCGGAGATGTACTCACGAAAGCGGGCTTGCGTGGCCTGGTCGGTGGGCCTGTTAGCGATGCTGCCTTACCCAGCCACCCTGATGCAGCCTCTGCTTTGGAGGAATTGGACGGCCTTCTCGCTTCCAATTCTGAGCAGGATTTGGTGCAATTCGCTATCGCCACCCATTCAGTCTATTTGTGCAGTGAAGAAACCCTTCGACGGGCATCAGAATTAGCACAGCGAAGAAAGGCTCGTTTGCATATCCACGTCAGTGAAACTCGGAAGGAAGTTGCTGATTGTCATCGTGACAACGGGCTCTATCCCGTAGAATATCTTGACAGCATTGACTTCTTCCAGCCAGGGACCATCTGTGCTCACGCTTCTTGGGTCAAGAAAAATGAGATTCGAATGCTCAAAAAGCACGAGGCTACCGCCGTTCACTGCCCGTCTTCCAACATGAAATTGGCATGTGGAGGAACACTCTCGCTCCCCGCCTACCTCGAAGCAGGGGTGGACGTTCGTTTGGGAACTGACGGGGCTGCTTCTTCAGGGAATGGATTGAACATGCAAGGGGAGGCTCGTCTTGCCTCCTTGGTTCAACGCCACGACCACTGGGACTCAACGCTCTTGCCGGCAGTGGACGCTATGGATTTGGCAACAAAAGGAAGCAAGGACTGGGCTGTTTGGAATCTTGAAGACGTGCGCATGCGTCCAAGAGGCCGCAGTGATAACCGTCATCTTGCTAACCTGATCTTCAACGGAGCAGAATGCCTCGACCTTTGGGTCAACGGTCAGGCGCTTCGCCGAGACGGCGTGACGTTAACGTTGGATGAACACGCCATCTTGGACGAAATAGACGGTGCGGTTGCAACCTATTACGACGGCGTTGAATGATCACTCAACTCGAGTGTAAGCAAGACCGAAAATACCGATGAGCGTGAACACGAAGTAGAGCGCAAAGCCTGCCTGCAAGTGTACGCTGTATTCCATGTTGACCTCAAAACCATCGGGAACGGCCTCAAAGGTACCGATGCCAACGTAGTACGTCCCGGTTTCAACTTGCCATGTCAAGCCCGTTGAGCCGTCGGTGCTTCCGGTAATCACGTCCGCATCATACGGACCACATGTTGCTGGGTCACCCAAATCTTGCAATCCTGGAGGAGTAGATTCACAGGTATTTTTCTCGTCTTGGTCAATGATGACCGCATACACATCATCACGGTCCCAAGTGAGGTCGAGCGTTACGGCAAGAAAAGGACCAAAGCCCTTCTCTGGAAGAGGTTCATCGGCAAAATAGGAGCGGTTTGGCGTGTTGGGAGTGGGTATGTCTTCGATTTCACCCTCCAAGACAACACCGTTCCATCCAAGAATGACAAGCAGAATGGATACCACAATCGCACTGTAACCAATGGTCTCCTGTCGCTTCATGAAATTCACCTCAAAGGAAGAAGAAAGCCAAGGCTAGGATGGCGTAGCAAGCGAGTAACATCACGCCCTCCAGCCAGTTGGTTTTACCGTCCGCAAGGATGGCAATAGCGATGAACACCGATACGAAGGTCGCTGCAGTTTCCAGAAGGCCGAACTGAAGAGGAAGGCCAACGCCCAAGGCCCATCCCAAGAGAACCATGACCGGAGCCACGAAGAGAGCAATTTGAACACTGCTTCCGATGGCAATGGCTATCGAGAGGTCCATCTTGTCCTTTCCAGCTACGAGAACTGCAGTGAAATGTTCTGCGGCATTGCCGAAGAAGGGGACGAGAATCACACCGATGAACAATTCTGGCATGTGCCACTTCTCAACGGTCACTTCGAGGCTGTGTACGAGGATGTGCGCCATCCAGCCAACGAAAAGGGTCGCTAAAAGAAGCAAGGTCCATGCGTCTTTGATGCTCAGTTGTGGGTCTTCGTGACCACCGTGGCCACCTGATTCAAACTCCTCTGAATGTGTTTTGAGCTGAAACAAAAGGGAACACGCGTAAATGGCGAGCAGAATGATAGCCGTAGCGTAAGAGAGGCGTAGAACATCACTCTCGGAACCACCCGATAGATGGAACGCAGAAGGTACGATGAGAGCGACAACTGCCATGACCAGGAGGGCTCCGTTCATTTGCCCGCTTTGTGAAGCGAAACTTTGTTCTCGATGCTTCAAACCACCGTAGAGCATAGCGATGCCGAGTACGAGCAAGAGGTTGCCAAGAATCGAGCCAATCAGAGATGCTTGGGTAACGGTCACCATGGTTTCCAAAACATCTGGATTCTTTGATGCAGCATAGAGAGCCATGCCGGCAATGATCATCTCAACCGCATTTCCAAAGGTTGCATTGAGCAAGCCTCCAACGGCTTCACCGGTTCGCAGAGCGATTTCTTCCGTGGCTTTCCCCATTAGAAAGGCGAGAGGCGCAATGGCGATCATCGAGAAGACAAAGGCCATTTCCAACGAATGACTCAATTCGTAAAACAGCGTGATTGGGACTGCGAGAAGCAACCAATTCAATTTATTCTTCATCGGGTTGAGGACATCAACAAGAGAAAGAAAGCCGCTTTCTGAATCTCCATGCTGGTCTGCAGACGGGTGTACTTGTTCGCTCATGCTCTATCCTCCTCAGGCATTGCAACGAAGTTCAGTCATCGTCTGACGTACGCTTTTTCACTGCACGACGCTTTGGTGGAGCCTTACGTGGTGCTGCGCGACGACCAACTGAACGGCGGACTGCCTTCTTCTTGGGGCGGTCGTCATCATCGTCGTCATCATCGTCATCATCATCATCGTCGTCGTCATCGTCGTCGTCGTCGTCGTCATCGTCGTCTTCGGGTTCTGGCTTCTTCTTACGGCGGCGCTCCTTGCGTTGCGTGATGTTGATTGCGAAGGGGTCATCCTCTTCTTCAACGGATTCGAGTGATTCGCTTTCCGAGGATTCTTCTTTCTTTTCGTCCTCTGCATTGCCGCTGCTGGTTCCTGTCACAGCGTCCATGTCGAGGTCCTGGGAGGTGCCCATGAATTCTGCCATCCAATCGTCATCGCCCTCTTCATCACCGCGCTTCTTCTTCTTGGGCCCGGCCATGCCTGCACGAATCACGAGCAGGGACACGACAATTGCAAGGAGGTTCACAGCGGCAATAATCCACACCATGACGTAGGGTGGGTCGGAATAGGATGGTGTGATGACCTCTGGTTCAATTGGAGGTTTCAATTCTTCTTCATAGGTACAGAAGGTCGTCCCGTCAAGCCTGTTTCGACAGAAGTCGACGATGAATTCCACACGCTTCTGGACTTCATTGCCTGCTCCATCTGTGGCACGAACGGTGACAGCGTGATAGCCTGCTTCGAAGTTACCCGTGGTGATTTCCATGTCTGCTGTGAGGGTGCGATTGTTGTCACCAAGGTCAGTTACACCGGTGAGGTCAGCCCAAGGAGTTGAGAGCGAACTCCCAGTTGTTCCACCGAAGTGGTAGGTGAAACGGTACTGGAACGAGGTGATGACGACGTCGTCTTCTGCTCCTGCAAGAAGGTTGATTCGGTTGCCGTAGAGGTACTTTGACCCATCACCGGCTGGTGTTGGAGAGAAGATGGACACCTGAGGTAGTTGAGCATCAATAGCAAGCATCGTCCAGGTTTGAATGACTTCATTTCCTGATTCGTCTTCCATGGTCACGTTGATGACCATGTCACCCGCTTCCATTTGGGAGGAGACACTGAAGTCATAGGTGAACAAAGGTCCGAGGTCTGGGTTGTTGATGTTGTTGTTCAACATGGCCAGAGGTTCCTCTGAGTTGGTCAGCATACCGCCATTTGAGGTGGTGATGTTGATACTGGGGGTCGTGCCCAAGTCTTCGTTCACCTGGATGCGCAGGCTGTATTGACCTGCAACAAGCGTGGTACTGTCGTAGGGCGCTCCGTCGCTATCGACGACGGTCAGGACACCTTCAGGCAACAACGTATCTTCAGCGACCTTGAAGGCATTACCGCCAAAGCCAGCGAAGATCTCGTCGTTGAAATTCCCGAATTGGTCGGTGATGGTGACAGCGTACCAAACGTTGCGGTCAACTTCGGAAGGGATGTCAAATTCACGAGTGATGGTATCGCCTGTGAAGGATGAAGTTGTGATATCTGGCAACACCAATTCCCAGCCCTCGCTGCCGATGGTCGAAATATCGTTCTCATCTGCGCCGAAGGGTTCGCCATAATGACGCCAAATAGCATAGGATTCGTCCACTTCGTCCTCATTGAACCATTCAAGACTGACCAGGTTCAGGGAACCGATGGAAAATGCATTCTTGATACGGGCAGGATTTGGAGCGCGTGTGTCTTCAAAGTCAACCTGTGCATAATTTTGCACAAGTTCGGTGTAGTGGTAAGTGCCGTTCACGTTGCCGTAAAGCGCCTCTGAAGTGACATAGTAGAAGGAATTCGTACGGAACTCGTCTGAAGGTACTTCAATGTCAAAGTATCCGACACCGTCGGCTACCGTGCCGAGATACATCAGCGTTTGATTCTCGACAAATTGAGCGCCAATCACTCTGTAAGTGCTGTACCAAATGTGGTAGATTTCTCCTTCAACACCCAGTTGGTCTTCCCAAGTGACGCGGGTCGTTTGGTCGCCCATGAACGTCGCTTGAACATCGGTTGGCTCCGCTACCCAACCATAGAAAGCATTCTCTTCAATCGCATTGGTGCAAGAGTCGCCACCCGTGTTGGTGTTGATGACGCCCGTAACATCAACGGTGACGACGCAGTAGTACGAGTAGCCCAAGTAGCCTTGAGGTACTACGACTTGGTAGGAGCCGATTCCTTCGAGGACGTCTTTGACGATGAGTTCAACGTCGTTTCGCAAGATGGTCGTGAAGGGTTGGTCTGACCGGTAAACGCGGTACGTTTCGCCTTCTTCGGACGTTACATCGCCCCAAGAGATGTTGGTGTAACCGCCGCCTGTACTTGGCTCTGAGACGAATTCAGCCCCGAGTAAAATTGCTTGAGCTGGTGGTTGATTATCCTCAACAACGGGGTTTGTGAGAGTGTTTTGGCCGAGGAAGCGGACGTCTTCGTAATCCTCTCCCGACTCGGTGTAATTGGGCAAGAGGTAGGTGATGGAGTAGTAACTTTCTCGCTGTGTATTAGGTGGGAGTTGCACCACATATTCTGTCTCTGAAGCGTTGAGTTGAGCAAGCGGAGTTTCGGTAGAGAGGAGGGCAGGACCCAGAACTCGAGTCACTTGGTAATCCGTGCGCCAGATGTGAATCTTGAGGGCGTCGGGTCCAGTCACGGGAAGGACTGGAGAGATGGTGTTGTAGTTGAGCCACCGAAGGGTTGTCTCGCTCGTGGTTGCATCAAAGTCCGCTGAGATGATGTAAGGAGTGTAGACCGGTGTGGTCAATTCTTGTACGGGGTCTTCGATGTGAGAGCCGTTCATCAGGAGTTCAGCCGCTTCCGTTCCGTTGGAAAGGCTGGTTGTAACAGCGTAGAAAAACGACCCGTTGGTGCCAGGCGGCACAAGATACGATACCGTGTGACCGGGATGGTTTGTTGCTCTGCAATTGAATGGATTTCCAGCAGCTTCGGATGTATCACAGGCGTCGATCAGGGCAAAGGGAGTCATCGATGCGAGATTGGTCTCGTCAATTGGCGTGGTATGACGGTACACGTTGTAGGTGGCGCTGAACAGTCCGTTGAGTTCACCACCTTGGGAATCAATATTGTCCCAAGAGATGACGGTCGTCTCTGTTTCACTATCAAAAACCGCCTGAATATTTTGGGCTTGCAGATTGCTTGCCAAGCCTTGGTCTTCAGCTTGTGCGTGACTCACAGGCACGAGTGCAAAGAGCATGCACATCACCAAGAAAAGTGCGCGAGAACTTCCGTTTCGTTCAGTCGGTAGACTACCCATCAATCCTTATGTGCCCTTCGTCCGTTATCACTATGTCGCTTCATAGGGGTCAAAAACGGTCATCAATGGACCGAATGCGGCCATCCGTTAATCAGAAGAATCGTCTTCGCCGACCGCATTGGGTTGAGGCAAGGGGTCTGCAGCATCGATGGCTCTGATTTCACGTTGAGCCTGAAGGAAGCGAACGAAGAAGGTCCACAAGCCTCCGAGAGCCGAAATAAAGACGATCAAACTCAACGGATTGACGTTCATATCGTCGTACCATCCGACATAGGTAGCATCAATCGACCAGCCAGCAAGTAACATCACGCCCATGGAGACCAAGGCGAGTAGGGTCAAGACGGTGCGGTCGGCTCGAGAAAAGCCTCGGTAATTCCGTGAACCTGCTACAGCTTGGGCTTGTGTGCCCATGTACGACCCTAAAAGCGTGAAAAAGGCAGCAGCAAAACCCAGTACCAAATCGTTGACAAACACAGAAGCACTGATGCAGACAACCCATGCTGCATCGAGGATGCGGTCAATGGTGTGGTCGAGGTAATCGCCCCACCGAGTCACCTCTCCTTTGGCCCTTGCCAGTGAACCATCAAGCCCGTCGAAGAGCATGGCCAACCCGATCATGACCGCACCACCAAGCAACCACCAGCCGCCCGCCGATTCATCAGGCGCATACATCGCCAACAGGCCGCCTGCAAGTCCGAAGGGAAGTGCAAGCCACGTGATGGTAATCGGTGAAAACGATGAGAAGGAGCGCAAAATAGGTTGGAGAATTGCTTCCCAACGACGACGCATTTTTTCAAGGGCCATGCACGAACCACCTCCGATTCCCTGTTATGGTTTGTGGAGGTTTTCTGGCTCAATCACCTGATTGTGCGAGCCAATCAAGCGCACCGCTTGCAGCGTTTTCCATGCCGTCAAAGGGACAATTCTTGTCCAGCCAAGTTTCCAAATCATCGGCTAAGGCATTCGCATCTGTTTCGCTGCTGTCCATTTCAAGAACGGGCAAATCGATCTCGAATTCAATGAGTTCAGACCAGTGTCCAGCGGTCATCTCCCATTCTGCATTCGCCCGTACCTTTTCGGGAGTATATCCTCTCGCTTCGAGTCGTTGGCGGAGAATCGACGGACGGCAGCGGAGCAGAACGATGGCGTCAACCTGCAACAAATGTGCAAGGTGCCCGTCGACGATATGATTCCCATGTGTAGGTTGTTCCCAGGCTTCATCCAGTGCATGGATGTCAACGGGAGCGGCTCCGTCGTGCGTATCTTCCTCGCCCAAGAAGCCGTGTTCTTCGGCAAGGTCACGCAGTGAAAGAAGATTCCAACCTCGTTGTGCCATGACCTCAGCAAGGCTTGACTTACCAACGCATGGTGTCCCGGACAAAGCGATGATGCGGCTGTCGGTCATGCTACTTCGCGGTTCCTGCCACTATGTAAATGGGTCAGCGGCTCAATACGCCCGAGGTAGGAAAGGCATGATAGGCAAGGAGTCCCTGCCTCAGCATGGTGCCATGTTCGGTATGCAAGACCCCTCACAGACGCTCGTTCAAATCGAGCGCTACATGGACGGAGGTCGTTTGGAACTCTCCGAGGTCATGGCCACACAATTTTGTGACCTCATGCTCTCCAAGAAAAAGCGTGAACCACAAGACCAGGTATTCTTGCTCAAAGGATTGCGTTTGATGTGTGACATCTACTTGATGCGTAACAAAGCCGACCAGAGTATTGTGACCATCAAGCGAATGCACCGAGAACGCAAAGCCTTGGTTAAACTTCTCCAGAAGCACGCGCCCAACATGCTCGCATCCATGCAACCCGAGGAAGAAGACTACCTGCGAGCGGGTCGTTTGTATGCTGCTGCTGGAAAAACGAGGGCTGCCAAAAAGTCCTTTGCAATGTGTGAGAAACTCTCACCCGGCCACCTTTTAGCTGCGCTTTATGGTGCCCAGTCTGCACCCACGAAGCCACATGTTGAACGCTTCATCAATTCAATTCAAGCAGCAGGAGATGTGATTCTCGCGAACGGCCAGTTCCAACTTCAGCCCGAGGGTTCACCTGCAGTGATGCTTGATGAAGTGCTCACGTCACTGGATGGCTGTGCTCAGCAAGTCGCAGGACTTGCAACGCGATGTCAACATGAGAAAGAACGACTTCAGAATCAACAACAAGCCATCCTTCAGGGCGAGCAAGCGGCAAATGCACGTCTTCAGTCTGCATTGGACAATTTACAGCCCAAGCACGACTACTACCAGTACGGATAATGGTAGCGAGGGATGGATTTGAACCATCGATCTCCGGGTTATGAGCCCGACGGGATATCCAGACTACCCCACCTCGCTACTCCAAGCGCCACGATTCACCGTTTTGAACCCACCGCCAAGCGGAACAAGAAGAAAGGGGTCAGACGGCAGTGAATTGATGAAGCAGAAGGGGCTACCCTTCACCATGCGAGAGACGACCCGGCAGGCGTGGTTGTTGCTCGTTATTTTGCTGAGCGTCCCGCTGGTTGGTTGCCTCGGAAGTGAGGGAGAACCAGAAAATGAAAACCCGATTACCATGAACGTGCATTACGATGCCACCGCGGGGATGATTGAACAGCGCATCCAAAACGGAAGAACAATCTCAACAACGGGCGTTGAATTATCCTTTGACTTCGCCCGTGTCACCTCAAAGGCAGGCGTCATGAAGAGCTTCACATACGACCCGGGAGATGACGATGACGGGTCAAACTCGATAACCGTCAACGCCAATGACCAAGCAGAAATCACCTACACATATCTTACACACGGGTTGTTTACTGCCGTACTGACTGCGGTTGACGAAAGCGATAATGCTCGTAGCATGGAAGTGCAAATTCGCATTGATAAAGAAACGATATGGACGCAAGCGAATACGGATGCTCCCAGCAACATGCCCGTTTCAACGATGCCTGATTGCGAGTGTGCAGCACCCGAGAAAATCAGTCTTGATTCCACCATCACCAACGGCGGCGGATTTGTGGGTGCTCAAGTCACAGTGAGTTGGCATCTTATCAATCCAGACAGCGTTGAAGAAGCAGCCCATACCGAACAGATTGGAAACGGCCAAAACGCATCGTGGTCTCATTCTGAATACAACATCGCAAAGGGAGATTGGTCACTCGAAGTAACGATTGATGCGGGCAATGATTCCATCGATATCAGCCATCGCGTGATGGTGCTCTATGCCGAAGAAGAATCGCTTCCAAATCCCTTAGAAGCACCTGTTTCAAACGAGCAAGAAATTTCACTTTCACAAAAAGAAAATTAAAACGCAAACTGAAATTTCCGGAGTACTGCTCGCCCATTACTACCTTCTTAACTGGCTGATTGATGCACATAAGGTGTCGCGCCCTCTTTCCTTTCTTCATATAGGGAAGCCTGCACAGTTGAACACAAGACGTGATGCACAATGGCAACGAAAAGCAAGAAAAAAGTCAAGATTGAAGTTGAAAAGAATGAAGCACCTGAGGAGGAAGAGAACCTTCTGATGGCAGAAGATGAAGAGGTCAAAGTGACCATTGAGGACTTGCCTGGTGTTGGACCTGCGACCGCAGAAAAACTCCGTGAAGCTGGGTTCGAAGAACTCCTCGCGCTTGCTGTAATGTCTCCCGCCGATCTTGCTGAAGAAGCAGAACTCGGTGAGGCCGTCTCGGCAAAGATCATCGCAGCAGCAAAGAAGATGGCAAACATCGGTGGATTCGTTTCCGGTGACGCCCTCCTTGAGCGACGCCGTGAAGTACAGAAACTCTCATCCAAGGTCCAATCCATTGACGACCTCCTCGGAGGCGGATTTGAAACCCAGGCTCTCGTCGAAGTTTACGGGGAATTCGGAAGCGGAAAGACTCAGATTGGTCATCAACTTGCAGTCAACTGCAGCCTCCCGGTGGAACAAGGTGGCCTTGATGGTGATATCTTTTACATCGACACTGAAGATACGTTCCGTCCAGAGCGCATCACTCAAATGGCACGCGGTCACGGGCTTGACCCCGAATATGTGCTCTCACGGATACACGTGGCTCGAGCATACAACTCAGCTCACCAGATGCTTCTTGCTGATGAAATCAAGAGGATGAGTAAGGGCTTAAATGTCAAAATGATCATCGTCGATTCCCTGACCAGCCATTTCCGTGCTGAATTCATCGGCCGTGGAATGCTCGCTCGCCGACAACAAAAGCTCAACAGCCACCTGAAGGATCTCAAACAATTAGCAGACATCAACAACGCCTTGGTGCTCGTAACCAATCAGGTTCACTCGAAGCCAGACGCTATGTGGGGCGACCCTACCAAGCCGATCGGCGGTCACATTCTCGCTCACGCCAGCACCTTCCGACTCTACCTTCGAAAGGCGAAGGGCGGTCGAAGAATTGCTCGTTTGGTTGACTCTCCTAACCTCCCTGATGGCGAATGCGTCTACCAAGTAACGGAAGACGGACTGCGCGACTGAAACGGTGAGCGGAACAAAGGGGCTAAACAGGCTCCAATGCCCCTCGCCATGGCGGCACATTCAAAATGTCGGGAAGCAAAATGTTGCTTATGCGACATCTCATTGAGCGTGTTCTCGAACTTTCTGATGAAGAACAACGAATTGTTCCCCACGAGCAAGTGCCAGACCAAGGCACAGAAGAGGAATTGCAAGCCCTTCTTGAATCGCTTCAACCGAGAATCAGAGTCTACGGAGTCGGTGGAGCAGGTTGCAATGCTGTCAATCGCCTCTTCGATGAGAAGTTGTTCGATTCCTCCTACGTAACGGGATACGCTATCAACACTGACGCACAGGCCTTGCTTCAATCTCCGATCGAAGAAAAGGTGCTCATCGGGCGAACTGCACGTGGCCGTGGAGCTGGTGGTGACCCAACCAAAGGCGAAGCAGCAGCCCTCGAGTCTGAAATGGTATTGCGTCGCATTACCAATGATACACAACTTGCCATTATCACTGCAGGAATGGGCGGCGGCTCAGGGACTGGTGCAGCAGGGCATATTGCTCGCTTGGCAAAAGCACAAGGTGCGATGACCATCGCCGTAGTCACCTATCCGTTCAAGTCAGAAGGTTCACTCCGCAAGCAAAATGCTGAATGGGGTTTGGAGCGTTTAAGAGAACATTGCGACACCATTCTCGTGATTCCCAACGAACGTTTGTTGGAAATCGAGGGAGTGAAGGACTTGCCAATTGCCAGTGCCTTCCGCGTTGGTGATGAACTCCTCGTCCGTTCCATTACAGGCGTGACTGAATTACTCACCACCGACGGAATGGTCAACCTTGACTTCGAAGACTTGCGAGCGGTGATTAATTCCGGTGGCGGCGTTGCTATGATTGGATTGGGTGCTGCACGAGGACCAGGCCGGGCCGAGGCAGCAACCATGGAAGCACTTCACTCACCACTTCTTGAACTTGATATGAGCGATGCTCGAGGAGCGCTCATCAATGTCGTTGGTGGCAGCAGCCTTACCTTGGGAGAGGCAGAACGGTGCGCTCAACTCATTCAAGAACAGATTTCACCGAATGCGAAAATCATCTGGGGTGCAGCCGTTGATGAATCTCTGGGCGATGACCTTCGTGTGATGCTCGTGCTCACCGGGGTCAAGAGTGCACAGATTCACGGCTCAAGCGAAAACAGGCAGCTTCGGGCGTTGCGCAATCGGCAGATTGAATTCGTCAACTGATCATTTCTTTGAGGTGGTCCAAAGAAGGGCTACAATGCCCACAAGAGCAACAAGAAGGAGGATGCGGTCGCTAGAATCAAGGCCATCAATCCCTTCTCTTGGCACCAGATCTCCTTCAAAATCCACGCCGCCAATCGCATAGGTTGCTGTCGCCCATGCATCTCCACTCGTGTCTCCGTTTCCATTCACAGCATTTCCGCTAACGACAAAATCTGTCCGGCTTGTACTATCGGACGGAGAGACCCAACTCATATTCCAAACGCGCTGATAGGTTCCATTCAGCCGGTGGGTCCATCCTCCGTCAAGATACTGAATTTCCGAGTCGTTGTGGACCAACGTTCCGTTGCTCACCGTCATTCGAAACCCACCTTGGGATTCGTTTTCTCGTGTCATAACATCACTGGTTACCGTGAGCGTCAACGGGTACGTCGTGTTCGCTTCGTAGGCATCGGGTAAGCCCGCAAGTTCAACTCCGGTTGAGTCGACTGGAGTGTGACACAAGCACCCTTCGTTTGCTTCGCTTCCAAGTCCATAGGGGGAGCCTGTTACTGCGGGTGCGATCAAAAATAGAACGAGAATACCGAGCAAAACGATGCGTTCGCCGAGGGTGTTCACATGTCTTTGTCAAAGCCGTGTCGTATGATTCTTCCCGTTCGTCCGGAAACGATGCATTGCGCGTTCAAGAAAAACCATCCATTAAGTAGGATAAGACGCGGAGAGGTAGATATGATTGGCGCATTTGAACTTCCTGAAGTTGAAGACGACGACGACATGGACATTTACGCAGCATTGGGTTTGAACACCCCGGTAGGCGACGATGCAGTGCTTGACAATTCAGTTGCAGTCCAAGACCTTCATGACCCACTCGCAGCCTTCATGGACGACGATGAAGAAGAAGGCTTGACCTACGGCCAATTGGAAACAGCCACCGTCCCCGTAGAAGAGCTTCTAGCCACCCTCGCACGTGGTCTGTTTGATGACGAACTGCTCCAAAAAGTACTACCAAATCTCACGGCTGACATGAACTCAATGCGAGTCCACAAAGATCGTGACGCATACCATCTCTCGCTGATCATCGACATGGGAGGAGAACATATCAAGCCCTTTGCCACTGTCATCGCAGTAGAAGATGAATGGAAGCCCATGAACCCACCCAAGGGACTTCACGCACGATGGAAGCCAATCTATGATTCACTTTGCAAGGCTTTGACGGATGCACTCTCTCAGCAAGGACAACCATCAAGCCTCTGAAGACTTGAGTTCGACACGCCAGTCAAACTCAATTGACGAGTCCATTGAATGTGACACGCTACAGTATTTCTCATGACTTTTGGAGACAATTCGCTCCAATAATTTCAGTGGAACATCACCCACTACATGATAGACCATGGTGATGGTTTTGAAAACTCTCGGAGAGGTTGAAGCACGTGTTGAATCCAATTCAACCCATGCTTTGGTAAAATCACGATCTTTCAGTCCAACCACTACATCGGCAAGGGAGCAAGCCCCGGCCATTTGGAGTGCCAATTGCATTGGAGTGGGCCCGTCTTCAAAATCAATTTCAATCGATTGACCTGCCTCATTGGTACACGTCATATTGTGCCCACCAGTCCATTCTACGCGCCCCTGCATGGACAGGCTAGGAGCGGTTCATTCTTGAAGTGGACGCATGTGGCCTGAAATGAGACACATGACTGGCACACCCGTTACAATGGAAAATGGACAACTCAACATTCCCAACGACCCTATCATCCACTACATTGAGGGTGATGGAATCGGCGTTGACATTACACCGGTCATGATGAAAGTCGTCAATGCATCCGTGGAAAAAGCCTACGGCGGTGAGAAAGCAATTCAGTGGAACGAAGTTCTCGCTGGAGAAAAGGCCTTCAATGCCACGGGCGAATGGTTGCCTCAGGCGACCTTGGATGCCATGAAGACCGGCCTTGTCTCCATCAAAGGACCGTTGACAACCCCTGTTGGCGGAGGTATCCGTTCACTCAATGTTGCGCTACGACAGAAACTCGACCTCTATGCTTGTGTTCGCCCCGTTCGTTGGTACGATGGTACCCCCTCACCGGTCAAGGCACCAGGAGATGTTGACATGATCATCTTCCGTGAAAACAGCGAAGACGTGTACGCTGGTATTGAGTGGGAATCAGGCAGCGACGATGTCAAGAAAGTCATTGATTTCCTCCAAAACGAAATGGGCGTTGACAAGATTCGATTTCCCAACACCTCGGGAATCGGTATCAAGCCCATCTCCAGCGAAGGAACCGCCCGCATCGTACGTGCAGCAATTCAGTACGCCATCGACAACGACAAACCAAGCGTTACCATCGTTCACAAAGGCAACATCATGAAATTCACCGAGGGTGGTTTCCGAGACTGGGGCTACGCCCTTGCAAAGGAAGAATTTGGAGCAACCGAACTTGACGGAGGTCCTTGGTGCACCATGACCAATCCAGTCACTGGAAACACGATTCTCATCAAGGATGTTATCGCCGATGCCATGCTTCAACAAATCATCACCCGCCCGGCCGAATACAGCGTCTTGACGACCATGAACCTCAATGGCGACTATATCTCCGACGCACTCGCTGCTCAGGTCGGCGGTATCGGTATCGCACCAGGAGCTAACATCAACTACGACACCGGTATTTCCATCTTTGAAGCAACCCACGGTACCGCACCAAAGTATGCTGGCCAAAACAAGGTCAACCCCGGTTCACTCATCCTCTCTGCAGAGATGATGTTGCGACACATGGGTTGGACCGAGGCTGCAGACCTCATCGTCAAAGGCATGGAAGGCGCCATCTCAAACAAGACGGTCACCTATGACTTTGAGCGCTTGATGGGCGATGCAACATTGCTTTCATGCAGCGCCTTTGGCGATGCAATGATTCAACACATGTGAAGTGTTAATCTGCTGCAATGCTTGAGCATGCAATATCTGCTTCAGTGCTCGAGCGTGCAATATCTGCTTCAGTGCTTGAGCCAAGGCTTGAGCGTGCGATGATTCTTGGTAACACTGAACCCGAATTTTTCTTCGATGGCTCGGTCGAGCAGTGTGAAATCACCGTCCATCGTCGCCACGAGCACAGACCCAATGTCGGGAAGTGGTTGCGAAGCCAAATGCATTGCGAGTCGGTAAATGTCCAAGTCAGTCTCTTCGGGATAGATTTCCTTGTTGTCCAGGGTGGTTCGGTAGGTGATACCTCGCATTTGCTTCAACGAGGTGAGATCTGCGAACACATCAGCATGATGCTTGAGGAAGGCATCGAGTTGCTCGGAGGAGGAGGGAAGTTCGGAGAGCATTTCAGAAGTAGGCGTCCAAGTGCTGTACTGGTCGAGGACCTCATCGACCAACGACAGCATCACGTCTTCGCTCAATGTCTTCTTGAGTGTATCAGCGTCAACCATGGCGCCTTGGAATCGATGCATCAAGCGGTTGTCTTTCGCAAATTGCTTCAATTCGCCTCGGACGTCGTCTGGAATCATGAGGAAAAGCCGCTTTTCGGTTGCATGATGGAGGAGAATATGGTGGAACCGGTTGGAGCCAAGGATATTGAGATTGGTTTCAAAGACCAGTTTCATGTGTTGGTAAACACGTTCAACCAAGGCATCGACGAGAATATTGGTGTCGATGATGACCAGCGGAGCGAGCGAAAGATTTCGAAGGAAGCGGCGCTTAGAGGTTGTAATATTGTCTTTGTATTGAGAGAAAAGCGATTGTTCGACACCGGCAAGTCTGCGACGGTCCGAAGCGGAAAACTTGGACGAGTTTTGGGCCCGCTCAAGGTACATGAGACCCTCAAATGCGCCTTCTTCCGCAGCCCCTTTAGCGAGTTCATAGATTTCATTCATGGTTGGTGACGAACTCTGCATGATTTGCCTGAACTGCTGTTCAATTTGGCTTCTCGAACGACGAAGGTCTCTGCTGATGCGTGTAGAGGCGGCTGTAACGCGCCCGAGGAACGGCTCGGGTGGCAAGATGTGGGATTTTTCATAGGGGTAATTCCTCAACAAATCCAATTCTTCTTCGTTGTAGACCGTGCGTGACTTTTCAATCAAATTCCCTTCAACATCTTCCTCAGTGTAGGTTTTTCGCATTTGAACATGGGAGCGGACAAGTCGTGTTGCAGCATCGGTATCCTTGGAGGCCGTATGACACACGTTGAGATAGAGCTTGAAGCGCTCGGTGATGGCTGTCTTCAGTGCAGGAACTTTCTGCATGAGCGACACCGCTTCTGAGTATTGTTGAGCGTGTGCATAGTGAATGAGTGCTTTTCGATAGAGAGCCAAAGGCAGAGCGATGGCCGTATCGTCATCGTCGCTTTCGCCGGATTGGTCGCTTTGCTTTGTGTTGTGGCGCTGGGCACTGAACAACTCGGCTGCTCGGGTATATTCTCTTGCTGAGTTGAGTTCATCCCCGTTCGATGCGAAGAGAGCAGCACGTGCGAGTGGGGCCCAAGGGGAACGGGGGTCATGTTGTTGATACCATTCAACAACGCCTGAGAGGCCAAGATCATGTTCCACCACGAGGAAGGCGAAGGAATCCATCAGGCGCATAGGGAGATGCTGGTCGTCCATCATGGCGTTGATTGCTTCTGCATCCTCAGATTGTGCCATACCAATGTGATAGCGTTGAAGATACCCATTCATCGTCAAGGAAAGCAACATGGCGTCAAAGAGACGGCGTTCGATGGGTGAGATGTCCAATTCGTCCAAACTATTGCCCATGTTTTTGATGTGCGTGTGACTTACAACGCCATCGCTGGTGAGCGCACGACTGATTGGTGAGAAGGCCTTCATTGCGGTCGTGTTGAAGACTGCGGCCAATTCCGGCGTATCCTTGTAGATGCCTTCCATCAAGAGCAAAAGGTGCTCGGCAATGGGCGTCAATACTGCAGGTACTTCCGCTCCATGAATGGCTTGAAGTGCTTGCTCACGAGAGCTACCCAAGTGTTCTCGAAGTTCGTAGGGGAGGCGAGCTGGGGCGATGTGACAAACGAAGAGTACCACGTAGGGGTGCGAAAGCGGCAACATTGAATCCGTGGAAATGACGCGAGCCAAGCGTTCAATGTCCAAGCCTTCCATCAACAGATGAATGGCCGTGGATTTGATGTCAGCCCATGTGTGCCCTTGCAGGTCGGTCAATGCCTTCGCAGCAGCAAGACGGATCGGGTCAACGAGCTTGACTTCACTGATGATGTGAAACCATGCTTGCTCGTCGAGATCTGGCAGGAACGAGAGCAACCAATCGTTAGCACGTTGGTCATCCAAGGAAATGATGAGGGGAAGCAATTCGACAACGTCGGAATGGGCGTCCAAACGAAGGCCTTCCAATACATCCAACGCTTCTTGGTCGTTCTTCTCACGATGAAGTGCCTTGAGGCGCCACCATGTGAGGCGGTCAATCGCTTCACTCACGCCAGCCTCGGAAAGCAGAGTTATGCCCGCTTCAAGTTCGCTGGAAGTGAGTGATTCTGCATCATTGGGGGCATGTTCCCAAGCCAGTAAGTGGCGCGCTTTGGTAAGAGAGTCGTCTCCCTCAGCTGCCAGTGTTCCAGCCCAATCATTGACCTTGCCCGACATGAGATTCGCAAGGTCTTCCAGTGCGCTATGCAGTGTTTCATCCGCCTTCTTACAGGCGTTAGAGATGGCTTTCGTGACCGGTTGACCGGCATGAATCATCACCAGGAAGGTGACAAAGGCGAGTGAATCTTTCACGCCCATGAGATGCTCGCCCAGGACGACTTTTCGGTGACCGCTCACTTGGTTGGTGACCTTTTGCAAGGCGACTTTTGTTTCAGGGTTTTCAGCCCCAGCACTGGCGAGTTTGAGCACGGTCAACAATTCATTGCGGTCGCGTGGGTCGATGTTGAAAAAGGAGGTCCCCATGGCTTTCTTCTTGCTTTGTTGCTTTGCCTTTGCCTTGGGAAAGGCAAGAAATTGTGAAAGCAGCACCGTCTTCTCCCCAACGAGATGCCAGACGGGATGTACGCCTTCGCTCATACAGGTTTCACGCAGAGCCGTCTCGTTCTCGTTCCAAGCCTCGTCCCACTCGTCAGCGTCCATTTGCTTGTGGATCAGGAGAGTTGCAAGTTGGAAGGCTGTGGAATAGGGGGTTTCGTCGATGACGGCTTGCGGTGAAGGGAGCCAACTTGTGTGCGACTGCCCGGCTCCTCGGCCACCGCGGCGCATTCGGCCTCGTGGACGGTTCATGTTTGAGCGGCGTGGCGTAGGGGTGTCCTCGTCCTCGTCTGCTGCAGGCGGTTCTTCCTCATGTGCGGCGTAAACGAGTACAGAGCGTAGCGGTTTGTCAAGCATTTTCCATGCTGCTTCCCGGTTCATGGTGGCTACCCTGACATTCTTTGTCATGGGTCTTGAAAACGCTGCCTTCAAGCAGGTTTCCATGTATGCCTCATCCAACGATTCGTCCCCTCATCTCCACGCCCGATTCGGCGTGCTTTCAATGCACCGATGGAGATAGATGAACGGTAGGAGGTTGCAAACACATACTTCCTTGAACCAAGGCACCCTCAGCCGAGACGGGTGCAACCATGGAACTCATCCCCACTGTCGCTCTTCTCCTCCACCCCATTTTGGCCAGTGGACTCGTGATTTGGGTGTGGTGGCAGTATGCATGGCGAAAGAAATCCTACGAATTGAAGGGCGAAGAACGCGAGCATCATCGCACCATGCATGAGAAGAACGGTGAGCGCCTGTTGTGGGCTGCTGGCGGTGTGATTCTGGTTGCATTTGCTGGGCGTGCCGTGAACGGATGGTACACTGAAGGCGACCCGTGGTCGGCACTTCTGCCCCAATCCCTTCACGGCTTTATGGGACCTGTAGGATTTGCACTCATGGTCGTCCTTACACGTTACGGTAAGCAAGCAAAAGCTCAACGAGAGGCTGGCGAATCCTTCGCTGTGAGTAAACTCAAGCACGGGCGAGCCGCAGATGTCATCATCTACCTCGTGTTCATCCACGCCTTCCTCGGCTTCATCTACACCTTCGATGTCCTCATCTGAAACAGCCTAAGGCCTCATCAGCGAATCCGCTGCACAAGGCTGTCTTTGGAGACGGCTCAACCGGGAAGGCAGGTTGTTTGAACCACACTTGGTGTTCAGCCCCAAGACGCTTTTTCAAATACCCCTTGACTCACGCACGGCCATGGAAGGTGCTACAGACCCTCAGATGCTCAAAGATAGAGCCTTCTTCAAAATGGGATTGTTCATCCACGACAACCGAAAGGCTATGATTGCATTTGGCCTCATTTCCTGTATGTTGATGGGCAGCCTCATCAGCATTGGAGCAGATTGGGCAGAGGGTTTCGGAGAAGATGATGTTGAATCCGTGAATGCTGGTCGTTTGATTTCACAACGCTTCGCCTCCGATAGCGACGACGGAGGACAGTCCTTCCGTTACCTGGTATTCCATCCTGTCATCAACGACACCGCTCCTCTTTGGCAAGAGGCAGTTACCGACGCACTCAAGCCATTCGAAGACCACCCTGATGTCGTTGTTGAATATTCATGGGAGGTTGAAGAAGTCGACCGGGAAGACGTAACCGCCTCCGACGAAGACGGGTATTACGCCATCAACAAAGTGACCATCACTACCGACCGGAAAGACGCAAAGGCACTCATCGATGAACTGCATGATTTAGTTGACCTGCGTTCTGGATTCGACGCCTGGATGACAGACGGTATTTTCATTGATTGGACCTTTGACGACCGAATCAAGAAGGATTTGGTCAAGGCAGAGGTTGTGGCTATTCCTCTGACCCTCATCATTCTCGGCCTCATTTTCGGCTCAATTATCGCCGCTGTTTTGCCCATGGGAATTGGCGGAGGCACCCTGCTGGCAGCGGTCGGTATGACCATCTGGCTGTCAAATGTAACCGACGTAACCGTTTATGCTACCAATATTGTATCACTCATCGGAATTGGTGTTTCTATTGATTATTCGCTGTTCCTCGTGAACCGATTCAGAGAGGAATTGGACCGAGGGCACGATGTTCGAACCGCAACAGCGATGAGTTGCGCCACTGCTGGAAAGGCCGTCTTTTACTCGGGAATCACCGTCGCCATCGGTTTGATGGGCATGCTCTTTTTCACCAATACCTCTCTTCCTTCGCTGGGTATTGGAGGGACCATTGCAGTCACCATCGCGATGATTTATTCCACCATCGTCCTCCCTGCAGTGATGGCTTCTCTTGGCCCAAAAATCAACAACTGGAAGGTTCCTTTTGCCTTCGACATGCGAGCGAAAGACGACGGGATGTGGGCTCGAATCGCCAAGCGTGTTATGGATCGTCCTTGGGCGGTATTGATTCCAACCCTCATCTTGCTCATCGGAGCGGGGCTCCCGTTCGCATATGCAGAATTTTCCCTGTCGTCATGGAAAGCCTTGCCACCCGATGATGAATCACGCCAAGGCATGGAACTGATCGATGAGCAATGGCCCGACCAGGCAGCAAACTCGATTTTCCTCGTCATTGATACCGACGGCGCTGACCCTCTTTCAGAAATCAACCTCCGGGCTCAACATGCCTACATCACCAGTTTACTCAACGACTCAAGGACCTCTGGTGGCATCGGCATCGGAATGCCGGCCCCGAACATGACTGCTGATGACGTGGTTCAATTCTGGAATACTCCAGACGAATTCATGCCGGCTGAACAAATCGCGGCACGGGAAAGTCTCAGAGGGGCTTTTGTTGGTGAAAACGCAACGATGATGTCGATTCAACTCGTCGGCGCTCAAACCAACGTGGATTCTCGCCAAATGGTAGAGGACATCCGAGATGAAAGGGACGCCTTCCTCAACGATTTAACAGGTCAAAATGACCGCTTGCTCGTCGCTGGTTTTGCTGCATACAATGCGGACAATCTTGACGCAATCGCAGACAACCTTCCGCGTGCATTGGCATTCATCCTCATTGCCACATCTGTCCTCATCTTCATGCAGGTCCGTTCAATCGTGATTCCCATCAAGGCTATTGCCATGAACATCCTATCCATTTCAGCCTCCTTCGGTATGCTCGTCTGGGTATTCCAGTGGGGATATGGGGCTGACCTTCTGAACTTCACGGCTCAACCCATTGATTCGGGCAACCCTGTCATCATGTTCTGTATTGTGTTCGGATTGTCCATGGATTACGAAGTTCTGATGCTCTCGCGCATCCATGAAGAGTGGGAGCGCACGGGCGACAACACGCTTGCTGTAGCAAACGGATTGCAGAAAACCGGCGGACTCATTACCGGGGCAGCAGCGATCATGGTCGTCGTTTTTGGAGCCTTCGGGCTTTCTTCGGTCATCATCCTCAAGCAAATCGGATTGGGGCTGGCATTGGCCATCTTCATCGATGCCACCTTTGTTCGGGCACTGGTTGTCCCCTCAACAATGCGGTTGATGGGTAAATGGAATTGGTGGGCTCCTGCCTTCCTTCGCCCTTCCAAGCCGGCCGTGCACAGTGACAGTGCCGAAGAGTGAATGATGAGACCGTTGAATCCTTCAGCCCAGCCGACCGATAAGCACTCAAAACGTCCAGTTTACACTGCCTCCTGATAGGGCAAATCTTCAAACCACAACGGTCCGAGGACAAACCATGGCAAGGGATCGTACGCTCAGGAAAGTGGACAAGATGCTCAAGCGTGTTGAGAAGCACATTGAGGATACCAAAGAAGCGCTTGAGGACCTTGAAATTGAATTTGAAGTCCTCAAGGCAACCATCAAGCGATTGGATACAGGCAGTCCAATTGAAGAGGTCGTCGAGGAAGAAATGGACCTCGAAAACAGCACCAACATGCAAAAATTCTGAGACCTAAATCCGAAGGATTGTCTCTCTGGACGCCCACATCTCCAACCAATGGTTGAGATTGGCATCCAATCCTGGAGGCTGAATACGACAGCCGCATGCGTTCGCGTGACCTCCTCCAGTCGGGTCCAATGCGGTAGCCAAACGCGAGAGGTCGTAGCGCCCTTGCCCCTCTGGAAGGAAGGAATTAGCGTAGAAACTCGCTCCTAATGCGGGCCGTTCGGGCGTTTCAATCGACCCGTCGCTGTAGCCATGAACAATGCAGCAAGCGTCCACTTCATCACCCGCCCATGCAGTGACCAAGTAGCCGTTGATACGCAGAGGCGTTTCATCGAGTCGGCATATGGCCAAGCGGTCCACGATTTCCGTTCGTTGTGCTACATGAGCTTGGGCGGTTTCACGTTCTGCGCGCACGCGTTCGAGATGAGGGAGGACCAACGGGTGGTCGAGAAGGTCATGGAGTGTAGCACCTCCAGCAAGGTGGGAAACGACCTGTTGCATGTACTCCTGTTCACGCGGCGTGCAGGTCCGTGCGAACTGAAGCACAGGTCCGTCTTCAACAAAGACATCTTTGCTGATACCACCTGAATCAAGAGCATCAACCAGCGGCATCATGGGTTCGAGATGTTGCATGTCGGTTACCTCTGCGAGTAACTCATAGGCAAGACGAGCGGCTGACGGTGTATGCTTCCAATGACGTGTGCCACCACCTTTGTCGAAAAGCAGGGCTTCTTCTTCACTTGGTCGATTGGTGAGGTGATGGTCAACATACCATCCGCAGGCGGGATGAAATGGAAGGTCGATCATGACGGTTTCAGCGTCGATGATGTCGTCAACAAGACCTGAACGAATGGCAGCAGCATGCGAGAACATCACCTCGGCATCGGGACGAAAGGCCTTCAACACCGCCGCACCACACAGACCGTCAAGGTCCGAGTCGGCGACGATTCTCGTGTAATGAGGGACCTCTTCTGCCCTCAAGGCCTGAATCGTCATGGTTTGACCGCTGTGCTTGCGAGTCATCAACGTTCGGGACGCTTTTCTCCGCTATGACCATGAATGAGTACTTCTTGCAACGAGTTATGGAAACTTCCTGCGGCGTTGTACTCGTCAATTACGGCACCGTTCTTTTACTGCAATACCCGCAGGGGCATTGGGATTTGCCCAAGGGTCATGTCGAAGGCGATGACGCAGACAGGCATTCGACCATGCTTCGAGAGTTGGAAGAAGAGACTGGTATTGCTGATGTTGCTCTGCTTGATGGTTTTGAACAGCGAACAGAATATTCCTTCCGACACAAAGGCAAGAGAAAGGAAAAGCAGGTCTACTGGTACATTGCAGAAACTGATGTCATCGAAGTTCAACTTTCTCATGAACATCGGGGCTATCTGTGGCTCGATTGGGACCAAGCATTAGATACCATCACCCATGATGAAACCAGAGCTGTCGTACGAGCAGCCCAACGCTTTGTCCAACTCAACGGGCGACAATAATCACAAATCTGTGAAATCGTCGTCGTTTGAACGCATCAAACGAACTCGCCCTGCGACGCCTTGTTCAGCGGGGCGTTGACCAAGGGGGACCCAGAGTGACTCGTCGTGATTTAATTGCAAACTAACCCATCGGCCTAGGATGAATAACCAGTCAGAAAAACGGTTGATGTATACCAATGAGAGGGCTCGGACTGCTCCCTCACCCTCGTGTTCCATGAGACGAACCGTGGCCCGTTCTAATCGACGGACAACCGTGCGACTCACATGCATCATCGCAACCGGTGCTGGTCCTGTTGGAAGAATGAAGCTTGACAGAGGTTCAAGGTCCTCAAGCCATACATCCATTTCCTCAACCAAAAGGTCCGCTTGTGTTTCACTGAGAAGAACCATGTATTCAGGGAGGTTTTCTGGCGGGCAAGCCAATTCTGCACCGAGATCGAACAGTTCATTTTGGACGCGCCCGAAAGCTTCCCCGACCACTTTTTGCACCCGTTGAACATTGGTTCTGTCGCCCCCATCCTCATGGCTTGGAAGACGATTAATCTCCATGAGAGCCGTTCCAATGAGGCTGTTCAATTCATCACATACGCCAACGACCTCAAAACGCAGGTCTGATTTCATGCGTCGTGAACCATCAACGAGGGATGATTCACCCTTGTCACCTCCACCGGTATAAACACGGGTTATCTTGACCATGGGGCTGCCTCATCCATTGGGACATCATGCTTCTATGAGTGGTTTGCGGGCGGGGAAACCTTCCTCCATCCGATAATACCATTCAATATCAACCTCACCAACTGCCCACGAAAAGAGAGCCATCTGGTGGTCGACGACACCGTACCATTCCAAGCGACCTGGGTCCATTGAAACGATTCGGGCGCCAATAGAATCCAACCGAGCAACATTTCCTTGCCATTGATTCACGAGTTGCCCGAGATGTTCAGCAACCTCCATGACGTGCGGGTGAGTCATCTTGTACTGGTCAAGAAGCAATTCTAACTCATCGGTCAGGTCGTGGGCTTCATCGCTCATCGCCTGCAGCACCATCAGGACGTTGCTGGCTTCAACCAATGAAGAGCGGGCCTCTTCAATGGTGACAACCATGGCACCTTCTGGGAGAGGATATGGCAATATTGCCTCAGGTGAAAGTGCGTCGAGTTCCATGGGAAGACCCGAATAGGAAGGTTCGTCTTGAGGAATACGCACGGTGACGGCTTAACTTGACACTCTTTCAACACATCGGAAGTCGTTGATGAAGAATCATCATTTTTAGCCTAAAAATCAACTTCCGACCGCAGGAGGTCCAGCAGACTTCGCCGGGTCTTCGCGGCGGCGGATGAAGCGGCGACCACCCCAGGTGAGCAATCCTATCCACATTGCAAGTTCAAGGGCGATGATCACGTAATAGACAGGCCCGAGTGATTTCAACATCGTAACTGCATCGTAGGGCAGGCCGTAGATAGCCAGATACGCAGATTGGGAAAGAAGACTGGATGAGAACCAAATCACGACGGCAAACCAAAGAATGGTGCTCATCGGCCAGTCTTTTTGAGCCCGATTGTTCTTTTCCATGTTACTAAATATACCTCTGGAGATATAAGTCCTCGTTTCTATTGTGCGCTTCCTTACCAGTTTGTGGAAAGAAAAATCCTATTCCGAGTCATCGGTTTGCGACGGGAAGAGCGAAGCATCGCCGCCCATCGCACGAAGTGCAGTATGAACCGCATCAATCCATTGAGGTGCAACCGATGATTCACCGCCTGCATCCTCAAAGGCTTCGTGCCATTGTTTGGCTTCTTGTTCATCACCCAAGAAAAGATGGATGCGATGGAGAGCGACATAGGCCATTGGGTTGAGATGTTCTTCATCGGCGTCCCATCCCTTCTCAAAGCAGGCGAGTGCCCCTTGAGGGCCTTCGAGTTGCTTACGTTGGAGGGCGACCATGCCGGCTTGACTCCATGCCAAGGGCAAGCGACCGATGAGGAGGCCGCGGAAGACCATCCATGTTTGCCCTCCGCCTAAGAGAACGAGCAGAAGAAAACCTGACCACTGTTCAAGAGTGTTCAAATCTGGCCAGCTGAGGACCATAAGGCCACCTGCTCCAGTGCAGAACAAGAAGCCGGTCATGGGTGCGATGAACACGTCACGCCGTGTTCGGACCATGTGATGAACACCCACGAGGATTCCGTAGCTTCCGAGGCCGAGCGTCACCACGAGAAGAGCGTCAATGCTCATGGGGCGGGGGGCTTGCTCGCCAATCCACAACATCGCTGTAATGGACGCTAGTAGCCATCCAAAACGACCTGAAATTTCGGGAAAAGGTTGGTGGCGGCTGCCGATGACCATCGAAGCAGAAAGAACCGTCATGAGCAAAAGGACGAGGGTTTTGCCCATCGCTTCATCAATCAACATTGGCTCCCCTCAAGCGACTCAACCATCGGTCTAATATCATGCTTTGTGATATTTCGAGCCCCTTGATATCTCGGTGGCCCGGTAGAGTTGTTCGATCAAAACTACAGCAGCCAATTCGTGGGGAAAGGTCATCGTAGAAAGAGAAAGCCTTGGTAGGTCGCTCAACGATTCAAGGTCAGGCCAACCTTCTGCCGGACCGATGGCAAGGTGGACTGCATCGCTGGAAAGCGCCCATGCATCAACCCGTTGGGCAAAGGCCACCGAATCCTCTTGAATTCCCGCCTCATCAAGCAAGTACAGTGTGCCACTCTGGGCTAAGAGTCGTTCTGCATATGCAACAGAACTCAATTTAGACGCATGGACCTCAAGGCGTATTCCACGGTTTTGAAGTCGTTGGGCATACATTTCAATCAGCGTATTCATGGCTCGCTCACGGGGGGCGCCGTGAACATGAAGGGTGATTCGGCCCATGGTCCGCTCTTCATGCTCCGCTTCTTCAATCCCGTGGATGATGGACAAGACCAAAAACCATGGATGCTTCCTTGGGAGCATGGGTTGGTGGCCGTTTGGCAAAAAGTCAAACAAAAAAACATCGAATTCCAACGACCCTATTCTCAAAGACACGCGTACGTGGTTGAGCGAATTGAGGGATGCTTGCGAACTTAATTTTGACAAACCCGAAGAAGCACGCCGTCAAATCCGTTACATGCAGGTTGAATGGAAGGAGGCACTCGATAGTGGCGTCTTGCCTGCGAGTACACGGGAGGGTTTGGAGGGCAGAGCGTTTCGCTTGTTGAGTTGCACCGACAAGGAATGGTTGGCATGGCTTGACAACCTCGATTTCTGGAAAGCGGGATGGAAACCTGAGAATCATGAGGCGAACGAGCCTTGAAGAAGGAGATATCCTCACCTATGTCCATGAGCCAAAAGGCTACGCTTCACATGCTGTATACCTGTCCTTTTTGTTGGAAGGTTCGGGGCCTCATCGAACATCTTGGCATGGATGTGGATTACATCAGCGTTAACGGGATGAACATCAAAAAATCCGTTTCCTTCGCAGGGGATTGGGGTAAGGTACCTGTATTCACCGATGAACAGGGACAATTCGTGGTCAACTCAACGCCTATTTTGCGCCACCTCGATACCACCTACAACGAAGGGAAAATGAGTGCTCAAGGAGACAAAGAACGCCAAGAAACGTGGTTGGAGTGGACCGACGCAAAGATGTCGAAAGCGACGGTTCCAATCCTCTACGGAACCCTGGGTTCAGCCCTCAAGACAACTACTCGGATTGCGAAACTGGAAGACTTTGGCTTCATCTCAAAACGCCTGTATGCTTGGGCTGGATTTCCCATCATGTGGGGCATCATTGCAAGAAAGCGGGTCAAAAAAGATGGACGAAAGCCGAAGCAGTTGTGGCATGACTTGCTGACCGAATTCACAGCAGCCCACGACGGTCAACCCTTCTTTGGTGGCGCTTCACCAGACCTCGTGGATTTCTCTGCATATGGCTACATGCGTTCAATCTCGCCCTTCCCTCAATTCAACCTTCTCACCGACCATGAATCCGGTATGGCATGGTACAAGCGCATGGAAGGCACCCTGGCGTGAGGCGAATCAAGTGACCGTGAACATCGGTGGATTGTCCTTCCAACCCGTTTCAGAAGGCCCCATTATTCTGGGTACGACCAAAGGCGGATGGGTCTATGGCGGCCAACGCCCCAGTTTTGAAGCGCGTCTTCCAATGTTTTTTGCTCTTGAACACCCGCTCACCTCGAGCGAAGTAGGCTCTGTTTTAGGAATTCAAAACGAGGGGGCAGATTCAGCTATGGAGACATTGACCTCCTTTGACCTCCATGAACTCGCGGACAACCTTGCGAAAACTGAAGCGTTCAAACTCTTTCTTGCTACCAATCAGGGTGAATGGGAGTTGCGTGCTCCGACAGAAGCAGAATGGCGTCAAGGTCACGCCCAAAAAGTGATTCAGCTCAATAGTGGCCTCACCGAACGTCTCGCTGATGGCCCAGCATCGAACTACCGTGGAGCGATGATGGATGGACGGCCACGCCCCAATGAATTGTTAGGTCCCGCATCCTCACAGGCTGCAGCCATCGCCGTTCATCCGCGAAAACCATCGGTCATCGCAGTGACCAGTGTCCCCCTTGAACGGCCGCTGCCCAATGTTGTGGCTCGATTGGTTCTTAGCCCCGTGCGCACAGGTACGCCTCTACGAGTTCCAGAGAATACCGACCTCTGGGCCAATGTCCGCTCCGAGGTTTTTTGGACCACAGTCTTGGGAATCATTCCTTCCTTTCTCATCCCCGTCATGCGAGGTATGAGTGCATATGCCACCGAAGGATGGGTGAACCTGCTCTTTGGAGGATTGTGTGCAGGATTCTTCACCGGGGCCATCTGGCGTCCGCGTCGCTCTGTCCTCACCTACGAAGGTGCTGCTCAATTCTTTGAGGATTCACCCAGTGATTCCCAATAAGAATCACTGCGCAAAGCATCCGCTGTACAGATGGTAGCCATGTTGACAATGTGACGTACACCGTCCTGTCGGGCAACCAATTGAACGGGATGGGCCATGCCTTCGAGAATGGGCCCCGTCATTTCTGCATCGCCTAATTCCTCCAGTAATTTGTAGGCGATGTTTGCTGCAGCAAGGTTGGGTAAAATCAGAACATTTGCAGGGCCAATGAGATCCATGAACGGGTACTCCTGTTGAACGGTAGGGTTCAGAGCCGTGTCGCTTTGCATCGGACCGTCGATCATCAACGAGGGGTCGAGAGTCTTAGCAATCTCCACTGCATCTTCGATGCGGTCGCTACGTTGGGCTCGTGTGGAGCCGAAATTAGAGAAGGAGAGCATGGCAACTCGAGGAATCACTCCAAATCGCCGTGCGACTTTAGCAGTTTGAACGGCAATCTCAGCAAGCGTTCGGCTGTCAGGGTAAACGTTGACTGTTGCGTCAGCGAGGAAGATGGTTCGGCCTTTGATATTCATCATGTAGCAACCAATGACACAGTGACTGCCTTCGTCTTTGCCGATTAATTCAAGAGTCGGTCTGAGGACATCCGCATAATTTCTACTCACGCCCCCTACGAAACCATCAGCATCCCCTGCTTGCACCATCTGGGATGCGAAATAAGGACGACTCTTTAGCAGGCGAGCTGCGTCGGGTAAGGTCGTACCCTTGCGTTTACGGCGCTGGAAAAAGGCTTCAGCATAGACGGTCTTTCTGCGCTCATCATAGCGCGGATCGTAACGTTCGTATTCGAAATGAAGGCCGATTTCCTCAACCATTCTGTCAATACGGTCAATGGGGCCCAAGAGAATTGGGAAACAGATTCGTTGCTCAGCGAGTTGCGCAGCAGCCCTCAAAACTGTTTCATTGTCGCCTTCAGGGAAGACAATGCGCTTTCCTTTGCCCTTGACTTGATTGATAACTTGGCGCATGACTGAATAGGATTCTCCCAAGCGTGATTCAAGTTCTTCACGATAGGCAACAATATCAAATTCGTCCGCTGAAACACCCGCAATTCCTTCATCGATAGCGGCTTGTGCAACGGCGGCTGCCTCCCAAATCAAAACCCGTTGGTCGAACGGTTTGGGAATGATGTATTCTGGCCCGTACTGCATGACTACGCCATCGTAAGCAGCCGAGATATAATCGGGAACGGGTTCCTTGGCAAGCGCAGCGAGCGCTCGCGTCGCTGCCATTTTCATGTTCTGTGTGATATCACGTGCGCGAACGTCAAGAGCTCCGCGGAAAATATAGGGGAATCCGAGCACGTTGTTGACCTGGTTGGAGTAGTCTGAACGACCCGTCGCGATAATGGCATCAGTACGAACACTGAGGACCTCCTCGGGGAGAATTTCTGGCGTCGGGTTTGCAAGTGCAAAGATAATCGGTTTGTCGGCCATACTCGCAACCATGTCGGTGGAGACCAAGCCGCCACGTGAAAGCCCCAACATTACATCAGCATCTTTCATTGCGTCAGCGAGGTCTCCTGGTTCTCGGTCTTGGGCGAAGGGGGCTTTGTATTCGTTCAATTCACCTTCTTCAAGTCGTTTCGTTGTGACAATCCCCCCACTGTCGACGAGGGTTATGTTGCTCATCGACACCCCAACGGCGACGTAATGGTTAGCGCATGCAATAGCGGATGCACCTGCACCAATCACGACGACTCGGACTTCACTGAGTTCCTTCTCTTGGAGTTCCACAGCGTTGATGAGTGCAGCTGCAGAAATAATCGCAGTTCCGTGCTGATCGTCATGCATAACCGGGATATCTGTAGCCTCGGCAATCCTGCGTTCAATCTCGAAGCATTCAGGGGCTTTGATATCTTCAAGGTTGATGCCACCAAATGTTTTGGAAATGTTCACGACGGTGTTGATGAATTCTTCAGGGTCTTCGGTATCCACCTCAATATCAAAGACATCGATTCCTGCGAAGGTCTTGAGCAGCAACCCTTTCCCTTCCATCACCGGTTTGCTGGCCAAAGCACCGATATTTCCTAATCCGAGAACGGCGGTTCCGTTCGAAATAACTGCGACAAGGTTGCCTTTGGAAGTGTAGCGGTATGCGTCTTCGGGGCGCTCTTCAATCTCCAAACAGGGATAGGCTACACCCGGAGAATACGCGAGACTCAATTCATGAGCGGTTGCGTGGGGTTTTGTAGGAACCACCTTGATTTTACCACGGGGTTCCGCCTCGTGATATTCCAGTGCTTCTTTACGCAAAAGACGCTCTCGCTTTTCTCGTTCCATGAGAATCCCTTTTCAGTCGGTACGGGCCTATCGTTTGAGTGTTGTGCGAAGGATTTCCTGCAAGACCCCAATCTCATACCCTTTTCCTCATGCCCGTTGGCAAGGAAAAAATGGCGAAAAGTTCGGTTTTTTTGCATCATTGAGTCGCATTTTGTTTAGTCACGAAGGGGCCGCTTTCAAATACGGTGAAAGTCCGGTTCCACTCATGAACACACTCGGCCACACGCCTCGCCTTGCTCGTCACGAGCCGAGAGCCCTCGGAATGGTCCTCCTCATGGTGCTCATGTCGATGAGCCCAATCCTCACACTGCACTCGGTTTCAGCCCATGCTGAACCCAGTGGAGTCACCTGGCCTTTGGAAGGTAGTAACGATACTGGATGGGTCACACTCGCTACAACGGGCGCTGACGGTTCAATAGGGACTCAAGCAACGGCAGATTGGAACCTCTCATTTGCACCCGGTGCTGAACTTTCGAATGTATCACTTGAGGTAAGAGTCAGCGGTCAGAACGGTATGACCATCGAAGAACCACTTCTTGCCGTAAACGGCATGGGCACCAATTTGTTCGACTGGAGTACGTTAGGCGTCCTCGGGCAAACCGATGCCTTCACCACGGGCCCCACATACAACGGTCGCCTCAACCCAAACTCAAACTCCAACGCAGGTTGGGATTTGCCATCCGATGCAGAAATTACCGAGATGATTATCGAAGCACTCGCTCCTCGTGACCCTTTGGTCTCACTTACGCCCTTCACCCTTGACATCCACGCTGCTGCCGTTCACCCCGACAGCGGAATGCTCTATCTTGCTGCCAACAATGATGTCTTCCTACTCAACGCACAAAGCTCGCCACTCGCTGTAGATGTATTGGATATGGAAGCATATGGGGGCATTGTTGACCTCGTTATCGATGAATCAAACGGACTTATCCACATGCTCAGTAGTGATGGGACGTTCCTCGCACAGACTCTCAACGACGGAAGTTCAGCCACGGGTTTACCCGACCCTGGTGAAACAATGGACGTCTTTGTATTGCTTAGCGATGGAACGGTGGCGGCCGCATCCGGCAGTGATGTCATGATGTTCGATGGCTCTCAGTGGTCATCGATGATGACGCCCCCTGCCAGTGATGGTCCACGTGATGCTCTCGCCATCTTAGAATTGAACAATCAAGTGTATGTTTCAATCGACGGGGTTGGCATCATGCGATACGATTTGGCGACAAACGCTGCACTTTCCACATGGAGCACAGCCAACAACCTCCATTCAGATAGCGTGACTCACATGACTCAGTCTGGCAACCAACTTCTGCTCGGGTCGGAGGATAACGGCGTTGGCCGCTTTGACTATGCTCAAGGGTTTTGGCTCTCAACATGGACTTCGGCCAATTGGCTAGACGATAATGAAATCCACGGCATCGAGCGGGTTGGAAACCAACTCTACATCATGAACGGTGATTATCTTCAACCTTACAATACGAGTAACGGCGTCTTCACCTCTGCCTTTGAAATCCAAGATTTCGGATTGAGTCTCTCAGGTGCTGCCATGATGATGTGGCCTTCCGTAGGAGGTGCCTCCCCTGCACAGGACGCCTTGGTAGTCAGCGATGCAAGTGGGCTTCTAGCTCATCTTACTCCAGGCAATAATCCGTTCTTTGAAGGAACGTTGCGCCTCGCAAGTGGCCCGGGCACCGATGAAATGGGGACCATCACTGAACTCAACAACATCCTCTACATCGCCAGCCTCGACGGAACGGGTATCAACCGATACGACATTGCTAGCACGCTCTGGCTTGAACCGCTTCCATTTGGTGACGATGCGTTGGCTCTCGTTACCGACGGCACCGACCTCTTTGTGGCCTCATCAGCCAGCACCATCACGCAGATGGATTCAACTGGAACGACGCTTCTTGAATGGACAAGTCAAGGGTGTTGGGGAACTGGCTCAGACTTCCTAAGTATGGATGTTGACGACGATGTTGTCGTTGCTTCGTTGGAAAATGGGGGAGTTGCAATACTCAACAGGACCTCGGGGTCCTGCACTGGCTATGACACGTCGAACGGGATACCCTCTTCCTTCCTCGGAGATGTTGCCCTGCACGCTGACAAAGCGTATGTTGCCAGCGAAGACAAAGGTGTCTTGCGCTACGATATCACCAACGATACATGGCTTGAACCATGGGGCTCCACGGGCGTGAATGGAGTCGACTTTGCTCCAGTGGCCGTAGTGGGCGACATTCTTCACCTCGGGCTTCAGGGCTTCGGCGTGGTTCGTAAGGACCTCTCAACCGGAGAACTTCTCTCACCGCTCCTCGCAAGCAACAATGGAGGGGTTCTGCCTTCAAATCAAATCTATGCCCTTGACACAGACGGAAACAACCTCTACATTGGGACCCAACAAGGGGCACGGAAATGGGACGGGAACCAAATCACGAGTTTCGGACAAGGATCGTCTTGGCAGACCCGCCCGCAACAATTCTTCGACTTCGCTATCGAGGGGAGCAGCAGTAGCGGAAGCATCTATGCGGGCACGAACATCGGTTTGTGTAAGTACAACATCGCTACCATGGCCATCAACGATTGCCAGAATGTCTACGACGGCATGCCGAATTGGGCCACCTACAGCGTGGGAGTTGACAATACATACGTCTACGGAGGCACGACCTCCGGCGTTGGCCTCGTCACAAAATCCAATTTCCAGCACGACTACAACTGGGGTGAGGGGACGCAAACAGGAAATGCTGTCGTCGAAATCATGGGCGATATCGCCTACATCGGCACGGACGGTCTGGGCGTCATGCGCTACAATATCACCTCAAACCAATGGCTTGTTTCATTCACTGAAGACAACGGTGTACTCGACGGTGGAAACGACGATGTAACCGGCTTGGTTGCTGACATACGACCGAATTTATTGTGGGTTGGAGGGTCCGATGGATTCCAGTTGATCAACGTCACAACCGGGGCAGAGGCCTACGATATCGAAAGAAATAGCAATCTCTACGATGCAGCAGGCAGCCCTTACGGCATGATGATTCATAACAACATTATGTACTATCATTCCAGCACTTCCAGTGATGAAGTAAGTCGTATGGACGTAGCCAACTTGGCCAGCGTTGGTAATCTTGACATCGGCGCACAGGTCGGCCAGAACGGTGGCGACATCATCGGCATGGAAATGACGGGTGATGTGCTCATGGTCAGCGTTGCCTCGGGACAATGGTGGCAGGTTGACGGATCCGGCGGTATTGCCATGTACAACACTTCCAACAACTCCTATGCAACCAATATCTTGCCAACTGGTTCGATTGACCGTGTCACTTCGTACAGGTCCAGTACCGGCAATACGTGGGTCGCTTGGGGTGAATTGAGGCTGGACCTCTACAATTCAACGGGCGTTCGAGTGAATTCATGGGATAATTTTGAACTCCCAATTCGCGGCATCGTTGAATACGACAGCCAAGTCCTCTTCGCTGCCGAAGATGGTATTCTTCGCTACGATGAATCTACCAATCAATGGCTTTCTACATGGGAGGCCGGCAACGGCCTGCCCAACAATGCTGGTTCCCAGTTCTATGAACTTTGGACCGACGGCAATAATTTGGTTGTCGGTGGAGCCACCTTCCAAGGCTGGGGCGGATTCAGAGAAGGTATCATCTCCCATCTTGACGCAACTGGTAGCTGGACTGCCTACCCTGCAGATTCCTACAACAACATCGCAGACGGGTACCCCATTTCTATGGAAATGTGTGGTGGCGCCCTCAACGTTGCAATGTACAACAACAACGGAGGCATTGCTAGAATTGACCTTGTGAACGGCACCGTTCTCTCGGGCTTCGACCGCAGTCAACTTGACGGTACCTCTCCTGCTTCTGTCACATGTGATGCATCGGATACGCTCTACATCGGCTATTATGCAGATGATCAGCCGATTTCGAAGTACAGTTTCCAAAGCAATGCGTTCCTCAGCAGTTTGACCACTGCCAGCCACAACCTACCAAGCGACCGTATTTGGTACGACTCGTTGGCTCATGCAAATGGACAACTCATCGTAGGCCACGGACTTGGATTGCAAGGAAACAACCTCATTGGCGGAGGCTTCTCTATCATGTCTTCCAACGGAGCTACAACAACGCAAGCCACCGTTCAAGGCAGTGGTTCATCAGTGACCTCCTTCCAGTGGTTGGGCAGCACCTTAGGCTGGATGATGGGGCAAGCAGGTGGCTCCTCTGGCTACAGTCACGTCTCAACCCTCAACTCCCTCGGGACACAGAAAGTCGTCGACCTCCCCGGACTTGTCAGCGGACAGGTGCCAACCATCCTCAGCAACGCAACCCACATTTGGGCAGCGGTTGGAGGGCAACCCGGCCAAGGTCAATTCACCGGTACAGGTTCCGGTTTACTTCAAGGCGCTTTCTTGCCCAACGGCGAAGTTGAATGGCAATATGGGTGGACACTTGCTGGTAATTCAGAAGTCAATGACCTTTTCTTGAGCGGCACAGACCTTTTCATCGCCACCAACCCCAACGGAATGATCAAACTTGACACAACCACTCGGACACTGAGTCCTATCAATGGCGCACTCCACAATAAATTTGACACCATGCACCTTTACAACAATGAATTGGTCATTGGGCTCTCTGGAGATGGAGGAAGCCCACCAGGTGTCCAAGTCTTTGATTTGAACACTCAACAATTCGGAAACGGACGGTTGATTGCCGGCCTTCCTTCGAGCATCGTGAATGGATTTACCGGCACTTCCGACATCATGTACATCGCCACCAATGGAGGAGTTGGACGGTTCAATTACACACTCTCTGACTGGATGAACCCAATCACCAGCGGATTACCCAGTAACGTCGTTGAAGATGTCCTGGCTGTTGGAACGGATATTTACATCGCTACGCCTGCAGGGCTCTATGTCTGGGATGAAACGACCAACACAGGCAGTACATTCACCACGGCCGACGGACTCATGGGCAATTCTGTTTGGGGACTTGCAACGTCCACTGGCACCAACGGCGCTGTGACGCTCGTCATGAGCCATGACGGTCGGGGGTCAGAACGACCCGGCGTGACAACCATGGACACAAGTTCGCAACTTGTCACGGCAACACATCGCTTTGACCAACTGCCGTCCAACGGAGTCATCTCCTTGGCCAGTGATTGGTGGGGACTTCACATCGGCACCGACACTGGTCCATTGACGCATTGGAACGCAAGCAGTGCGGATTTCGAAGACGGACTTAGTTACGGGAACATCTACGGCCTACCGACATCATTAGTGAGCGACGGTACCACGCTCATGGCCTTTGACAACACCATGTTCAACGTCATCGAAGCAACATCGCCCTCACACGGATTGACCTACGGCACCGTACTCAACCAAGGCATCACCTCAGACGCTGTCATCACGTCCAACCACATTTGGATGACCACCACGACAGGGCTTTGGGGCTTTGAGAAAGGTGGAGTGTATTCGCCGATTGAAGGAGAATACATGCGTTCAGCCTCACCGCTTACTGTAAGGGCGCTTACCAATGGTGGAGGAGTCAACATCACCGATATGACACACCCTGGCATGACGATTGAACTCGTGAACCCGTCAGCGCCTTATGCTCTTGATTCCGACCAAGGAGCCCCAGGCGTACACGGCCTCCTGTTCCAAAATGTCCCACTCGTCTTCACCTCACCCGTTGAAGGTGCGGCAATTTGGGCCAAATCAGTATCACTCAACTACGATGCCACCTTGGATTTGAGTCAAGACCCGAATCTCGAACTTAACCTTCAGTCCGCCGTAGACAACGGACTTCTGTACGACAATACTCGTCACGTGTCGTTGCGCCTCTATTCGCCATCAAACGGCACAATGGAAGTTCGTATGACCTATGATTATGTTCGTACTGATACGCCTGTAGCCATGGAGAATCTGGTTGACCGACCCGATGACGGAGGAGGCGTCCTTACTGCCACATGGTCGCTAGTTCACGATGAAGACTTTGCTCGCTATCTGATCTTCGTTAACGAGGGCCCGTGGAGTATCGTTCCAAACGAACTCAACCTCATGGGACAAACACCCGACAAGACCATTTCAATGCACAGCCGACTTGGTGCCGACATTGAAACCGCTAACGGCTTGCCATTGGTTGACGGCAGCCAATACTACGCTGTTGTGGTTGTGGAATACAACGACGGTCGCTGGGGTGAAGTCTCTGCTCCTTTCGGCCCGTCCTCACCTTCAGATGAAATCCCTGGAGCTCCATTGTGGGCGACGGCTTCACCAATGGGCAGCAACGGTGACGACGGTGACCTCGAATTGGAATGGGCTCGATGCACAGCGCTCGACCTTGCAAGGACCAATATCTATGTGTCTCGCTCCGTGATGACTGACGCTCTGGGCATGGTTCCCCAAGCAGCCCTCCAACCCAACGAAGGCAACCAAAGTATCCTCAGCCTCACCCCGGGCGTTCCAGTCTGGATTGGATTCACATGTGTTGATGAAGCGAATCAAGAAAATCTCTCCAATGTCACCGTTGTAGGGCCTGTTGTACCGACCGGCGAACTCAACGACAATGAAGCCCCAGATCCAGTAGAAGGAACCGGAGCAGCCGACATACCTGATGATGAAGGGGGTCGTGTCTCAGTATATTGGAATCAAAGTTCAGCCGACGACTGTGCATTCTATACGGTCTTCATGAAGATGGGCGAGAACACTGGAGAAGGTCCAGATTCCATTGGAAGCGTTGATGGGTTTTCACAAGCTGCTGTGATCAATTCCTGTGATGACACCCAAGCGACCATCACCTCCTTGGATGGCGTGCCGCTCATTGACGGGCAGATCTACACCCTCGGTGTTGTTGCTTACGACGTGTGGCTGAACGGAAATACTGACTCGGTTCGACTTGTCACCGCCACTCCTTTCCAGAACATTCTCGGACAGGGTTCAACTCCTGAGCGTATCACTTCACTGCTGGCCTTTGACCATGCCAATGATGATGGTACAGCCATTGATGTTGTTTGGGAGCCTTCAACCATTGATGATTTCGCAGCATACACAATATGGGTTGCTGACCAACCTGTGAATGACCTCTCCGTGGCCTACGCTACATTCGGTATTAACGAAGATGTCTGCGGGTGTTTCACCCTCAACAAGCAGTGGATTGATGAACGAACCAACCCGATTGAACTCACCATCTCAACCGCACTCTACGGAGGTAGCGGAGACATGATGGATTTGACTCAAGCAACTCCTCAGTTAATCAAGCCAGATATTGAGCTCTTCGTGGCCGTCACCGTCCACGACCTGAAAGGCAATGTTCACCTTACCAATCTCACACAAGCAACGGTCACACCAATCAACAACATCGATGATACGACCGCTCCAGACAGGCTAGGTGCTCTTTCCCTTACAGACCGGCCTAATGATGACGGAAGTGCCTTGTTGCTGGACTTTGACCTCTCAGCATCTGACGATGTTGCTACCTACAAGGTGTACGCTGCGACCTATGATTTCGATGATGTCACCATGCAAGGAGACGGTCCACAGATGCCAATTGCAACCATGGGCCGTAACCCGACTCTTCCGTTGACCATCGACATCGTCGCTGGAGACACACCCGTCATCCCAGGTCAGTCCATCTGGGTCGCCGTTGTTGTCGAAGATACCTCGGGCAATGCGTACATGACGGATTTGCTCAGTGTTCAGGCATCGTCCGTAGATGATGGTGTGACAGACCTTGGCGGATACCTTCCCGATATCGAAGACGTGACAGCTTCATGGTTTGAGGAACAAATCATCTTCGTAGAATGGTCGCATTCCACTGACGCCAGCGTCCGAGGCTACCTCGTCTACATCGCTGATGAGTCCTTCTCGTCAACCGATGATGCAACCATGGTAGGTGAAGTTCGTGCTTCGAATTCCTTCCTCATTACCTCAAATCTCTTCCCTGACTTGACCAATGATTCTGCATGGTATGTCGCAGTGGTTCCCTTTGATGAAAGCGTGAGCAAGAGCACCGTTGAATCCGTGGAACTATTGCCCTTTGGTGAAGAAACATCAGGTACCAACCCGGTTGATGAAAACGGTCAACTTTCTCTTGAGTCCTTGCTCACTGGGCCGAATTTGATCGCTGCAGGAATGCTTCTCATCGTCGTACTCCTACTAGTCATCATCGTGCGGTCCCGAAGCAATGCTACGCAACGCAACAAGAGCTGGGAGCTCCAAGAAGCCACCTGGGGTATCCAAGGAAATGATGGATGGGATTCTTCAACAGCCCCGCCAGCAACACCTCCTCAAAGTACACCTGCTCCACCACCCGGAATTACCACGCAACAGGCCAATGACATCTATGCTGCTGCTGACCGAATCCAGTCCGACCAATACGGACGACCCGCTTACGAAAATACGCAGCCTGTATTGCAGCCTCAAGTGAACACCGCACTCTTGGACGGATTATTGGACGACCAACAGCAAACGCCACCGTCGCCACAAATTGATACTTCTTTCCTCGACGACCTGCTATGAGGTGAGGGAATGAACGATGTCGGACCTCGCAGCAGCGTGTTCACAACGCTTCTGGTTCATCAGAACACAATGGTGGCAGATTGGCCCGCCCATCGTTCTCGCCTTGAACACCATGCGAAGCGATTACGGATTCTACTGCCCGACAGCACTCCCGAACTTCAGACAACCAACTCCCACGAGTGGCAACTGATGAGGGTCTCAGTCAATGCTCAGAGCCGAGAATGGATTGTTGAATATCGCTCAGTCGGTGTTCGAAATGAAGCGATTGACGCCATCACACTTCCAGCACCACGTTGGAATCAACGAACCAATGGTTGCAAGCACGGGGATTGGGGCGCATACCAACAAGCACACCAGTCTGCGGTGGCGGCTGGATGTGATGCAGCTTTGTTGGTTCATGAACACGCCCTCGTTGATGCAGATCGAGCAACTCCGCTTCTCTTGGATGAGGACGGCACCGTTTGGGTGCCCAGTGAATCGGACGGGGGAGTTGATGGAATCACAGCCGCTCTCATGGAACGGGAATTGAAACAACATGGATTCCCCGTCAGCAGAGGCCGCTTGAATGAACGCTTGGTGGCCCGCTGCCATGAATTGATTCTTGTCGGAACCGGCATGGGAGTCTGCAGGGTGGATTCAATTGATGGCGAGAGCATCGGTTCCTCAACTGTTCTCTCGTCGATTGCCCATCGCATCCTTGACCAACATTTTACCGATGAGGCCACATGGTCCAACCTGAGGACGCACGATGAGTGACCGATTGATGGCGCTTGCTGAGCAATTAGTCGAGGCTGATTTAACCGGCCAAGGCGCGTTCCGTTACGGAAGTCCAGACCGCGTCATGCTGATTTCTGGAGGACCTGCTTCCCATCTTGCACGATGGTCAATGATGGCCGGTCCACCCTCGTTTCGTGTATCCATTCGCCAACCAACAAGGGACATGTTGTCCAAAGCAGCCCAACATTCACCGCTCAACGATGGAATCCAATTGGCACCGATGCCCGATGTCCTCATCGCAGAGGTTGAGGAATGGAAGCACGGCAGTTGGTATCATTCCGTAAGACTACGAGCAAAAAATCTCGGTGACATGATGGAGAAGCTCCAACCTCTCACCAGTCAAGACGAGTTCCAACAGACGCTACCGAATGGATGCCCTCAACGACCGTTTTGGTCGGGGGCACTCGCTTACGACCTGGTACAGTGGACGCAGCCAATTCGCTTGCAGCATCCGCCCGATGAGGGAGCACTTCTCGCCGTGTTATGGTATGTGGATAACGGAGTGGTTGAGGACCGCCACACGGGAGATGTCATCTCCTTTGGACAGGACCTGAAATGGGTTGAGGCCTGCAGTACAACGATCAACCAACCGTGGAATGCAATGACCATTCACAATGCCAAACCCGGGAGGGAATCTGCAACCCATACCGATGAAACCCATGAAGAAAACATCCGACGAATCCAGCAAGGTATTGTCGCTGGTCAAGTCTATCAGGTCAACGTTGGGAAGCACTGGCAAGGCGATATCGACCACCCATACCGAGTATTTCAACGGTTATCCCAACACAATCCAGCCCCTTTTTCTGCGTATGTTGAGGCTGACGACTTAGGATTTGCACTGGCCAGTTCCTCCCCCGAATCATTGCTCGCTTGTGATGAACACACCATTTCGACCTCGCCAATCAAAGGAACCTGCCCGAGAGGGAGTTCCCCTGAGGAAAGTGAAACCTACAGAACGGCCATGCTCGAGAGCGAGAAAGAGCGTGCTGAGCACCGAATGCTGGTGGATTTGATGCGCAACGACCTGACTCAAGTTTGTCAGCCCGGAACGGTCGGTGTTGACCGTTTTGATGTCGAAGTTTACACCAATGTTCAGCATCTTGTGAGCCATATCTCAGGGGTTCTCAAACCCGGTGCCTCGGGACACAGTGCCATTCAGGCCGTTTTCCCGGGCGGTTCAATCACTGGATGTCCCCGCACCATGGTGTGTGCTGCTATCGATGAAATTGAGCAAATGCCACGCTCGTTTTGGACCGGTTCCATCGGCTGGATCGACGTGCACACAGGTGCTTCATCGTGGAACATACTCATTCGCACACTTGAAGCAAAACGTAGCGGGCGAATGTGGTCTGGTAGCGTAGGGGCTGGTGGTGGCATCACGATTGGTTCGGAGCCAGAAAAAGAAGTTGAAGAAGCGGCATGGAAGGCAGCCGCGCTTCGCTTAGCAACAGGATGGATTACTGCTGAGCAATCCAACGTCTCGGAGGGAGGTTTGGAAATTTATCCTATTGAACAAGGCCTTCAACATGAGGCTTCCACTTCTACGGGGTCGGTTGTCACGCTCGAACATGCGTTGCAATCAAAGTCCGTTGGAGGTGTTCTCTTTGTAGAAAATCTCGACTCGTTTTCCTACAACATCATCAATGCCGTCACTGAACTTGGCCACGATGCTGTCGTCATGCAAGCTCGCTCCTCGGCATCCTCACCCTATCTCGACCCAGTGAACCTTCACAATCTTCTCGAGGCTCTTCAACCGTCTCATCTCATTCTTGGTCCCGGCCCGGGTACACCGATGGATGCTGACATCACCGTCGCACTGGCCCATCACGCACTTGCAGGTCAATTGGACATGCCCGTACTCGGCATCTGCTTGGGCCATCAAGCACTCGCTTTAGCGGACGGTTACTCGGTAATACCCTCACCACTTGGACCCGTCCATGGCTCACCGGTGCCGGTTGAACACGAGAA
>QQSD01000034.1:16883-18515 GCA_003602485.1 Candidatus Poseidoniales archaeon | reverse complement strand
ATCGAAAAAGGGCAGCGTGCAAGCAGCCTCATTGGCAATCAATACACGGGTTCAATCTTCCTTGCACTCATGTCAACCTTTGAGTCTGACCTTGAAGAAAACGCCAACCTCGACGGTGCAATGTTAGGCATGTGCGGTTATGGATCTGGGGCGAAAGCCAAGGTATTCGAAGGCCGTGTCAGTCCTCGCTGGAGAGAAGTTGTTGCTGGATGGCACCTCTTTGAGCGACTTGCAGGGCGTATCGCAATCGATCAAACCACCTATGAAAACCTCCACAAGGGCGTTCAAGAAGGAAGTGTGGTTGAGCCCAATGCTGAATTTGCCCTTGTTGAAATTGGCGATGAAGGCGTTGATGAAGGTGCCCGCCGCTACCGGTGGATTGGTGCTTAAGCGTCAAAATCCAGAACTACTTTGCCACAATTTCCCGACAAAGCGAGTTCAATGGCTTGTTCAAATTGGTCAATTGGCATGCGGTGAGTCAGTACTTTGTCCACATCGATGAGTCCCCGCTCGAGGAGGTCGTGCATCCGGTCCCATGTCGACCACATCTTCCTTCCGTTGATGCCTTTGATGTGGAGGTATCGGAACACGACTTCGTTCATCGGCACGGCTGGCATTGCTTGTCCATAGACGGAAAGGACATTGACGTAACCGCCCATTCTGGTGGAGTGGATGGTGTTTGAAAGAGCGGCAGGAGAGCCTGAGAATTCACAACTATTGTCTACGCCTCGTCCTTCTGTGGCTTCGAGAATTGCAGCGACAACGTCATCGTCTTTACCCAAAACTAGGTCGGCACCGAGTTCTTTCGCCAACTCCATTCGATAGGTATTGTCCCAGTCAACCGCAATGACTTGGGTTGCCCCCATTGCTTTAGCTGCATTGACCGCGAACAAACCGATGGGACCAAGGCCGTGGATGGCAACGGTCGAACCTTCGACTGGCCCACCCGTCAACGTATGGATTGCATTGCCAAGCGGGTCCTGAATTGAGGCATGACCGGGGTCTAAGCCTTCAGGGACATGGCGGGCGTTGATGGCGGGAATGGCAAAGTAAGGGGCGAAGGCCCCGTGGCCGTGAACTCCGAAAATCGACCCGTTTTCGCAGATGTGGGCGTTGCCTTCATCGCAGCGCGGACACTCCCAGCACGCAAGATGGCATTCGATGGCCACATGATCGCCAATGGAGTGTGTAGTGACGCCTTCACCAAGTGCAACTACCCGACCGCTGGTTTCGTGACCGGTAATGGTTCCTAGGGGAACGTTTTCACGACTCCATTCATCCCATTTCCAAATGTGTAAATCCGTTCCACACACCGAGGTGGAGAGCGTCTGAATCAACACTTCGCCCTCTACAGGAGAAGGTACTGCATGCTCGGCGAGTGAAAACCCCCCTTGCTCATCACGGGTTTTTGTCCAAGCGGTCATGGTGGATGGTAGTGACTCCATAACTCGCCCTCAACCTGCTTTTCTTCGGACACCTTTTCATCCTTCGCTCATCCAGTCTTGGCTAAAAATCACAAGATTGCTGAATACAGCTTTCTTCGGTATGTTGATTAGGGGGGCGCGACGGCCTCAAAGCCCGTTGATGGTACATGAAATACGTCGTTGTGAGCGGGGGAGTTCTTTCTGGATT
>QQSD01000034.1:0-16828 GCA_003602485.1 Candidatus Poseidoniales archaeon | reverse complement strand
CGAGTCACATCAATCAAAATTGACCCCTACTTGAACAGCGATGCTGGCACCATGTCACCCTTTGAACACGGGGAGGTTTTCGTGCTCGATGACGGTGGCGAAGTGGACCTCGACCTCGGCAACTATGAGCGATTCCTTGACATCAACCTGTCAAAAGACAACAATCTCACAACGGGTAAAATCTACGCGAATGTCATTGAAGCCGAGCGACGGGGAGATTACCTTGGCAAAACGGTTCAGGTGATTCCCCATGTCACCGACGCTATCCAAGATTGGATCGAAGATGTTGCCGCTCGTCCAGCTGACGGCAGTGATGGCAAACCCGATGCCTGCATTATCGAACTCGGCGGAACCGTTGGCGACATTGAATCCGCACCCTATGTTGAGGCTCTCAGGCAATTCCAATTCCGTGTTGGTCGTGAAAATGTGACCTTTGTTCACGTTTCACTCGTCCCCGTCATGGGTCCCGTTGGCGAACAGAAAACGAAACCTACGCAGCATACCGTCAAGGAATTGCGCGGCCTCGGAATCACGCCAGACATCCTCGTTTGCCGTTCCTCTGCGCCTCTAAACGACGAAACCCGTAACAAATTGGCCGCCTTTTGCCATGTTCAACCAAATGCGGTGATGTCAACACACGACGTCCCCAACATCTACCATGTCCCACTGATGCTGCAAGAACAGGGTCTGTGCGATATTTTGGAAGTTGATTGCACCGCCACCAATCTTCTTGAAGAGTGGAAAAGGATGGCACATCATCTTGACACGTTGACCGAGGAAGTCCACATTGCCATGGTTGGGAAGTACACCGACCTTTCTGATGCCTACCTCTCTGTCATCAAAAGCCTGCAGCATGCCGCCATGGCAGTTGACCGTAAACTTGTCATCGATTGGATTGAAGCCAGTCATCTCGAACCTCAATGGGACAAGGATGAGAGCGATGCTGCTTGGGCGACACTGAAGAAAACTGACGGTATCTTGGTCCCTGGTGGCTTTGGTGACCGCGGTATTGAAGGGAAAATCGCTGCGGCGCATCATGCACGAACCAACGATATTCCCTATCTCGGTATTTGCCTCGGCCTTCAGGTCGCAACCATTGAATTCTGTCGCAACGTACTCGGTTTGGAAGGAGCTAACTCGACCGAGTTCGAAGACAATCCAGCCCACGCTGCTGTTGTGTTCATGCCTGAAATTTCCAAAACCCACCTTGGCGGCACAATGCGCTTGGGTAGCCGCCCAACGCTGTGGCAGGTTGATTCCTGCCAAATCCGCACCCTCTACGGGCCAGGAGACGCCGTTGACGAACGCCACCGCCACCGCTATGAGGTCAATCCTGACTTGATTGAACGCATTGAAGCCGCAGGTCTCGTCTATGTTGGCAAAGATGATTCGGGCCAACGTTGTGAGATTTTCGAACTCGAAGGACATCCCTACTATGTTGGTGTACAATTCCATCCTGAATTCAAATCTCGGCCAAATCGACCAAGCCCACCCTTCCTCGGACTTCTTCAAGCTGCAACCCGTTAACATCCATTGGCACGTCCAGACTCGGATGCTTCGAACTCTTGTGAGCCAAGATGACTCCTTTCACACCCGCGAGGGTTTCAGATAATATTGAGCAGGTTCACCAAGTCAATCTATTAGCCAGCACAGACGAGATTGCTTCATGCCGGGAGCCCGCTCAACCCGCTTTGGGAGGGCAAGACATTGGATTTTGTGAGCGATTGGGAGGATTTGCCCGACGGTGAATGGTTGGAAAATGATGAACATGGAGTTCATTGGTACCTGACAAACGATGGAGAACATTGGTTTTCTACTGAGGACGGGTATCGCCTTTGGGTTGAAGATGGTGATGTGCCTCAAGATGAGGTGGACGAATCCATATACCACGAGCAGGAAGAGGACGATGATAGCACAGAACCCGAAGGTGACGAGCATGCTGGCCCTGTGCCTCGGTTGAGTGCAGGAACCACGTTGTTGTCCATGAGCCTGGCGCTTTTCGTTCTGGCTTGGACCTTATTCATCACCATCGCAAGTACTGATTACAACTTGGATCGGTATACTTCTGGTTCACCCATCATAGCCCCTGAGATCGATAGGGCGATGGTCGACGGGTTGGAACTCCATCAAACACTCAACATGGTCACACTCGTGTTCGCAGGTGTTGCGGTGGGCATCGGATGCATGAGCTTGCTCAAGAAAACCCCTTGGTGGGCGGTCGTTGCTTCCCAAGCCGCCCTTCTCACCGCCCTTACCTTAGCCTCCAGAGCCGCCTTTTCTGCTGAACAGGCGCGTTGGGATGCTTGCGACCCCTCGGTGTACTATTGCCACCAAATGAAGCCAGAGTCGGTGTTTACCGTGCATTCATTATACCCCGCGATATTAACCGCATTCTCTCTCCTTTACATCTTCAACCAATCGATGAAGGCTTGGGCCAATGTTGACCAGCAAGAAGAATCAGAGTTCGAGGGGAACATCCAACTTTTCTCAAAGAGTGCTCCAAGGCTGGGGGGCTTTCCCGCCCTCGTCGGTTTGTTCATGTCATTGGCGGTGGCATCCTTTACTCATTTCTTCGTCATTCCTGCCACTGATGACAACATTAGCACCTTTGGTGGGTCATTAACAGCCCAAGGTGAATTGTTTCAATCTGTCCAGAGTTTCAACGTGCTTGTGCTTAACGTGACCGTGTTGGTCATGGTTGTTTCGTTGCTGACACTGATCAAGAAAATACCTTGGTGGGCCCTACCGGCCTCCATTCTCCCCCTCATCGCCCTTCAATTCATGGCTATCGGAGAAAGTCAATTCAATGGTTTGCTTGCGTTTGAACAGGACCCCTTCTACTCAAGTGCCTGTTCGATGCTGGCCATCGTGATCATTAGCATAAGCGCCTTTCGCACCATGGCTGACCATGACTGGGAAGAGGATGATGAAGACTACGGAGGGTACGATGATGTTGGAAAGAAGAATTACTATGAGTTCTACGGTGATGAGGAGGAAGACTACGAATGGCGCGGCAAAATCAAGACTGTTGCCATGGCTTGCGCACTGTTGTTTGCCGGCATTGGTGGATTCTTTGCGGTCCAATTCACACTCGGCGCCACAGATGAACCAGCGTTCCAAATTCGAGACGCAAACGGTGTTTTGAGCAATGGGAGTGACGACGACCTTGTGGTCATTGATATGCTCGACAAAACCAATGCTTATTCAGAAGAAACCCTCAGAGTTTCGCTCAAAATTAACGGTGAAGAATCCGTAGAATGTACTTGGAAACGGCAAGGTTACTGTACGTTTGTATACCTCGAAATCTTTGAAGACCGGGGTTTAACGGCCATGGAATCAATACTGATTTCTGAAGGAGGGTTGAACTGGTGTTCGGGTGCTGCCGATGAGTCATGCACGGCCACAGTACATCTCACCCAAGTGCGCAACGAAGAGGATGAAGACATGCAAATAACGGTTCAAACAACCGACTTGGGCACCTACACGTTGAAGGTAGCCTGACCTACTTCGTATGAGCACCTTCAAGCGGCCCAAGGGGAATGATTCGGAAGGTGTTGATGTTCTGGTGAGACCAGAAATAATGTGCTTTGATATGATTCCAATGGCATGTTTCACGAATACCTGGTTGGTTGAGCATTCGCTCAACAAAGGCCTGTAGGTTCGCATAATCGATGATTCTGCGCAAATTGCACTTGAAATGAACAACATATACCAAGTCAAACCGAGCGAGCGTAGTGAACAGGCAAAGGTCGGCCTCTGTTAGAACTCCTCGTCCTTCCCCAACCAACCAATCCCGCCCTTCTAGGTGGTTTTCTAATTCATCAAGGCGCTCAAATAATGAGGTCACTGCAGCATCATAAGCAGATTGTGTACGAGCAAAACCAGATTTGTAGACCCCGTTGTTAACTGACTCATAGTTCGCATCAATCATCGCGTCAATGTCTTCTTTCAGTTCCTCCGGACAAAGCGTGCTTCCGTTCCCCAAACCTGATTGAGCCATTGCATCAAACATTCGAATAATTTCACGACTTTCGTTGTTGACAATAGTTGAGTGGTTACGGTCCCACAATACGGGAACGGTTCCAATTCTCGGACTTTCATTCCAACCGCTAAATGCACGATTGTAAACCCCTTCGAGGCTCTCCTCACCGTTTACAGTGTCAGCAGTAGACCCTTCTTCTTCGGGGTTGAACGACCATGATCCGTCTCGATTCATTCGCCAGTCCACCACATCCACGCTGATATGGTCTTCAAGACCAAGCAGGGTTCTGGTCATGAGCGTGCGATGTGCCCATGGACACGCGTACGACACATACAGATGGTAGCGGTTGGATTCGACGTCAAATGTTCCACCTGGCTGGATGACATCCCGAAATTCACTTGATTTTCTCACAAATTTACCAGACTCAAATGCTTCGGTCCATGCTCCGGCTTGCTCATCTGTTGGCTTCATAGAATTGGCAGAGTTGCTTCACCTATGAAGAGTATAGTATCTGCACCGATAGTTCGTTGTATGTTCGTACCATTTCGTCCAGATGCCCCTTGAAGGATAAACGAGGCACTGGACTCCATCAGAAGACCCGTATTGCAGCAATTCTTCATCGATTTGCACAATATGCAAAATCGTTAGTCAAATATTCACTTTGCATATGATTTACCGAAATTGTTCCAATATGCCTGGTAGAATCTCGCCTGCTTTACCCAAGTGGACCTCTGTGAAAGCATCGGCATTGATGGGGGCCTCGAGATTCACGAGGATGGTCTTGGCACCTGCTGAATGAGCGACATTCACCAAACCTGCAGCGGGATACACATGACCAGAACTGCCGACGACCAGGAAAATGTCACACGCCTCAACCGCTGCGTAAATCTCCTCCATGTACATTGGCATCTCTCCAAACCATACGATGTCTGGGCGGACACGTTGGGCTACTGCACAACAATTGCAGGTTAGGAATTCATCAATGAGTTCATGCTCCTCAAGCCTGATTTCGGTTCGCCCACTCTCTTCGCAACGCAGTGTTTTCAATTGTCCGTGCATGTGAATGGTGGACGTGTTACCTGCTCGCTCGTGCAGGTCATCCACGTTTTGTGTGATGAGTGTTAATTCGTCATGTCGGGCTGCCAAATCAGCGAGAGCTTTGTGTGCTGGATTAGGCTCAACCTCCAACATTTGACGACGTCGTGCCTGATAAAAACGCCAAACAAACATCGGGTCAGCTTGCCATGCTTGTGGAGTAGCGACGTCTTCAATGCGGTGCTCTTCCCACAACCCGTCACCGTCACGAAAGGTCCGAATACCAGATTCTGCCGAAATCCCTGCGCCGGTCAGTACAACGATCCGTTTTTTGCTCATGAGCCACAACCTCGTTTGATCCTATTTCAACATGCAGTGCTTCGCACCTTAGCCATTCACGGGCTCAATGGATACGAATTAGACCTCAGCGACACGAATTAAACGGGTGGTTCTGAAACCCTGCAAGATCTTGATGAAGCGTTTGGCTTGAAATTCATCGTCAAGAGATTCATCACCCGTGTCGATGCGAACGGCTTCCAATCCAATAAGCTTCGAGGGCGTGGCAACACCCAAAATGTTGGTGTGACCGACAAGACGCAACACGTCAGGAGAGAGCTGAAGGTTGCCTCGCCCGATGAGAAAACCTTGACCCCCCATTGGAGAAAGGAGAAGAAGAAGAGGGCGTTGTTGCCCGTTTTCATCGACGTGTTTGCTGATAACGTTGAGTAACTCAGCCTCGTTGAGGTCATTGTGAAGTGAATCGCCGTGTTGAATATCAATTCCCAACAAGGTCAGAGATTGGTCCAAGTGTTCACCCATCCGCCTCAACGTACCTCCACTGCCCCAAACCACCATGAGGTCGGCTTCGTCGTCAAGTAAGGAGGCAATGTGGTTTGCAAGACCTTCAATGCTGTCATCTTCACTGACCCGCTCAACTTGCTCTTTGGCGCCTTGCATGAAACGAGGAGAAGAAGGCGTCCATGCTTCTCCGTACATCCTCACCTTCCAAACTCCTTCCTGGTAGACGACTTCATCCAAATCCATGACTTCGGTGATGGCCGTTCGTAAATCGCCAAGAGCAAAGGAAAGCACGACTTCAGCCGCCGCTTTTGGCGTGGTCGCAAAACAGCCCGAATGCATCTTGACGCCCCCGGGAACACCGATGAGAGGTGTGGCTTGTGCAGCCTCTCCACGGTTTTCAAACGCCTTGACAATGTCTCGTGTGGTACCGTCGCCTCCAGCATACAGAAGAGCGTCGATCTTTGCGTCCAACAGGGCGTTAACGAGGTTGGAAGTATCCGCAGCACTGGTCGAATCTGGTGTGGTTCCGACCCATTCGGTCCCTACGGTTGCACTACCCTGAGCTTCCGGAACCCACGTAGCACCCATTCTGCCCTCCCATGCGACGAAGGTGAGAGAGGTTTGAGTGCGATTAAGGGACGATTCTGTGAGTGTTTTGAGGTGAGTTAAGCACTGTTGCATTCGAGGGCCTGCTCTGTCCTCTGCCCCAGCAGCACGCGCTTCTGCGGCACGGCCGTCGCTTCCTTTGAAACCTAATTTCCCACCCAATCCAGCGTCGGGATTAACCACGATGCCAATGCGCATGAAGGACGCTTGAAGGCCTCCCTCAAATAAGTCATGCATCTTGGCGCTGCTACAATGTAAGGCTCTTGCCTTCCCAGATCCCTTTCAAAGAGCCATACTTCTCAGAAAAACCGCATAAAAAGGCGCAAACCACCCGAGGATTGATGAGGAGGACGGGCAAAGTCCCTTCATGAAACGTGCACCTACCGGCCAGCCAAACCTCGATGATATCCTGGCTCGGGATTTTGCGGAATTAAAGAGCGGGGAGGAACAAATCAAGGTTGAGTCTCCATCCGAAGACGTTCAAGAGGAACATGAAGTCCCGACCGACCCTGTGAACAAGCCTATCATTTACAATCAAAAAATCAACGCACAGGAAGACAGAGATTCGTTTGCAGTACCACCGCCTACCCGCACATCGCCCACAAAAGTAGAGAGCGGTCATGCAACGCCGGGCGAGACTGCACCCATTCTCAAGGCGCCCACATCACAGTTGGGCGACGACTTCGACGTCAATTGGTGAGAAGGAGCACGAAGCCTCGCCACAAGGCGCGGGATTCATAGCGAGTGTGCAACCCCGTAGGGGTTGTCGGAGGCACGAAGCACATGACCATGATTCACGTTACACTGCCGGACGGTACAGTCAACGAATACGCCGCTGGAATCACCTGTGCGGAGGTCATTACCGACGCCTTAGGAAAGAAACACGGATGCCTCGCTGCAAAAGTGGACGGTTTGGAGTTCGACATGTCGCACGCATTGGACATGAACTGCTCGGTCGAGGGGATCAAATCTGATTCTGAAGATGGCATACACATCCTACGCCATTCCGCTGCTCACTTACTTGCCCAAGCGGTCATGGAATTGTATCCCGGTGCACTGCCAACCATTGGCCCAGCCATTGACCGTGGATTCTACTACGATTTCGCCATGGAACCCATCGCAGAAGGTGACCTCAAGAAAATCGAGAAGAAAATGCAGGAATTGGCACGCAGGAACTTCACGGTAGAGCGTTTTGAACTGGACCAAGATTCGTTACGGGAGCACTTTGAAGACAATCCATACAAGCTTGAAATCATCGATGACAAGTTGGAAGCGGGTGACGGTTCAACCATCTACAAACAAGGCGAATGGTACGACCTTTGCCTCGGACCTCACGTACCCAATACATCACGTTTGATGTTTGTCAAACTCACCTCAGTCTCGTCTGCCTATTGGCGTGGCGACCAAGACCGAGAGCAACTCGTGCGGATTTACGGTTTGGTCGAACCAAGCAAAGATGCACTCAAACAAACACTCCACAGGATGGAAGAAGCAAAGAAACGTGATCACCGTAAACTCGGGAAAGACCTCCAACTCTTCCACATTGACGAAGATGTTGGACAAGGACTTATTTTGTGGACGCCAAGAGGTGCAATTATCCGTCAAGAATTGCAGGATTTCATCTCACATCACCTTCGTCGTCAAGGCTATCAGCAAGTGTTTACCCCGCACATCGGCAAATTGGATTTGTACCGTACATCAGGTCATTTCCCTTACTACCAAGACTCGCAATACCCACCTTTGGTTGAACGCGACCTGATGAAGAAACTCGCTGATGAAGGGTGTACCTGTGGTGAATTGTCGAATCTGATGAAGACCGGCGACATTGACGGTTACATGCTGAAGCCGATGAACTGCCCACATCACGTGAAAATTTACGCCAGTCAAGCACGTTCCTACCGTAATCTACCACTGCGGTTGGCCGAATTCGGTACTGTTTACCGCTGGGAGCAATCAGGCGAAATCTCTGGCATGACCCGAGTTCGTGGCTTTACTCAAGACGATGCTCATCTCTTTGTTACCGAAGACCAAATCGCTCAGGAAGTCCTCGGTTGCATTGAATTGGTACAGATCATCTTTGACAAACTCGGAATGACCGATTATCGTGTTCGGGTTGGACTGCGTGACCCAGATTCAACCAAGTATGTGGGCGAGCCTGCTGCTTGGGATAAGGCGGAAGACGCTTGCCGTAATGCAGCGGCTTCTCTAGGTGTAGACTGGTCGGAGGAAGAAGGGGAAGCAGCCTTCTATGGCCCTAAAATTGACTTCGTCGTCAAGGACGTCATCGGCCGAGAATGGCAACTCGGGACCGTGCAGGTTGACTATAACCTCCCCGAACGCTTTGATTTAACCTACAAAGGAAGCGACGGAGAACTTCACCGTCCTGTGATGATTCATCGTGCCCCATTTGGCTCTATGGAGCGGTTCTGTGGCGTTTTAATCGAGCACTTTGCTGGTCGTTTCCCCACCTGGCTCACACCAACCCAGTGTCACATCATCACCATTTCCGAGAAGCACAAGGCCTACGCTGCGGAGGTCGCTGAAGCGCTCAAAGAACGTGGAATCCGTGTTGAAATGGATGACGGAGACGATACGGTAGGCAAGAAAATTCGCACCCACCGCAAACTTCAGCCCGCCTATATGGTGATTCTTGGCGACGGAGAAATGGAAGGAAGGACCGTGAGTCTGCGAGCACGTAATGGTGACCAAGTTGCTGATCTTGGCCTTGAACAATTCATTGAAGATCTTCAAACCGAAATCAGTGCAAAGGTGAGTCAACCGTCGCTTGTCCCGCCTTCATCGTGAGTGATTTATCATGGCACCGGGAATCATTCAAGGCTTTTCTTTTGCTATGATTGGGCCCATCTTCTTCGCTATCCTAACGGCTTGGTTTTTTTGGGACAAAGTCGTTCCTCGACAACTGAAAGGACTTCAAGTGGCGTTTCAAACTGGAGAACGTACCTATGAGGTCCACCGAGTCACATCCACCGTCGAGGACGTCAAGGACCTGCTCGCTCGTCGAGGCACACGCTTTGGAGTGGTCTCGTATCTCATGGCCCTCACTGGGAGCCTCATTTTATTGTTCGAATTTACAAATTTCAGAGTCGAACTCTCGGAAGGCTACCATGCACCATCGGTTGCTCTCGCCCTTATTCTCATCATGCTCCCTGCCGTTGTATCGAGTGGGACCTCCTTGGGCGCTCAGGTGATTCGCCCTCTTGGGACCAACCGTGCTACGCTTCAGAACAACACACGCGCACGAAACATTGCCTATGTCGCCTTGACTGCCTCGTGGCTCTTCTTAGCGGGAATGGTTGGATTGGTCTTGGACGCTCAAGGTGCATCACAAACGCAAAGTGTTAGCATCGCAGCCTTCATCGCCTTCAGCCCTGCGGTTCTCGCATATGGACGGATTCTTGGCTCATCATGGAATGCATTGAAACAATCTTCTCAACAGATTGCAAAGGGAAAGGCTTCCCCCTTCCACAATCACATCCCAAACGCACGGCAACAATTCATCGCTCAAGTGGTTCATCTCAATCTGGTGGCCATGCCCTTTGTCGCCGTCAACACCCTCGTTTCACTGCTCCTGCTACTGTATAATCCGGACATGTTTGTACATTCCGACCGCGTCATCAACCTTCCAGAATATCGGCTCCAAAGTACCTACATGGAGGAGGGGGGGTTGCTTGGTTTCTGGCTCATTGAACTCTTTTCAAACATACCTCAGGCAGGTATTAGGGTGCCTATTGTGACCTCTCTGCTCTTGTTTTTATTACTGAACGTAGCGGCTATTGGATTCCTCTTTGTGTATGAAGTAGCACGAATTCTCTTCCTTGACATCCAAGATGTTTCTGGAAAAGGAGGCATTCGTCTTGCAGATAGCCGCCTCCTACGAGCCGAACCGGTGCAACAAGCGAACGTGTTGAATTTCTGTTTCACAGGCTTTGCCGGCCAATCCATGCTACTGCTCGCACTGGCCATGATCACGTTTTGGGATTCCAGTTTCCTCCCTCAAGGCAGCGCGTGTGGTTCTTGGGAAGACAGTGTGTGCTCAGTTATGGAAAAGGATACGCTTGAACAATTGACATGGATGCTTGCTTCGGGAGGACAAATCGCATTTATCGCAGTGTGGGCTCTCTCTTGGAGGCGCTCAAACCGTCTTGATGATTTTACATTTGATTCAACGATGGATGAAGACCGAACCAGACTTCGAGGAATCAGCGACATGATTTATCTCAAGCAGCGGAAGGTCAACGAACTCGTTGCGAGCGATGACTGGCAGACTGCGCTCAATCGCTTTGAATCACATTCAATGCGAAACGAAGAAAAATTGGTCGGTCTGGACATGGTTCGACAGACCCAGGCAACCATGCTCCTCAAGGTCGCCATCAACCGTTGGGACGAAGCAGAGGAGGTCGCTGTTGACCTTTTGGCACTTCAAGGTGGACGAGATGCTCATATCTCAAGACTCACACTTTGTGCCGCTAGTTTGGCGCAACGAGACCACAGAGAGGCCCGACCTCGCCTCGCCCTCCTGAGGGACGATGATATCGAAGCAGTTCGTCTCAAATGGGTGGCTGCGGTGTTGAATCCATCGACAAAGCTCAGCCCGGAAGTCCGCTCCATGCTGAGCATTGACCCAATTACCAGGAAAAATATCGCCATGTTACGTCAACTTAGGGAGGCTCAGGTCGTCGCTGAGCGGGAGCGATTGAAGCAGCCCACTGACCGGCGAATCTTCCTCAGTCAACTCGCACGTTTACGCCTCAACGGACAAAGTGAACGCGCCCTTACGCTCCTTGAACTAGCAATGAAAGACATGGAGGATGAAGAATGGGTACACGGCATCATCGTTCAGAGTTTATTGAATTACGATGCTGGTCGAATTATGACTGCTGTTGACCTCGCTGAAAAACTCAACAAAGGCCATTCACGCAATCCACATTTGCGAAGTGTTTTGCATCACTATGCGGGATTAGGGCACACCACGATGCCCACTTCTGAACAGTCAAAAATTGAATGGGCATACGAGCAAGACTTGGATTGGCGCGAAAAATGGTCGGGTCATAACGTAAGCGTGCCACCGCATTTGGAAACTTCAGAACTCAAAAAGCACGCATGGAATGCCAATGCTTGGGTCGGTTTGGCAAGTGAAAAAGGTCTAGCAACCCTGCTCATGGGCAAGCGAAACCAACATCAAAACCTCCCAGAGAATCTTCCATTGTGCATCTATACGCATCTTGCTGGTTTGATGGTGACAATCGGCGGGATGCCGGTCGACTTGGGTGTTCCGGGAACCATCCAATTCGATGAAATCGTAAAGGCAAATCTGCTTGATTTGTAATCAGATTCGCCGTCGTAGGCGCTCCATTGCAGCGTCTGCTTGAGAAAGGTGTTGGAGGCATTCTTCTATTCGACTCACGCCTAACATCTCCTCGGACAGTGCAATGGCTTCCTCACAAGCACGTCGGTCCTCATCAGTGATGGTAATTCCAGCGGCTTCACATTGGTTTCGAAGAACCTTCCACTCATCCATCACATAATCGTAGAGTTCAAGGGCTTCACCACTTGCTCGGCCTTCTTTATCCAAATCAGTGGTCATGCGTTCTAAGAGCATGCCAGCGTGAGACCACGACCGCTGGTCAGCAGCCCGTTCAATCTCTGCGAGCGCTGCTCCCCAGGTAGCCTCGTCGTCTCGACCTTCGTAACGCTTGACGAGTTGTTTTCGCTGCTTGAGTGCGCGAAGGACATCGTCCATAGCCGCACGCTCTCGTTGCAGGGTGCGAACCACTCCGTCAGCAAGACCAATCGCCTGACTGGCATTACCTTCCTCAAGAGCATTTTCGGCCTTCTTGAGACGCTGCTTTCCTTCCTTCAAGTCCAATCCGTCGGATTGATTGAGTTGGCGATGTGCCTCTTTGATGGATTCAACAGCACGACCCTGGGCTTCTCCTTCTGCTTCGAGTTGCTCGGGAATCACAACGGCAAATTCGAAAGCCTCTCGGGGTTGTTCTTTGGATAGTTTTTCCTTTGCATCCTTGAGGAGATCACGTAAGGTTGCGATGCCGTCTCCTTTCTTACCGTCCAGGGCTCGAACGGCTTCGGTGATGGCATCCTCCGCTTGTTTCCACCATTCGATGACTTCACCAGCACGTTTCTTGGATTGACGGAACAATTGTTCTCCTTCTCGTAGTGAACCTAATCCAACTTCTCGCATCCCCATTTCGTAAGCCTTTCTCGGGCGTTTCACGACTGGAGCGATAGATTCTGCTTTCTCAATAGCATCAAGAGCATCACGACGAATAATTTCCACATCATCTGCGAACGATAGCGATCGTTCCATGTCTTCTTCGCTTTCATCAAGTAGGCGCATGCCGTATACGGGGTCAAGGTGTCCTTCTTCTTTCGCAGTGGTCAACAGACTTGCCGCTTGAGCGACCGCTGCTCCCTGTGCCTTCAATTCAAGAAGTCGCCCTTCCAAACGGTCCAATCTCCTCTGGAATGCCTTTCGTTCTACCTTTTGGTCGTCACCTACCGACCATGAGTACACCGTATCGCCACATGCTAATGCCGCCAAAGCAGCGGCCAGTCCACCAGGCAATGTGGCGAACGAATCTACCTGAGTGACGACAAGAGCGAGAGCTGATGCGCTCCCTATACCCGTGAGAATGGCTCGGAAACGCAGGACGCCAAAGTGACCACGAAGCGTTGTTACGGCCATGTTTCGAGCCACCAAGGCGGTGAAAAGAACGAGGAGGCTTCCAGCAAGCGCCTGATTCGAGTCGGTGTCGATGCCCAAGGCTCCAATCACGAGAAGTACGGGCCAGGCTAATGCAGTGGATGAACCCAAACGTGTACGCGCAGAGGGGTCGTCTAAGACGAGGTCTTGGAGGAAAATGCCCCACAAAATAAGGGCGAAGGGAGGGCCAAAATTGGCCAAAACAACCCCATCGCCTTGCATCATACTCTTGAGCGTCGGCCACGCCAGCCAAACAGCGCAGCCAAGAATGGCGAAAGCGGTGTACATCGCCATGGATTCAACACGCTTCGTGCGTAACAAGCGCTCGGCTTGAATCGCTGAATCTGTATCAGCCCATGTGACCATACCACATCCACGCCTTCACCCCTCCATAATCACTCCGCCGGGCATCCCATTGGCCCAACACTCACATGAAATCCAGCGGCAATGTTCATGGGTGTCTTTCGGGTGTAGCAGAAAAGAGAGGGAAAAGTATGCCGGGTCTCATCACAATGGACGATTTATCCAATGAGGAAATTATGAGCATCCTTGATGATGCCGAACGCTTGCTTCCTGTCGCCGAAGGTCGAACCTACCTGCCCCTCCTGCAAGGAAAAATATTGGGCAATTTATTCTTTGAGCCCAGCACCCGTACACGCATGTCCTTTGAAACCGCTATGAAGCGACTGGGCGGTGACGTTGTGAACCTTGGCGATGTGAAAACCTCATCAGTTGTCAAGGGCGAGACGCTCTATGACACCATTCAGATGGTCGACGGCTACACCGATATCATCGCCATGCGACATCCAAGGCAAGGTGCTGCTCAATATGCACAGGACGCCGCCCGCGTGCCTATTTTGAACGGTGGGGACGGAGCAGGACACCATCCTACCCAGACCATGCTCGACCTCTTCACAATTCGCCAAGCTCACGGTACTCTTGAAGGCCTGAAAGTGATTTTAGCAGGAGACCTGCGCTACGGTCGAACCGTTCATTCTTTGAGCCACGCACTCACTCGATTTGGATGCGAATTGATCTTTGCAAGTCCTGAACTCCTCAAAATGCCCACTGAAATTGTTAACGACCTCACCAAGCACGGAGCGAATGTTACCGAAACCGAAGAGTTGCTCGGCTCCATTGCCGACGCTGACGTCGTCTACATGACCCGAATTCAGAAGGAACGCTTCGCCGATGAAGACGAATATACGAAGGTCGCTGGGGCATACAAACTCCACGCATCCAATCTTGAAGGGGCTAAAGAGAACATGATCATCATGCACCCACTTCCTCGGGTTGATGAAATCCACCCCTCAGTGGATGGAACACGCCACGCCCGCTATTTCCAACAAGCCTTCAATGGCGTAGTTGCGCGTATGGCACTTCTTTGCCGTCTTTTGGGAATCAAAGTTCCTGAAGTAATTGCGGACGGAGGTGAGGCTTGATGGCACAAGAACACAACATGCGGCGTGTCACAGCAATTCGCAACGGGACGGTCATTGACCACATTCCTTCCGGGCAAGCTATGCGAGTCTTGGAAATGTTGGCCATTGACAAATCCACCTCCGTTCCCGTTTCCATGGTGATGAACGTACCCTCGAAGAAGATGGGAACCAAAGACATCATCAAAGTCGAGGACCGAGAATTGACTCAAGATGAATTGAATCGCTTGGCACTGGTTGCCCCCGATGCCCGAGTGGCCATCATTCGTGCTTACAGCGTCGCCGAAAAATTGACCATCGAACTTGGAGATGAAGTCACCAATGTGGTCAGCTGCACCTTCTCAAACTGCATTACAACCAATCACCGTGAACCCTTAGCACATCGCCTCAAGGTAATGGCTCGTGAGCCTTTGGAATTACGCTGCCACTATTGTGGACGGCCTCAAGACCTTGAAGAATTGATTCACAACGTATTGTAAGTTCAGTCTTCAATTTCGAGAAGGTCTCGCATATCACACGCTTTGCACTGATCCTGTGAAGTCATGCTACCACATCTCGGGCAGGCGATGGGGGCTGGAGGACGATGTTGCTGACCGCCCAATTCGACAACTTGGTCTCTCAATAATTTGACCTGGTCGGCCATTTTCACCAGGCCATGACGAGTTCCTGGGACATCTGCCTCCATTTTTGCCACCATTTCGCGATGACGCCAGCGTAGTGCACCTCGTGCATTTGGACACTCCTCGTGATGAAGAGGGAGGTCGCGATGGAGGGCATAGAGATGGATTTCCTGTTCAGGCACCCATCTTAAGGGGACAATTCGAGGTGCGAGACCGTCGACTGGGGTTGAGGTATGAGGTGCAAGCCGAAGAGTTCGTTCGAGGTCACCATTGGTCACGTTCATCAAGACTGTTTGAGCCATATCGTCGAGATTGTGCCCGAGTGCAATGACATCTGCCCCAACCCGCTTAGCGAGGTGGTTGATGCCTTGGCGACGGAAAACACCACAGTAAGCACACGCCATTCGTGGAGCATTGTTGTCTTTCTCTATCGCCATAGGTAGGCGTTTGACAACCTCATCAATCTCAATAAAGGATAATTCAGGGTAGGAAACCACTTCATGAGTGATTCCAAGTCGGTCGCACAAGGTTTTCGCGCAATCGATGGAAGGTGGACGATAGCCATCGATTCCCTCGTCGACGGTGCCTGCCACAATGGTCACGTCACGTCGTTGGCCGAGGAGATCTACCAGGCTATCGAGCAAGACTGCCGAATCTTTACCACCTGAAACTGCCACTAAAATGGTCGTGTGCTCGCCTTTTTTGAGGTGGAGTTGTTGTCGTAATTCTTTGCTGATCTTCTTTCGCACGGATTTTGCAAGGTGCTTACCGCACAAAATTCTCCCCGAATATGCCTGTTCAACGAGGGCTGGCTTGTCGCACGAGTCGCATTGTGGAATCTGGAATGCTGCGCTCGCCCCACTCCCTTCCATGGTTGATGGGCATGGCTACAGGGTTTCAATACAACGGAAAATTTCAGGGTTCTCGGCATGATGTTGAGGGAAAAAATTTCAATTAGAAAATCAAATTTACAATTGAAATTTCAAATTAGTTTTCAGGCACCTCATTTCCTTCCTTTTCATGTCTAGTTTGCCGATACTTTTTCCACGAGTCAATAAAAGACCCCCTGCAATCCAGTTTCTACTTGTTCCAAAGCGCATTTCCAGTTGGAAAATCTCAAAGGGTCTCCAAATCAACAATAATGGGCGTTGAAGCGCAAAACTTCTTGAAGGCTACATCGGTGTCACCGGAATTGAGCGAGCATGTTGCAACGGCTTCTTACCGGATTCCTAGAGCAGGAAGGTGTTGAGCAAGCAGTGATGTTTGACGACCGTGGCCGACTTATGGCCAGTGTAGGTCCACAAGGCCAACTACCTGCTCTCGACCACGCTGTTGCTCTCACATCAGCCGCCCTGAGTGCCTGTGTTGAACACGAGTTCGGAGACCTCTATGAAATCTGGTCAGAAGGTGAACAGCGAACGATGATCGATGTCATCACTCCCTATCGAATCTTGATGCTCCAAGGCCAAGGTGGCCGACTTGCACGCTGGCGGCACAGCGTTGACCATCGCCGACGACAACTGGCGACAACCCCCGAATTTTAGGTGAATACTATGTTTAAACTACCCGACGGAACACATGTTACCGAAGAGATCTCACTGGC
>QQSD01000033.1:1387-3315 GCA_003602485.1 Candidatus Poseidoniales archaeon | reverse complement strand
CACTGTCAATCTATTGAAAATTACTCGCTGCATTTTGACGGGAGAGAGCCCGGTCAACGCCCCTACTGCTTGCTGGATTTCTTTTCCGCCTCCGCCAATCAATTCCACGGTGATCCGAAAAAATTCCTGGTCATTATGGACGAATCACATGTTAGTTTGCCCCAGGTCGGTGGAATGTATTTCGGAGATAAATCTCGTAAAGACAGCCTGATAGAACACGGGTTTCGATTACCAACTGCAGCTGATAACCGGCCTTTGAAAATTCCAGAATTCCAATCCCTTGTCCCTCAAATGGTCTATGTTTCAGCAACGCCTGGTGAGCGAGAATTGCGGCATCTCTGCGAAACTACCGGGCAAGAATTGCCGTTGGGGTTACTCCATGCTTCCTCAGGGGGCGGTGCGGGGGAGGCGGATTTGAAAAAGAAGCACCCCGATGCTGAATCAATGTATGATATGGTTCAGAAGATTGAGGGGATTGCCAAGATGGAATTACGCCCCACTGGTTTGCTTGATCCTGAAATTGAAGTTCGCCCCACCGCCGGTCAAATCAATGATTTACTTACCGAAATCAATGCACGTGTCGATGCCTCTGAACGCTGTTTGGTCACGGTAATGACGATTAAATTTGCAGAAGAAGTCGCTGCTTACCTCAACCGTATGGGGGTTAAGGCCCACCATCTGCATTCGGAAATTGACACCATTGAACGAACTGAAATCATCAATGCTCTTCGGTTGGGCCACATCGACGTGATCGTTGGCATCAATTTACTCAGAGAGGGCCTTGATATCCCGGAAGTGAGCCTCGTAGCGATTTTTGACGCTGACAGGCAAGGTTTCTTGCGTAACGAACGAAGTTTGTTACAAACCATAGGGCGAGCAGCACGAAACCAGCATGGAAAGGTCCTCCTGTATGCTGACGGCTTCTCTCCCGCCATGGAGGCGGCAATTCGCCAAACGCTTGAACGACGTCAACGGCAGCAAGCCAACAATGAGGCACTCGGAATTACGCCACGAACCATTGTCAAAGCCCTTCCAGTGATGGGGGATTCCGTAGATGGTCTCATCGCAGGAACAACGACAACAGGCGGCGGTTCAAAGCGACTCATCGCAAAGAAAGGTGGCCGAAAAGATGGGGATTGGGCCCAACGTCTCAAACTTGGCGCAGGGTCTTGGACGGCTGCTCATGATGGTGAGAAATCAATTGAAAATTCGAATTCTGAATTGACTTATGACGAACCTCACGACCTTCCAGCCACCCTCACCGAGGACGAACGGAGCGATTTGGTCAACGAATTGCGTGATGAGATGGAAATGGCTGCGAAGAACTTGGACTTTGAACAAGCAGCACGGCTCCGAGACCGCATCCATGAACTTGAGCGATGGCAGGATTGACCCATTGACATTGGTGAACATCTTCATGAAGCAAAGGCGCGAGGTGTGGGCATGGCGATGACTCCTGAGGACTTTGACCAACCTGTCGTTGATTATGATTTTTCGAAAGCCACGACTCCACGAGACCTTATCGAACAAATGGCTTCAGCAGGTGGCTTTACAGCCACTAAATTCGCGCAGGCCCGCACCATTCTCAACGACATGAACACAACGATACAATCCGTTGACGCAGATCCTTCCAAAGTGACCAATTGGCTGTCCTTTCCAGCCTGTCTCTGTGCTACAGGCACGCGTGGCTTCTTTGTCGAGGCAATCAAGCGAAAGATGTTCAACGTGATCTCAACCACTTGCGGAACACTTGACCATGACATAGCAAGAGCCTACAAGCACTATTATCACGGGTCGTTTGACCTTGATGACATCGAATTAGGCGAACATTCGTTAATGCGCCTGGGGAACGTAATCGTCCCAAATGCATCCTATGGAGAAATCATCGAAGCCATGGTGATGCCGGCTCTGGAAGAGATCTACAACGA
>QQSD01000033.1:0-1151 GCA_003602485.1 Candidatus Poseidoniales archaeon | reverse complement strand
AGGTCATGAGTGACCTCACTTGGGACGTTGAAACATCAAACGCTCTCATGGTTGGAGGCGGTATTTCCAAACATCACGTCATTTGGTGGAATCAATACCGAGGCGGTTTGGACAGTGCCGTCTACATCACTACGGCGCCAGAGCATGATGGAAGTTTGTCGGGTGCACGACTTCGAGAAGCGATTTCTTGGGGGAAAATGCGACCTGAAGCACCCCATGTTTGTGTTGAGGGAGATGCAAGTTTACTTCTTCCTCTGTTGGGCGCCGACCTCTTTAGCGAGCCCCATCTAACGTAATCAGGCTTGTTCATCGGTCCATTCGGCCAAGAGGAGCATTAGAGATTGCCTGAGTGGGGTCCGAGGATTCCACCCATCTCCGGTGTGTGTCTCCAAGAGTTCATGGAAACGAGTGATGCTGGGGCGTTGACGACGAAGATTTTGGCCGTCAAGGACTTCAACTTCAACAGCAGGGCCGCCATCGTTGAGAAGGTGCTTGAGTTCGAATTCGCCTGATTGGCCTGCTAGAGTGCGGTCTGCAAGGAGTTTGACTTCGGTCCATGTGTCTTCAGGTTGCCAGTAGCGGCGTCCTGAAATCGTATACGGTTCAATGCCTGGGGTCATGAACTCAAAAGCACGTAGGAGAGCTTCTGCGAGATCTTGTGCACTGCACCAATAATGTCCATTTTGAGTGGGTGGCATCTCCTTTCCTGACCTCGCACGTTCGAACCAATCGTTCATGCTCCCCTCGATGCCATCGGATGGCCGAATGGACAACATGTTCCAGATGCTGATATTGATGTCTTCGGGCTGATGGTTGGCGATGTCATCGTCAAAGCCAATCACGATGTTTTGATGTTCCGTGTCGTCCTTGGTTGATGCATCGTAGTGAATCATCACCAAACGTTCGCTCTCTGCTTGAGGCATCATTGTGTGGGTGAGAGCATTTGGAAACAGTTCGAGCACCGTGATGAGGGATTCTTTTGTGGAAGAGTACGCTTCTTCCTCAACTGCGAAACAGATGCCTTGAGGGATGCCTCGTTCAATGATGGCACGCGAGAGGGAGTGGTCAGGATTCGCGAAGTGGTATCGAACAACACCCTCCTCCATGTATTGCATGCACGGGTTCGCCCTTGATGAAATGATTGTGTCCCC
>QQSD01000032.1 GCA_003602485.1 Candidatus Poseidoniales archaeon | reverse complement strand
TCCAACCACCCCGTCCAATCGAGTTGAAATAATGGCGCCGATTGTGGGGCTCGAACCCGCTACCTTGGGATTAACAGTCCCACGCTCCACCAGCTAAGCTAAATCGGCAAGGTTGGCGACAGGCCACCCCTTTATCACGGCTTCGTTGAGTCTATCTTGACCGTTGCGAGATGCCGCTTGACAGGTTCACAGGAATCCGAGCCAATGGTGGTGATTTCTTGCAGTGAATTCAAATCTTCTTCATCCAAGTCATTGTGGTGGTGAAAGGTGAACAGTGGCATATTTTTGCTAACCTTGTCCCCGGTTTTAGCATGGAGAACAAAACCGACATCGGGTACAATCACATCCTCTCGAGTGAACCGTCCAGCACCGTGCTTCCTTGCGATTATTGCCATGACCATTGCGTTGGTGTCGCAGAGGTATCCATCGTCCAGTGCAAGAACGGTGGTTTGATTCGCAGCAGAAGGAAGAACGGATGTCGGAGAACGAATGAGTTCTTCAGCAAGTTCAGGCTCTACACCTTGCTGAATACACATTGATTTGAACCGTTGAAGCGCAGTTCCATTGTTCAAACAGGTGTTCATCATGTTTCGACCTTCTTGGATATCCACACCCTCCATCGTCATGGCTAACAATGCAGCACCTTGCATCACAACCAATTCTCTGGTGTCGTCGTTTCCTTCTCCCTGCATGATCTGGATACATTCAATCACTTCGAGTGCATTTCCAACATGCGTCCCAATCGGTTTGTCCATGGAGGTAATTTGAGCAGCGGTCCTGATGCCCAATCCCTCCGCAGTGTTGACCATCGATTGAGCAAGGGCTACGGCATCTTCCATCGTTTGCATAAATGCAGCAGAGCCACACTTGACGTCCAGAACGAGTGCATCAAGTCCTTCTGCAGCCTTCTTTGAAATGATGGAAGCTGTGATGAGGGGGAGGCTATCGATGGTGCCGCTAATGTCTCGAATGGAATACAGCACCCCGTCAGCCGGGGCAATGGCTTCATTTTGTACAGCAATGCAGCAGCCAATTGAATCAACAGCAGCCTGCATGGCCTCGGGTGAGAGGTGGCAGTTGAACCCAGGAATCGCTTCCAATTTGTCGATGGTCCCACCGGTGTGGCCAAGGCCTCGTCCAGCCAACATCGGGACCCTGCACCCGCATTCAGCCAGTGCAGGTGCAAGAATCAAGGACATTTTGTCGCCCACACCGCCGGTACTGTGTTTGTCGACGACCGGTGCTCCCGGCCCCCACGTCAAGCGTGCACCAGAATAGATCATCGCCTCAGTCAATACAACGGTTTCCTCAACGGAAATGCCATGCTGGTGTACGGCTTTGAGCCAGCGAGTGGCCTCCGATATCGGAAGTTTCCCTTCCCCAACGCTTTGGACAAAGGATTTCAGCGCATGCGTATCCTGTGAAACACCGCGCTCAATGGAATGAATCAATGATTCAACGTCCATTCAATCACCTCAAATGAGACCAATTTCTTTGAGTCGCTGTTGCAGAAAATCTCCAGCTTTAATGGATGCATAGTTGGCAATGCCCCCGGTCTGCTCAACAAATTCCTTGCGTGGAGTCAAATCAATTTCGTTACGAGGGTGAACGAACATGGGCATTGAATAGCGACGTTGGTTGGAATCTTTTGGATTGACCACTCTGTGAGTCGTGGACTGGAAGAGTCCATTGGTCAAATTCTGAAGCATGTCTCCTGAATCAACGATGATAGCATCTTGGTCGCCCTCGACTTGAATCCACGTACCATCGTGGTCCATTACTTCCAAACCATCAGCAGTCGCAGTGACGAGCAGTGTGATGAAATTGATATCTTCGTGAGCAGCTGAACGAACAGCCCCTTCGGGCATGCTGTCATCAAGAGGTGGATAGTGAATCATGCGCATGATGGTGTTGCCATGTTCTGCCATTTCAGGAAGCCACGATGCAGGGTGTCCGAGATAGATTGAACATGCTTCAAGCAGCGAGGTTGACAGTGTTTCCATGGCAGTGAACAATGTTTCTGTGGAGGCTTGGAACCCCTCAACATCCTGCTTTGGCCAAAGGTTGTCGGGATACGTTGGCACCGTGCCGTCGGTAGGGTAGGGCCGCCCGGTTTGCCAAAACTCCTTGAGATCAGGGGCAGGATTGTCCTTAGCGTGTTCAATCCCAAAAGCAGTATAGCCACGCTGATGCCCCATTTCTGGTCGAAGATAGGTTCGTTTTGTTGCTTCTGGCAAGTCGAAGAAAGCGTCACATTGCCGGTATGTTTCATCGATGACTTCTCGAGCAATTCCATGATTGATGAGGGCGAAGAAACCAATGTCCTTCAGAGCGCTACCGATTTGATAGACAAAAGCGTCACGGTCCGCTGAATCGGCCGAACGTGCGAGGTCGTAGTCGACGGTCGGAATCTTCCGAGACATGCCTGCATCAATCCTGTACAAAGGTTCGCAACTTGGCTAGGAGGCGCACAGTTTCAAGATAAATCCAAATCAACGAGACCAGTATTCCGAAGGCCGCATACCATTCCATGTTCTTGGGTGCTCCGTGTTTGACACCCGATTCGATGAATCCAAAATCACTGATGAGCGTTAGACTGGCCACGATGAGGATGAAGAGCGTGAGGCTGATGCCGACCAGACCTGATGAATGAAGGAAGGGGACATCGTAACCTGAAACCATTCCCAGAATGAATGAGGTGAGGTAAAGGAACATGATGGACATGACCATTCCGCCGATGATTTTGTTGAACATCGGCGTTGGACGGATGATTCGTGAAGCATACATGAAGTACATCGAACCGGTAATGCAGACAGTCCCAAATGCCGCCTGCAAAACAACACCGGGGTATTGTGTTTCAAAAATCAGTGAAAATCCACCGATTGCTGCTCCTTCGAAGAGTGCATAGAGGCTCATCAATGTACCAGGATTTTGAGGTCGCGAAATCACGGTAATCATTGCAATGATGAATCCTCCAATGAATCCAATACTTGCCATTCCTCCAGCATAGAGAAACATGTTTTCCCCTGCATTCAAACAAATCACAGCGCTCATGAATGCTGTTACCACTACCACCGAAAGGAGGTATCCTATCTTGCGGAGGCTTCCTTCGAGGGTCATGAGTTCAACGCCTGCTAATTTGGCGAGGAATTTATTGTTGAGTACTGGGTTACTGCTACGAAAGCCAATGGCCATGTCATCTTGGAACTGGTGGTCCTGTTTCAATGTTCTTCTATGGTTCGTGCTGAGCAACCTGTTCTTGGTAGTAGATGGCGAGTTGGTCCATCGTCCATCCTTGAAGCAAATATTGCTTGACCATGTCTTCAGTCCATCCGGGAACTCTCTCCATCATCTCTGGAGTCAAGTGTGGTCCTGATGCATTCAATACAGGCTGCTGCCACTCTTCGGCTGCGGCTGCTACGGGTGCAGTGAATTCCACAAAGTTGGCTTCGGTGAGACTATCCTTGACCTCTTCAGCTTCTTCTCGAAGTTTACGGAGTATGACATAGGCTCCTCCTGAGAGTATGAGCGCTCCGACCATGAGGCTGAGGAAGAAGGCTTCACCGGCTTCACCAGATGTGCCCTCAACATTTTGGTCTACGAGAGCCGCACGCTGGGCTGAGGAACAACCCTTGTCGTCAGTTGCCGCACCTTGGGCAGTGTCAGGACACGCGTCGACGCCGTTGAGGATACTGTCGTTGTCATCATCTGCGCTTTCATTCACTTCTGGTGTGGTGTCAGGGACATTGACAACGCCCCCCAAGTCGCAACCCAGTGCATCTGCTTCATTGACACCGTCACCATCTGCGTCGGCAAGGAGCAGGGCATCACGTGGATTGATGTCGACAACACTCGGGTCAAGCGTTGTCGCTTGAGCCCATGCAACTTCAAGACTATCTGGGATGCAATCGTTGTCCGTATCAGCATTCATTGGATCGCCACCGTGGAGTTGTTCAGCGAAATTCGACAATCCATCTTCATCATTGTCCAGCATCGATTCATCAGCAACATTTCCTGCAACGCTGCGTCGATGGCGATGAAGCCCGTGTTCGATTTCCCATGCATCAAGCAGGCGGTCTTGGTCTGAGTCCGTTATGTTGTCAACTCGGTCCCAATCTTCATACCATGATGCAACAAAGACGTCGGCAAAGGCCTCATTTGTGACCAATACGCCCATTTCACGGTTGCGGACGAGGGCTGAATCTCCCCAGTTAATTGACGAGACGAGAACCGATTCGCCATCGATGATGGCACCTTTGTTGTGCAGTTTGGATACCATGTCGTCACTGCTCATCACGATGGCGGCAGTGTCGTAACCAAGCGTGAAGTTCCAATCTTCATTCATTTTGTCAACTACGCTTTGGATGTCCTCATCGAGATAAGCTCCGTTGAGAATCAACCGCAATCGGATACCACGCTCTGCGGCGTCTTCAAGTGCACTCACAATCGGGTTTTCACCCCAGCCATAGGACCAATCCATATCCAGGTATTGCAGGGAAAGGAGAATTTCTTCCTGCGCACCATCGAGCATTTCTACCATGGCATCAATGCAATTGTCCGGGCATACCAGGAGGGTTGCTTCGTAATCGCCTGTGAGACTCGTCGTCGTGTTTCCAAATACCGCACCTGATGCGGGGAATGTCCACCCTGCGGGGGCATCTGCTGCGGTAACTGCTGTGATGTGACTGCGGGTATTGTCCTGGTCAAATCCGAGATGTGATTGAACCATCGTGGCGAAGGCTGAATCTTCAATCAAGACGCCCCAATCACGATTTCCACGCTCTCCGGGCTCAGGGTGTGAGGAGGATTTCCAGTTCCCAGAACCGATCCATACACTTTCATTATCACGAACGGCTACCTTGCTGTGAATGTAGGCATAGGGGTTTTCACCCATGTCACCGAACCAATATACGCTGGCTCCAGCAGCGAGTAGTGTGGTTGCCATGCCCCGATTTGTATCGAGGTCGTACTGATTCCACCAACTGTCTCCGTAATCAAGAACGACGTTGACTTGAACACCACGCTGTTGGGCTGCGATGAGTGCGTTGACGAGGTGAGCGTCGTGGAGTTGATACATGTGGACGTCGAGTGTTGTGGTGGCTCCTTCCATCCAAGCGAGCAAGTCAACAAGTCCGTTTTCGGGTCCAATGAGTGGTGTCATAGTACCCGTGCTTTGTATGGTATCGCCTTGGCAGAAGGTACTGCCACCCAAACGACTCCATCGGTGATGCCAATCTGCGACAGTATCGCTATCGGGGGCGTCGCCACATCCGCTACCACGAAGGTAGATGACATTGTCCAAATTGGTAATGGGTTTGACCAGGGAAATTCCATTCCAGCCTTCTATGGTCACCAATCCGTTACCGTATACGAAGGCATCAACTTCACCACCGGAAGGGTCCAACAATTGAATGGCTGCTCCCGAATTGGTGAGGTAGAGCGAGCGGTTCAAAGCGTCATTGATGTCAACGAGGATACCGTCTTCATAGACTCCGAGTGCGTCAGCGTCGTTGGTCAAAACCACCGAAGATTGAGGTTGAATCATCATGCTGGTGATGGTGGTGTCGTACTCGACTCCTGCTCCCGAAGTTGAACGCATTGTCCAACCGTTGAGTACTGCCAATTTCGTGCCAGTGTTACTGATTTCAATAAATTCAAGATTGCTTGAAATGCTGGTGGAACCATCTGGCATGAAACGAGTAAATCGGATTTCATCCGGAGATGCAAAATTAGCGATATCGGGCTCTTCTTCGCCCGGTGTAGGCCACAAACTGTGACGCCATTCGTCCTGAGTCGTATTGCCGGGAACCAAGGTTTGACAGTCTGTGACGATGGACCACATGGCGTTATCCACTGAGTCTCCGTCTGGGTTGAGCAGGTCAATACTGTCTCCAAGGCCGCTTAACATCCATTTGTCGAGCAAGAATACTGCACGCTCATCAGCGTCAAGAGTCATACTTGGTGCCGAACTCGTTGCGGACCACAGGCTTCCGTTGCGAATGAATCGTCGCTCACCATCAGCATTGAGTACCGACCATCGGCTCAAATTGACCGGGTCGTTACCGGAGTTCAGGAATTCGACCCAATCCTCAGTAGGTGTCAATGAATCATCGTTACAATAGGGATGGATTTCGGTCATGTTCAGGCTCGTTGGTCCGCTGTAAGCCGGCCATGTAGGGTTGAGTTCGCCAGGTGTGGCCCATGCGGATTGAATCCAATCGCCAGTAGCTTGTGCATTGTCAGGTCCAACACCTGCGTGTGAACTGTTTGGTGCAATGAGCGATTCTCCCTCGATGGTTGAAGACCATGCGATGGTGTCAACGGTTGCTCCTGCCATGTCCATGAGACCAATGGAATCAGCGGATGTGTGCTTGAGGTAGAAACTGCTTGTGCCGTTGAGAGCAATGAGTGCGACATCACCAGCGGGTATGACCGAGGTTGATTGCAAGGGCATGTTGTATTCGTGAAGTGTGAGGCTTCGGGAAGGTGCTTGCAACTTCCATCCGCCCACGTCAACGTCAATTGTTCCGTAATTGTGCAATTCCAACCATTCGCCGAGTGGCCACATTTGATTGTCAGCACCAACTGCATCGGGGAGGATTTCAGAGAACTGAATGGTACCGCTGGATGGAGTACTTCCTGGCTCAGGTTGGCCTGGTGTCTTCCAAGGAGCGGGCGACCATGGGTCCGTGGTTTGTTCACCACGTACGAGGGCAATGTCCTCGCCGTAATCAGTTGTGTAGAGGGCTGTGTCAACAATTTGACCGCTCGGGTCTCTCAGGAAGAGGTGGTTATAATCGTCCCATAGTTCGGTGTCAAAGGTAAATTCAACCAACCTTCGCTCACCAGCGTTGATCATCGTGGAGCCTTGGGTGCTGTTGAATACCAGCGACCCTGGGTCAAGATGCGTGATATTTCCAAGACCGTCGATGATGCTCCATCCCATCAGGTCAAAATCCATCGTTCCTGAGTTGTGAAGTTCGACCCATTCACCGTCAGGGAAGGATGACCCATCGCTCGTAGCGTTGCTCATGATTTCTGTGAACTGGATTTCCATGACCTGACGCGGCATAAGTGCGATGTCCATAGGGTTGGGTCCTTCAGGTGTGGGGTAGGGTGCATAGCCCCACAGTCCACCGGGTTGAGCAGATGGCTGCAAAGCAAAGCCTTGGACGGTTGAGGACCATGAGATTTCTTGAGAAGCACTACCATTCGGCCATTTGAGCGTCAGTGTTTCCGCGCCGTTATTGAGCACACCATAGGCACTCGTTCCGTTGATGGCGATGATTCTGTGTTCACCAGGACTGATGATGTAACTCGAAGGATTCGAGGTTGCATTGACCAAATGAGTGGTGTTGAAGGGGAGTTGAGTTCCCGCTGCATCCTCAAGCCACCAGCCAGTAAGGTCAATATCTGAAGTTCCCGTGTTCATGAGTTCAACCCATTCACCACCAGGCCACACATCGTTGTCGTAGGAGGGCCAAGGGTTGGCCATCACTTCGGTGATCAACAAGTCCGAGGGAATGGTGACCGTCGGTCCGCCTGCAGTATTCACTTGGCCGGGAGATGGTGAGCCCGTTGGAATCCAGTTTCCAGTAGGATTGGTTGAATCCTGTTCGTAACTTTTCCCAGAGGCAACGCCACCCCATGTTGCTTCGTGAACCATGTTGTTGTTATTGTCATAGAGTGAAAGAGTCATCCCGGTATTGGTGAGGTAAAAGTTGTTATTTCCATTTCGAGCAATAATCATGTATTCGCCCGGACTAATGGTCCATGACGAAGTATTTCCTTGTTGATAGCCGACGATGGTGTTGGAATCAAAATTCAATGATTTGCCCGCACTTGTCTGCACGCTCCAAGAGGACAGGTCGACGTCTGAGGTACCACCGTTTGTCAATTCAAACCATTCACCGTTGGGGTAGGTTCCATCGTCCTGTCCAGCAGGATTTGGTATGACTTCGTTGATGCAAATGTCTCCACTGCAGGCGGTAGAGCGGCCTGATGATTCGAAGGCGTTAGTTTGCTGAAGACTCTGATGCGCCATGGGGGCACCAAGAGAAATCAAAAAGAGGCTGATAAGGGTCAAGGCTGCAGTTGTTGTTTTCATGGGTTCACGTCCTGTTCAAATAAATCCGAAGCTGTCAAACTTCTGGGCAAAGGTGTAGATCATAATCGGTACGAGAATAATACCCATTCCGTGAGAGCGTCGTATTCCGATACGAGGTGGAAGAAGTCCGATGATGGTGCCCACAATGAGGACACCTATTCCGACAAAACCAGTGGACAACCATACGAGTGCAACCACGAACAGAATGACGCCCATGACCATTTGCTGGAGAGGAATTGCAGCGTGGAGACGGAGCATCCCCATCCCAACATAGCGCATCATGGGCATGGCGAGTAGGCCTGCCGCTAGTGTGACTGCTAAGAGGCGGATAAAATCCGAGGTCGGTTCAAGCGATGCCCATGTTTCAATTGGATACATCATCTTGAGCGCAAGGGTAGCACCCGACCTTGAGCGGCTGATGATGTAGAGGAACCCGAGAACCATCACGGTCACCGCAGTGTTGACTGCAGAGAGAATGGCAATGATTTCGAGATCCTGTTTTGTTTGTGGTCCCTCAACGCCTTCTTCGGCTTCTGCTTTGGCGACTTCAAGCAATTCATCATCGGTCATTTCCGTGAGGCGGCGCGTCTCCCAATCCATACCGTAGCCCTGCTTGCCTTGTGCCTTGGCTGCAAGATTCCTTCCGCCCATTACCAAGACCGTAGCTTGGGAGGCAGTCATACCCGGCAGAACACCCATCGAAGCACCTGCGACGCTTGACCAAAAGCACGGAACCATGAGCGGGCGTACGGGAGGCAATGCCCAGTTCTCTTTTTGTGGAGGCAGGTGAGAGGTCGTTGCGTAGATGTCGAGAAGATTTGCGATGCCGAAGAGTCCAGCGAGACTGGGCAACAAGAGACTCGCATCGGGCATGCCCACAGGTGAGCGAGCAGGGAGCGTGAATACGCCCCATCCGTAGAGTCCAGCCAGCAAAAAGAAGGCAGTTGCCGCAATGAATCCGGCGAATCGAGAGTCTTTTCCAAGGAGCCCGCGGGTTGAGCCTTGTACCCATTGTGGCCAATCCAGGCGTGTTGTTTCGGTTGCTAGAAGCAGCAGAGAAATGGTCAGCAGAACAAATGGCAGAACACCGCGCAGAGCATCATACCAACCCAATTCAGGACCGAATGCAATTCGAGCGAGGATAATGAGGGGAAGTGAAAGGAACAAACCGAGTTGGGAACCGCGTGCCGACCATGCCACTCCACGTGCAGCGTTTCCAGAAAGCAACATGCGGTGACCGGGTAGCAGAGACAAAGCTGTATCTCCATCGGGTGCCCCGATGAGGGCTGAAGGAATGTAATTCAGAAAGGTGTGAACGGTTCCAGTAGCGACAATAATCGCAGCCACTGCTGACAGGGGGATGCCAAGGTCCAGAAGGGCAGGTGAAAGAGCGAGTAAAATCAAAGCGACGTTGTTGACGTGAAAACCAGGGATAAGTCCAGTGAGCGAACCGAGGCCCACGCCGAAGAACAGGGCTCCGAGGAGCCAGGCCAAATCAAGGAAATAGCCTTCGAGCACACCATCACCTCATGCTTGGGACGCTTCGTAATCGTCACGGTCACTGACACCATCGTCGTTACTGTCTTCGGAGGTTGATGAATAGCCCAAGGACTCTTCAAGCGTGTCACCCAAACCATCGCCATCGCTGTCGAGGGCGTCGGCTTGGTCCAAGGTGTACATGATGCTCATGCCGTCGGGACTTTCCATCTGCCTGAGACGACCAGACCAGGTCATGGATTGATCGCTGTGCAATTCATCAATGCCGATGGCTTGTCCTTGTGGACTCAAGGCAATTGATTGATTCGAGCCCGGCTGGTAAAGTCGCCATGCTCCGTCCTCATTGACCGCTTCTCCATCCAAGAGAACATTTTGGTCTCGAGCATAACTCCACTGAGTTGCTCCATCATCCCATAGTAACCCTCTCGAAGACGGGACGACGCCAAGCGTGTAGTCGTGAACCACCAATCGGATTCGCATGTCTTCATCATCCCACATAACCGACACGTTTGCAATGATATTCTGACCTGATTCAAGCCATGCTGTAGAGGGTCCTGGGAAGGTTGCGGCCACGGTTGTCCAACCAGGCATGTAAGCAGCCATGTCCACGAGGTATCCTTCTTCATCCTCGACACTTGGTTCGATAGCGTATTTGATGTATGCAGAAAGGGTGTATGTTGCATCCGGGTCTTCAACCAATCCGATAGGGTTGGCAGAAAGCATCGCCATCAGATTCATCGGCGTTTGTGGATCAACCAACCGCCGTTCAGCACCTTCATTCGCATCAATACACCATGACGATGTTGTGGCAGACCATAGCAAGCGCCCTTGAACGGTTTGCAAGGTATTGTCCATCGTAGTATTGGCTTCCAATGCACGGTCTAAATCGCTTGGAATGACGCAAATAGCCCTGTTATTCGGTCCCACCAGCGTCCAATCTTCATCTCCAGTTCTAAGCAGACCGGCCATTTCAACGGTTTGACCCGATTGATAACTCCAGGTTGCTTCGGCACTCCAGTCAAGTTGTGGTATGTGAATCATATGTGCTCGGTCCACCAAAATCTCTGGGCCTTGAACTTGTAAGCTCCATCGCAAGTCTCGCTGTTGGTAACTTAGTATCCCTTGGACCTCGACCTTTGAGGTGGCTTCAATCCATTGTCCAGTTGAGGAGCGAATAATGAGGTGCATCTGATGTTCGGAATTTCCGTAGTTCGGATGGTCACCAAGATAGGCCGATGTAAAGGTGGCGTCTGGTGAGACGGATTCTCCGAGGAATCCTGACAGTTGAATCACTTGCCCCGCATAGGCTGCCGGGTCCATTGCAACATCTGCAATTGCCAATACCTCAACTTCGGGTAGGTCACTTGCACTCCATTCGAATGCCCCTGCTCCCAATGATTGAATCCAAATCCGACCATCGTATTCAATCACGTCACCCATAACGGTAACTGTGGTTCCTATCGGTGGCATGCTGCCGGGTCGGTACCAACGAGCCTCTACGACACCTGTTCCATCATCGATGATGGCATCGACTCGGTCATCGCCCGAGGAATAAGGGTCTTCAACCCAAGAAATCAATTCACCTTCCAACTTCACAATTTCATTTTTGTATTCCAATAACTGTTCTACCTGAATTACTTCAGGTTCACGAATGTATGCATACCAGTTGAGTGTCGCAACAAGGAACATGGCGAGGGCAAACATCACCCACAATTGTTGGCCACGCGTTTCAGGGTCATCGTTGGTGATGCTGTCCATCAAGCCCTTCACGGGGTCGGCCATGAACTTTGGAAATCAAACGGCTGTTTATTGCTTCGCCATGAAAACGATGGGCCTATTTCCAAGAACCGCTATAAAGCCGTGATTTGACGGCCTACCATCATGAAGCCTCGGGACCGTGTGATTCGGGATGAAATCCACCGCGATATTTTCGTTCCAGCCCACCATGCTTCCATCATTGATACACCCGAATTTCAGCGCCTCCGTTCGATTCAACAACTATCGACGTGTGAGTATGTCTTTCCGGCAGCAACTCACAATCGTTTTGCACATTCACTTGGCGCTTACCATCTCGCAGGAGAATTAGCCCAACATCTCGAAGAGGCTCACCCTGGGCGTCTCTCCGACGATGATGAGGAATTGGTACGACTCGCTGCTCTGTTGCACGATATTGGTCATCCTCCCTATTCCCACCTTTTGGAAACGCCACGCGTCTACGCCACCTACGCATCCCATGAAGAATGGGGCCGCAGGATTTTGGAATCAACTGACACTGCCATCGGTGCAGCGTTGAGGTTGGTTTTAGGAGAAGAGCGTCTGCAACGGCTGTTTGCCTTGATGGACGGAAAAGATGAGCATGATGGAGTCCCTATCCCCCGTTTCATGAAGGAAATTGTCAGCAGTCAATTGGATGTTGACCGCATGGATTACATGATTCGTGACCAAGCCAACACAGGTGCACAAATTGGGGGCTTTGACAGTGCCCGCGTCATCCGTGCACTTCGAATCGGTGACGACGGCGGACTCTATGTCAAGCAGTGGGGTCTTCCAGCGATTGAAGCCTACCTTGTCACTCGCTACCACATGTATCAGCAAGTCTACTTTCACAAGGTCAACATGCTTACTCAATCCTATCTTGTAAGCATGCTCGAACGCGCAAGGGCCTTGGCTGCTGACGGTGATTTGGTCGTGAGTGAGGAACTTTCCAACATGCTGCTGAATGAAGACCTTTCAGCCGTTGAATACACCATCCTCACGGATGCTCACATCAAAGTTGCATTGCCACACTGGGCGCGCCACGCCGATGAATTGCTTTCAGGTCGAGCACAACGCCTGCTCTCACGTAAGGACTATCACAAGTCATTGAGGATACAGCATTTGACTGTTGAAATGTGCGATATCGTCATGCCTCGTGTCAAGGCTGCCATGGAAGAAGCGGGATATGACGCAGAACTGGATCTCATCCATGCGAGCATCAGCAAGCGAGGTTATCTCCCCTATTATGGCGGGATTGTCCTTGAGGACGGGCGCGATGCTGCAGAACATTCCTCGTTGATTCGTTCGCTTGTTCAACCGCATGAGCATTCAATGATTTTCGTGCCTGCTGCCATCCGCGATGAAATGGAAAGCAACGTGCGTGAGTGGATCAAACCCTCACAATCATCTCTTGCTCAATTTGATTAGCAAGCATGAGAAGGTTCATGTTGCCTCATCAGCGCGCTCTCGTTAGGGCCTGTAGCTTAGTTGGTTAGAGCGCCCGGCTCATAACCGGGAGGTCAGGGGTTCAACTCCCTTCGGGCCCACTCCCTTGATTTAATGAAGCCGTGTTAGGCCAGTTTTCGCACAACACACCCATAATGGTTATGAGGTGGGGAAGGTTGGGGAGAACGATAGGTGAGACTATGTCGGGATGGAAGCGCGTTACAGCATTGCTTGGTATCTACTTGTGTTCGTTGCTTCTTGTTGCGGTTCCAGCCTCTGCCCAGATCTCTGGTGCAGCGGTTTCCATGACATGTGCTCCCGGTCAAATTCAAGTCGAAGTTAAACCAGGTGCAACGCTTACTGGATATACGACCTGTACGGTCTCCAACCCAACTGCCTATGTTGAGAAGGTTGCTATTCAAGTCACCAGTGATGGTTTGGCAACAGCGGCTCCCGGTGACATGTATGTCGGTGCGGGTCAGGAAGTTGACTTCCAAGTGGTTGTTCGTGCCAATCCATACATGCAGATGCAGTCCCGCCAATTGACGGTCTCTGCATCGGTTCAGGAACTGAACAACCTTCCTCCCCCCAACACTGCATCTTCTCAAGTGAATGCATTGATCAACATCATGCAATTCAGTATCGTCCAAGTTGAAGCAGTTGAACCCTTTGTCCAACTCATGCCAAAGACCGACAAGAACTTCCAGTTCAAGGTCTACAATTTCGGCAACCAAATCGATCGTATGAAGATCGGTGTCACCGAGAACACACGTGAGACACTTGAAGAAGCAGGCTTTACGGTCAACCTTCCACAAAACGTCGTTACCATTGAACCCAACACTGCTCCTGAAACAGCTCGTATCATGGTCCGAACACCGAAGAACCAAGGTTGGTCCGACGCATACCACGTCCTCGAATTTTATGCTGAATCCGAATTTGCTTGTCAAAACGGTGGATGTAACCGTGAATCCCAGATGATCACCGTTTATGTCCGTGGTGTCTACCTCCCAGGCTTCGAAGTGGTTCCAGCCATCTCAATGATTGCCCTTGCTGGTGCAGTAGCAGGCCGCCGCCTCATCAACCAAGATGAAGAAGGCGAAGAAGAGTGGAGAGAATCCGCTCCCGGCCTCTAATCTCTACCTTTGAAACATCAGGTCTGCCCTCACAAATAGGGGTGGCATTCATAATCCCGTCCGCCAAACGGGGAAATAACGGGGATTGACAATGAGTGGATTACTGGATAAAGCAAAGGCTGCCAAAGAATCAGAAGAAGCGCCAAAAGAGGCTGCACCTGAACCTGTGAAGGCTACAAGCCCTGAAAAGACGATTTCATCAGCTCCTTCAGGTTCTCCCGATACCGCAACCAAACTAAGTTTGGGCGGTTGGGTCATCATCTTGCTCGGAGCGATTCTATCTCTGCAAGGCGGTGCATGGGGCTTCGCCGTTGTGACCCTTGTTGTTGTTCTTGGTATCGGTGCAATCGTTCAGGCCGACCGTATGCGGGGTAGCATCA
>QQSD01000031.1 GCA_003602485.1 Candidatus Poseidoniales archaeon | reverse complement strand
CATTCAGCTGGTCATATACCTGGAGCTGCTATGCTTCACATTCAAACTCCTACACATACCGTTCTACTGACCGGTGATTTTGATACACGAGATTCACCACTTGTTGCAGGCGCTCAACCTGTTAAGACAGATATTCTCTTCGTAGAAGGTACCTATGGGGGGCGTGATCACCCTCCAAAGCAGGAAGAGATTCAGAGATTTATCGATGCAGTTGACCGTGTGGTTCGTCAAGGTGGAACAGTACTTATCCCGGCGTTCGCAAACGGTCGGACGCAGGACGTTGTCATGTTACTTCACCGCCATCTCCCCCACCTCGACGTTCATGTTGATGGAATGGGAAAGCGTGTAGCTAAAATTCACATGGAATATCCTGACATGCTTCGTGATAGCGAAGAGTTTGAACGTGCTTGGCGATGGACAAGACGAGTTTCAAGTAAATCAGATAAGAAAAAAGCCCTCGAGGCAGATGTCATTGTAACGACCTCCGGAATGCTCAATGGAGGTCCTGCTCACTGGTATCTCAATCGTCTTCGTCACGACGGCCGTAATGCTGTGTTCTTTACAGGATATCAAGCAAAAGATACGGGTGGAAGGAGTCTTTTGGAAACGGGCCGTGTTGAGATATACGGGACCTCAACCGACATAGCATTACCAACCGAACAATTTTCTTTTTCTACACACGCTGGCCACCAGGAAATACTTGACTTCGCTAAAGCTTGCGAGGCCAAACATGTGATTGTTTACCATACAGACCCGAATCACGCTCGCCCCCCGCTCGTGGAAGCGCTCGAGAAGCAAGGCCATGTTGTTCACCAGCCAAAAAATGGCGAATCGCACGTATTGGAATGAGGGATTATTATGCTTAAATCCTTATTTTGGAGAATAAACTTCTTTCGAATGAATAGAAAGTCAGCAAAGATCGGTCGACAATTAGGAGATGGAGTCAAATCCGTCATTGTCGACAGTAAAAACGGCATCTTAGCAGTAGACCCGAGAGACCTTGAGGTAGGATTCAAACTCAGAAAATTCGGAAGTTATGGATTAGATGAAGTATCCAGAATAAATGAGTTAACCACCAGCAGTTCGAACGTTTTGATCGTCGGAGCACATATTGGTTCAATCGCCATTCCAATTTCGAATCATTGTAAGAACGTAGTTGGTATTGAAGCCAACCCAAACAACTACAGTCTACTAGAAACCAATTTACACCTCAACAAATCAGAAAATATAACGATCCATAATATCGCTGCAAGCTCAAAAACAGAAACAATCGAATTTCAAATGAATGTGGTTAATTCGGGTGGCAGCAAGCGCGTTCCTAAAAATAATGAATACATGTATCGCTATGATAATCCAGAAATAATTGACGTTCAAGCCCATTCCCTCGATGAATATCTCGATGAGGAGAATTTTGATTTGGTGTTAATTGATATTGAGGGTTCAGAATACTTTGCCATGCAAGGTATGGAAAAAATACTTGCAAATTGTAATACATTAATTATCGAATTTCTACCTCATCACCTCAAGAATGTAGCTGGCGTATCTGTAGATGAATTCTTATCATTAATCCCTAAACATTTCACAAAACTAACGATACCAAGCAAAAATGAAACCCATCCAATCGACGTTGGTAGTGTGATGCTTAAGCAAATGTACCATCAACAAGAGGGCGACGACGGCATCATATTTACAAAATAACAGTACTATTTTGATGACTGTTAAAACAGGGTTTTCACGTCTCCTTGACGGCATGAGTGACAGCAAGGAATACTTGACTTCACCAAAGCCTGTGGATGAAGATTTTAGCCGAAGTGATTGAATACATCTACGCCCAGCGGTAGATGAGTCCTATGGCGGCAAAGACACCACCTGGAAAAAAGAAAGGCAAGCGTAAACGCAAGATGCGACTCTCGCTCAAGCAATCTAAGCTATCTGCTTCCAAAGACAAGTATTCCGATTCTCTCGGTTGGTCTCAAGATGTTGGAAGGACACTCACCGACAAAGAAGCACCCAAAGGTCCTGAGACACTCAAGGTTCAATGCGATATGTGTGGTTCAATGCTAAAGATCCCAAAGCCAAAACGCTCTCGGTACACGGTGACATGCACCTACCCAGAGTGTGGCAACGAAATGAAATTCGATTAAGATGGATTTCAAAGTTCTTTTCGCCACCCTTCTGTTGATACCACTTTCAGGGTGCTTTGCACCCCTTGATGATGATACAAGCACGTTGCGTTTAGCAACGACCACATCGATGCGAGATTCCGGATTACTCGATCTTCTTATTACAGATTTTGAACGCATACATGAGATTCAAATTGAATATGTTGCAGTTGGAACTGGAGCCGCTCTGGAACTTGGCGAAAACAAAGACGTTGACGCCCTGATTGTCCACTCCCCCGAACAAGAAGCAACCTTCATCGAGCAAGGCTATGGAATTGAACGAACCCTCTTGGCATGGAATTCATTTGTACTCCTTTCTCCAATTTCCCTACCGGAGCAGCTCGATGACGCCTTTTTTGAAATTCAAGAACAAGAACATTGCTTCATATCGCGAGGAGATTTTTCAGGAACGCATGAAAAAGAACAGGATATCTGGCGTCAATTGAACCAATCCCACGGGGTTGTACTGACCTCTGATTCAAATGGGATTCATCCGAGTGGCGATTGGTACCGTTCTATCGGTCAAGGAATGGGTGCGGCAATCAATATGGCCCACGAAAAAAATTGTATCACACTTTCAGATCGTGGGACAGCACTTCACTACCAAGACAAGGTTACACTTGACCGGTTTGAATACGAAGACGACGTGTTGTACAACCCTTACTCCTTCATCTTCATTACGGACCGACCTTCTGTTGCGAGTACGACCTTCCTGGACTATCTTACAAACCAAGGTCAAGACCTCATTGCAAACTATACCATAGGGGGTCAACCAGCCTTCTTCGTGCCTACTGATTCATCCACGACCCAGTGAGGATGCCCTTGACCAGCGGGTCATCATCCGAGAGACGTTTTCCTTCGTGGAGAACAACGACCTCGTCTGCTAAGCGCTTGGCTTGAAGGATATTGTGGGTGACCATGACGATACAGACTCCTTCATTTTTGAGCCTCATGAGTTCATCTTCAATCGCCTGAATATGCTTCCATCCAAGATTTGCAGTACATTCATCAAGCAATAAGAGAGAAGGTGCGAGCGAAAGTTGGCGTGCTAAAACCAATCGTTGTCGTTCACCACCCGACAGATTTGCTGTCGAATGCTCACTGAGGTGACCCAATGAGAATTTGTTTTGATAGTAACGTGCCGAAGGGGGAAGAGATGGGAAATATTGAGATGAAAAATACAATTCTTCGGCGACACTCGGTGTAAGAAGAACGGGGCGTTGTGGGACAAAGACACATGCCTCAGGACCACACTGAACTTCGTCACCCTCGAGTCCAGCAAGGCACCGTAACAGCGTAGATTTTCCCGCCCCAGATTCGCCTACCACAGAGATGATGGTGCCCGGTTGAAGCTGAAGTTCAACATCCTCAAGCAGGCGATTCTCATTTTTTGAAAGGGAAATCACCCGCTCACTCTCGCCCTGAAAGGCAGTTGCGGCAAGGACGTGCTCACCCAGCAAGGCGGGCTTCTTCCGTCTTCGCTGCGTACGCGCAAAGGATGCAAAGGCGACTAAAGCAAGAGATAATCCCAAGAGGAGCAAGCCCAAAAGCGCCGCCTGGTCCATGTTTCCTTTCGAAGTCTCGAGAACGATACTGGTTGTCATGACTCTCGTCTTTCCAGAAATGTTTCCACCGACCATAATCACGGCACCTACCTCGGCAATCGCCCGACCAAAACCGAGGATAACTGCGTGGTACACGCCATTTTTTGCCAATCCCACCTCTAACATCAAACGCTGTCGCGGAGACACACCCAAGGTTCCCAACGTATCGCTGTAATCATCACCCACCGCTTCGAAGGCCGCCCATGAACCGCCCCAGATCAAGGGTAGAATCAAACAGGTTTGGGCAAAGATCATCGCTTCAACAGTGAATAAGAGGTCCAGTCCACCGAGGGCTCCACTTTTCGAAAAGAGGGAATAAACGAACACTCCAACAACCACTGGCGGAAGGCCGTAGAGTGCCGTGATGATGGTTTGGAGTTTCGAAAAAACCGATGCATGTTGTCGGGCGCACCACGCGCCGAGAGGCACGCCAATCGCTGCAGCAATCAAGGTCGCAGTCCCACTTGTGAGGAAGGTGGTGAAAATCACTTCTTGAAGCGCCGCTTCATCCACCATGGTTGGGCATTGAACAGACCCACATCATCTTACCGTCTACCCACATCCTCAAACATCACTACGATTTGCCCCCAACATGGAGGGCGTACCGTACTTTATTCCCGTTGAGGATGCCCAATCCATCACACTCAACACACTCCCTTCTCCTCGAGCCGAGGAATGTGAATTGGACCATGCTCACGGGCGTATTTTATCTCAAGACCTTGTGAGTAAAGTCAACGATCCTCCTTTTGATAATTCATCGATGGATGGATTTGCATGCCGTCTTCACCCGACAGCGACGTATCCCCTCACATTGAAAATTTCAGGTATTGTAGCAGCATCAGGACAAGATCGAACACACGTTCTGAACGAAGGCGAGGCATTTCGAATCATGACGGGCGCACCGATGCCAGAAGGAGCCGATTCGATTCTGCAAATTGAACGGTGCGAAATTGCAGAAGATGAAGCCACGGTCACACTTCTTGAAGCGCCCAAACCGCATTTTGTTCGCAAGATGAGTGAAAACCTCACTCAAGGCGAGGTGACGCTCAAACAAGGAACGCTCCTCACTCCTTCTCGAGTTGGCCTGTGTGCAACGATGGGTTACGCTACAGTGCCCGTGTACAAACCTCTTGTCGTAGGCATATTGTCAACAGGAGACGAGCTCAAAGCACCCGGGACAGAACTCAAACTCGGGGAAATATACGAATCAAACTCCTATGGACTCGCTGGACTTGTTCAATGGATGGGCCATGAAGCCAAGCGATATTCTTCAGTAAATGATTCAATGGACGCATTGCGGGCAAGCCTCGATGCCGCAAGCGAGGAATGCGATGTTATTCTCACGTCTGGGGGCGTTTCCATGGGCGAATTTGATTACGTTCGACGGATTATGGAAGAAGAGGGGCATATTCACTTTTGGCGTATGAAAATCCGCCCCGGTTCACCCCCGCTTTTCGGCACGTGGAAGAACACACCACTTTTCGGACTCCCCGGCAATCCTGTCTCCAGCCACGTTGTGTTCCGGATGCTCGTAGCACCTTACCTTCGCCACGCACTCAAGACCGACGGCCCCGTAGAGTGGAAGGTTCGAGCAAAATTATGTGATAAAATCAAATCTACAAAGGACTGCTTGACCCTACGCAGAGTCACACTCACTTCCACTGAAGAAGGTATGATGGCCCACCAGCCACGCCACCAAGGCTCAGGAAATTTGGAGAGTCTCGCAAGCGCAGATGCTCTTACACTCCTGCAACCCGGGCAATCCGGGGATGTTGGGGAATGGATCGATGTACTGGTGATAGAATGAAACACGTGGCCGAACATGAAACCGTTCTCTTGACGGTTCTCGAAGCCATGTATCCAGTAACGAGCAAGTCAAAACTGAGGAAAATGCTGACACAAGGCCGCGTTGAAGTCAACCAAGAAGTTCAACACCGAGCGAAACATGAAATTCAGCCTGGCGATATCATCGTAATTCTCGACCACCAAAAAGCGATAGAACAAACACCTCCCCCCGAATCAAAGAATAAAATTGACCTCGACGTTTTGTTTGAGGATGACTTTCTGTTGGTCGTTAACAAACCCGCACACCTACTTTCAATCGCTACTGACAAATTGGAAATGGACACACTCCACAGCCGATGCGTAGATTATTTGCGGCAGGACGATGCCGATGCTTGGTGCTTTATTGTCCACCGTCTTGATAGAGAGACCTCCGGAGTGATGGTGTTTGCAAAATCGAAACATACCAAGAATCACCTCCAAGAACAGTTCAGTGAGCGCGAAGTCCACCGCCAATATCTCGCCCTGGTTGAAGGAATTCCCGAACAGCAGCATGGAAGCATCAACACGTGGCTTATGGAAGACAAATTCCTCAATGTGAAAGCCGTCAATTCAAAGCATCCGAAGGGCAAAGAAGCAATCTCGCACTACCGCGTGATCGACGGTAACGAAGAATTGTCTCTCGTCGAAGTAGAAATTGAGACGGGCCGACGTCATCAAATTCGCATGGCAATGCAATACCTCGCAACACCCGTTGTAGGGGACGAACTGCACGGTGCAGAAACCAACCCTCATCGCAGACTTATGCTTCATGCCCACGCCTTGGAATTCCTCCATCCAGAGCATGATGACCCCGTTCGTTTTGAAGCCCCACCACCCAAATCCTTCAAGGTGTGAAAGCAGAACCTAGCCAGCATCTTCGGATGGTGTGAAAGCAGGACTTGAAGAACTGTTGGCACCCCGCTTAGAGTGGAGGGTCGCCCTTGAGCAAAGCAGGTGATGACGGGTGGATCGAAATCCGGGGGGCTCGTACCCACAACCTGCAAGATGTTTCGGTTAACCTTCCCAAAGGCCAATTTGTCGTCATTTCGGGCGTTTCTGGTTCAGGGAAGTCCAGTCTGGCGTTTGATACACTCTACGCAGAAGGACAACGGCGTTATGTTGAGAGCCTGTCATCCTATGCTCGCCAATTTATCGGGCAGATGAAAAAAGCAGATTGTGATTCTATTGAAGGACTCTCTCCTGCCATTTCAATCGATCAAAAACAGGGCAGCCATAACCCCAGATCAACCGTTGCAACCGTCACCGAGATTCAGGATTACCTTCGTCTCCTCTGGGCCAGAATTGGTAAACCTCACTGCCCAACATGCGGAAAGGAAGTAGCGCGACGAACCGTACAGGAAATCGTTGACGATATTTTCTGGAAAATGGAAGGCCACGGCGTTGCCGTTTGGAGCCCAGTAGTGCGGGCACGCAAAGGAACGCACGTTGATTTATTCCGCCAACTGGTTGAACAGGGCTACCTGAACGGCCGAGTCAACGGGCACGAAACCTCCTTTGAAACTCCACCAACCCTCGACAAAAACTTCCGGCATGATATTGACGTGCGAATTGACCGCCTTCGGTGCACACGAGACAGGAAACAACGCCTGACTGAAGCAGTTGAGTCAGCGTTGCGTTTGGGTGGCGGCACCTTGGCCGTGGAGAGTTTGGAAGCGCCTTCAAAGGGCAGCGTCACATCCAAGAATTCTCGCTCGCATGAAACGGAGAAGGGTCAAACGATTGCTTGGTCGGAGGACTTTGCCTGCCCGGACCACGGTGCATTCATGCCCGAACTCTCGCCACGAGTTTTCTCGTTCAATTCGCCCCTCGGTGCCTGCGGTACCTGTCAGGGATTGGGCGTTCAGCGCCAATTCAATACCGAACTCATCGTCGACCACACGCTCAGTGTTGCCAACGGATGCGTCGTACCGTGGCGCCAGTCGATGTCCCCCTCGTGGTATCGGAAATTATTGGAATGTACCTGTAGCCATTATGGAATATCGACGACCCTCCCCTTTGAACTTCTTGACGAAGACGAGCAAGATATTCTCCTTCACGGTTCAGGTTCAACGATTATCCACTTTGAATTCACATCTGAAAACGGCTCCCAATACAAGTACAGCAAGCCATGGGAAGGCATCATTCCTCGCTTGGAGAAAACGTATACTGAGACTACATCAGAACGCTCAAGAAACCGCCTGATTGCCTGTATGACAGATCTGGACTGCCCAGAATGTAACGGAGAGAAACTGAATCGGGCAGCTCGCTATGTCACAGTTGGTGGCATCAGACTTCCCGAAGTTAGCCAGTGCTCGGTTCATGATGCACTTGGCTTGGTACGTGCTTGGGACCCTGAAGGAGACGGCCCACCCGATGCCTACCAAGACATCCTTGAGCCACTTGACGAACGAAGCATGTTCATTGGAACGGAAATCATCAAGGAAGTTGAGAATCGTTTGGGTTTCCTTGACAGCGTCGGCTTGGACTATCTTACCCTTGACCGGAAAGCCAACACACTTTCCGGGGGCGAAAGTCAACGCATCCGACTTGCAACCCAAATCGGCAGTAGACTCACGGGCGTCATGTATGTTCTTGACGAGCCATCAATTGGTTTGCACCAGCGGGATAATGCACGACTGCTCGCAACCCTTCGAGAACTCAGCGATTTGGGCAATACACTGTTGGTAGTCGAACACGATGAAGACACCCTTCGGCAAGCAGATTGGTTGTGCGACCTCGGCCCCGGAGCAGGACTTGAAGGAGGCCTCATCGTTGCCAACGGTACGCCAGAAGAAGTCATGAAAACAGAGGCATCGATTACGGGCGCGTACTTGAGCGGCCGGAAAACCATCCCGTGGCCGGAACAGCGAACCAAACCAGGCAAAAAGCAACTCACCATCAAAGGCGCCAGCCATAATAATCTTCAGAATATCACAGCATCCTTCCCACTCGGCTGTATGACTGCAGTTAGCGGAGTGTCGGGCTCTGGGAAGTCATCACTTGTGTCTGGAATTCTTGCTCCTGCGCTCTTACGAGAGGTCCATCGAGCAGAGACGTTACCTGGACGACACACCTCTGTTGAAGGGATGGAACACGTTGACAAAACGATCATCATCGACCAGTCCCCCATTGGACGAACGCCTCGCTCAAACCCAGCTACGTATACCAAAGTCTTTGACGAAATTCGAAAACTTTTCGCCGATACCAAGTTGTCGAAAGAGCGGGGTTACAAGCCCGGGCAGTTCAGTTTCAACGTCAAAGGTGGACGCTGTGAAGCCTGCAGTGGCGGGGGTTCAATTAAACTCGAGATGAACTTTTTACCCGATGTTTGGATTACTTGCGATATCTGTGATGGGAAACGGTATACCCGAGAATGCCTGGAAGTTACGTGGAAAGGACGCAATATCCACGACGTCTTACAAATGCCCGTTGCAGACGCTGTTGACTTCTTCAAACATCATCGTAAGATACATCGCACTCTCGACACCTTGAACGCCGTTGGACTGGGCTACATCCGTCTCGGACAACCAGCAACGACCCTATCTGGGGGTGAGGCACAACGCGTCAAACTCGCAAGTGAGTTGCGTAGGATGCCAAACAAGCACACCGTTTACATTCTTGACGAACCAACCACCGGCCTCTCATTCAGCGATGTGGCGAAGTTGATCAGCGTACTTCACCAGCTGAGAGACAAAGGCCACACCATCATCGTCATCGAACACCACCTTGACGTGGTGAAATCTTGTGACTGGGTCATTGACCTCGGCCCTGACGGTGGAGAGCGGGGCGGTCAATTGATTGCAAGTGGCACGCCTGAGGATGTTTCCAAGGCTACTGAAAGCGCTACGGGCCAATTCTTGGCTAAAATGTTGGAACAATAGACGCCGCAGACTACAAAGAGCGCATGGAACAACATCCACTTGCCCAACGGGCGCGGTGCCTCCTATGCCAATGACACGGGTCGAGATTACGCCGCGAGAGGGCGAGGGTATGCGAGACGTTCGAGGAGACGTCGTCCGCCGTCAATTGCACGCAGATCACGGCTGCAACGTCGAACGAGTTCGCTCGATTTGCGGTTATCTCATCCAAGGAGAAACAGCCGCTGAAGCAATCGCTGCACGGGTGGACGACCTCTTCGCCGACCCAATTATTGAGCACGGCGCAGCTAACACTCTTTTTCTCACAACAGATTTGTTTGACCAAACCCCAGACATTGTTGTGACTGTCGGGTTCAAGCCGGGAGTGACAGACAATCCAGGAAAGGCCGCAACAGACGGCTATCTAACCCTCTTCCCAGAGGATGCAGGGGCAAAAATATCCACTTACACAACATACGCATTTTACGGAGCGGGCGAGATTGACCCGACATGGCTAGCAGGAACCCTACACAACGGCCTTATCGAACGCGCTTTGGTTGGAGACTCCGCGGCATGTCAGGCTGGAATGTGGCCAGCCCTCGACTACCCCACTCCGCCCGAACAAGTGTTCATCCAGCCGAAAACCATCGACCTCGAATGCGAAGATGAACTTCTTGAGAAGATTTCTTTCGAGGGCCTCTTGGCATTGAATTTGGAAGAGATGCGCGCGATACAGGCCCACTATCGCGACGAAGAAGTTCGTGCACTTCGCACTACGCACGGGATATCACCTGACGCACCTACCGACGTCGAACTTGAATGCCTTGCTCAGACTTGGAGCGAGCACTGCAAGCACAAAATTTTCGCATCTCGAATCCACCATGTCGACCACGAAACCGGTGAAGACACAGTCATTGACTCACTCTTCAAGACGCACATCATGACGCCAACACACGACATGCAAAAGGACGTGGACTGGCTTCTTTCGGTCTTCCATGACAACTCTGGAGTCATCGCCTGGGACGATACATGGAGCGTTTGCATGAAAGCGGAGACACATAATTCACCCTCAGCCCTCGACCCTTACGGGGGCGCTATGACCGGAATCGTTGGAGTAAACCGTGACATTCTTGGGACAGGCCTCGGCGCTCGCCCAATAGCAAATACCGACGTATTTTGCTTCGGACCCCCGAATTGGGAGGGGACGCTCCCTGACAACCTCTTCCATCCTTCGAGAGTATTGCGTGGCGTTCACGCAGGCGTGCGAGTTGGAGGTAACGAATCAGGCATCCCAACGGTCAACGGAGCGATTGTCTTTGATGACCGTTACATCGGCAAACCACTCGTCTACTGCGGAACGGTTGGTATCATGCCCCGCCATCTCCCCGACGGGCGCCCCTCGCACATCAAAACGCCAGTTGCAGGTGACATAGTTTACATGGTTGGAGGACGAGTTGGTTACGACGGAATCCACGGTGCGACCTTCTCCTCACTTGAACTCACTGAAGAATCTCCGTCCAGCGCAGTCCAAATTGGTGACCCGATCACACAGAAGAAAATGGTTGACATGATTCTCGAGGCTCGCGATGAAGGCCTGATCAGTTGCATTACCGACAACGGGGCAGGCGGATTGTCCTCCTCGATTGGTGAAATGGCTGAATATACCAATGGATGCGAAATTGACCTTGCCACCGTTCCGCTGAAACAAGCCGGACTTTCACCCTGGGAAATTCTCGTTTCAGAGAGCCAAGAACGAATGACAGTTGCGGTTCGACCCGCTGACCAAGCTGCCTTTGAAGCGCTTGCTGACCTGCATGAAGTTGAGGCAACACCCGTTGCGACCTTCACGTCAACCGGTATGTTCCATGTTCGTTATGGGGAAGAAACAGTAGCCTACCTTCCCATTGAATTCCTCCACGACGGAGTTCCTCAACTTCAACTCGAATCGGAATGGACTCCGCCACATCAGACTCCCTTCGTTACACCAAATGAAGCAGATCACAATGAATTGCTTTCATCCATGCTTCAACGCCCCAACATTGCCAGTAAAGAGACATGGGTACGTCAATACGACCACGAAGTCATCGCTCAAACCGCCATCAAGCCCTTTGTCGGCGTTGAACGAGACGGCCCTGGCGATGCCGGTGTCATCGCGCCGCTCCACGGCGACCCACACGGTCTTGTCATCTCATGTGGAATCGCACCACGATATTCGGACATCGATGCCGGTGCAATGGCAGCAGCAGCAATCGACGAGGCTGTTCGAAATGCTGTGTGCGTCGGACTTGACGTTGACAAAATGGCAGGGCTTGACAACTTTTGTTGGCCCGACCCCATCGAATCAGTGAAGACTCCAGATGGACGCTTCAAACTGGCCCAACTCGTTCGAGCCAATCGTGAACTGGAACGAGTGTGCCGCGCATACCGCCTACCCTGCGTGAGCGGGAAGGATTCAATGAAGAACGACTATGGAAGCGGCAAGGACAAAATTTCCATCCCACCAACACTTCTTTTCTCGCTCTTTGGCGACCATCCCGACGTGCGTAACAGCGCAACAAGTGATTTCAAAGAAGCCGGTGACCGAATTTATCTCGTCGGGCATTCAAAACAGGAATTGGGTGCAAGCGAGTTGTCATTCATGATGCGAGAACGAAATTCAGACAACGGCATTGGGGGCAACGTCCCACTCTTGCTCAATCCCGAGCAAAATCTAGCAACCTATCGGCAACTTTCGTCAACCATTCACCAAGGCTGGGTTAAGACAGCTCACGATTGCAGTGAAGGTGGCCTTGCAATAGCCCTTGCTGAAATGTGCATTGGAGGTCGTATTGGGGCAAGTGTTGACATTGATGGGACAGGCGACGGGGACCTTTGGGCTCGACTTTGGGGAGAATCCCTTGGGCGCATCGTGGTAACGGTCAAACCGGAACATGAATCGGACTTTTTGGCCACAATGAAAGGTCATCCAACTACTATTTTGGGCGAAGTTACCGCTACTTCTGTCCTTGAAATGGTCGATGGTGAAACTCCACTCATTTCAAGCGACGTCAATGAATTGGCGCAGGCATGGAAAGGAACGCTGGACATGACTGGAGGGGTTGCATGATGGTACCCCGAGTCGCCGTCCTCTTTGGTTTCGGTATCAACTGCGACCACGAAACAAAAGCAGTTTTCGAACTGGCTGGGGCAGAAGCCCATCGCATCCACGTCAATCGATTTATCTCGGGAGATTCGAATCTAGCAGAATTCGACATTTTAGCCGTCCCGGGAGGTTTTTCTTTCGGCGACCATCTCGGAAGCGGACGTCTTCTTGGTAACCGTATGCGCTTTGCAATGCGGGACGCACTCCGTGATTTTGTTGATGCAGGCAAACCAATTATCGGTATATGCAACGGGTTTCAAGTCCTTGTAAAAACCGGTTTACTACCTGGGCCAGATGCAGGCCAATCTCCTGATTTCGTTCAACGAGGCAGTCTTGGCCTCAACGATAGTGGACGTTATGAAGATCGATGGGTCACTCTTGAATTTGATCCGAACAGCCCTTGCATATGGACCAAGGGGATGACGAGAATGACATGCCCAGTACGTCACGGTGAAGGAAAATACATCATGCCAACTCCGCAGGCGCTCGAGGCTCTTTCGACGAACCATCAACTAACTGTTCGCTATGTTGACCCCTCAACGGCGGTCGGTGAGGGTTTGAGCGACACAGCGCTCCCCTACCCGCTGAGCCCAAATGGGAGCATGAGGAATGTTGCAGGTATTTGTGACGCCACGGGTCTTGTGTTCGGCTTAATGCCACATCCAGAAGCCAATTACGCTCGTTGGTTGCATCCAGACCACACCAGAGGAACTGCACCAGTCGGACAAGGGAACGCCCTTGACTCATGGGAGGGCGAGGGATTGCAGATGTTTCGAAACGCCATAGAGTACGTGAAACAGAACCGTTGATTCGAATGCCGAACGACAACAGCCGAATTGTCCACATCGATGCATTACGAGGCCTTGCAGTCTTACTGATGGTGATGGTCCATGCAGCAGCCACATGGAACCCCTACTCAAGCACAAAGACATCAGCTCTCGCATACATTGTATCTGGTTTGGGCGGTCTCGCTGCACCACTCTTCATCACGCTCTTAGGATGGGGGTTGCTAAAGGCGAACTTGACGCTTACACAACGCTTTATTCGCGCTGGTTTTCTCTTCGCATGCCAATTTCTTGTCAATGTTGTCTCATCTCATCTTTTCGAACCCTTCACACCGGGTGTCCTTTCGTTGATGGCGCTGTTGATTCTAACCGAACCCGTCTGGATGTATCCACTCAGATACAATCGACTTTCAGTTCATGCATACTTCTTATCGGTCTTTACCGCCGTACTTACCTTGACGTTTTTAGCCCCAGGGCTGCAAGGAGTATCCTCATGGGATGCTCGAGTCGCAACCAGTTCAATGACTGAATTTGCGGCACATCTGGTTTTGACGGGAACCTATCCACTTCACCCCTGGATTCTTTTCGCAGCCTTTGGAGCTTCCATATCTGCTCTCCCAAGTAGAGAACATCGAAGACCAGCGGTGATGTTTGTTGCCTTGGGTTTGGTGTACAGTGGCATCTTATTCATCTATGCTTGGCACAATAAGTTAGCCTGGGCACTCCCTTCTGGAAAGGCCCTTCTGACGTTTTTCCCAGCCAATGGGCCCTTTTTGGTCGCAAGCCTCACCGGCGTAATTCTTCTTTGGATGGTCGTATCAACACACCTTCACTTTCAGTGGATGGCCCAAACAGGGCGATGTTCCCTAACTGTGTATGTTATGCATTTTCTTCCGTTTTCCCTCCTCCATGGAATTGATGAACGATATACATGGTCGTTAACAGAATCCATGTTGGTCACTTTTTGCTATACGTTACTGTGGGCAATGATCGCCACACAGTGGTACAAACGATATCCGTCGAAAACCCTTGAGTCATTGATGCGTTCACTCGAAGCGAACATCAAGATGAGGCAACAAAACACCAAGGATGAGTCTTGAACAGCGCAGGTTTGAGTAGATTAATTCCAGATGATTTTCATGCCCTCTTATTGGCTCTTTTTGCAATTGCTCGCCTGAAAATAGATTCATAATCAGTAGCATTGTGCTCATATGTGTACTTCGAGAGTACTCTTTCACGTCCCAGTAAAGCTTTCTCTTGCGAGTCGTCATCTGATAGCATTTGATTTACACATTTTGCTAGATCTTCAGGGTCTCCTCGCTTGAATAGGCCCCCAACAGTAGTATCGACCATCTCTGTCAATGGTTCCTGGTCTACAGTTGCTACAGAAGTTCCACTCGCTAATGATTCCAAAGGAATGAGTCCCTGTCCTTCATAATACGAAGGGTAAACTACCAAATCTGCAGAACGGAAATGTTGCGCCAACTCTTCGAAGGAAAGGCTACTTTGGATAAAAATCGAGCCTGAAATTCCTAATTTCTTAGCTTTTTTCTCGAGACTGGATTTCATATGACCCCGGCCTACAATTACCAATCTAGCACCGGGGTTTTCCTGCAATATGGCGGGCATTGCTCTCAGNAAGGTCATGTATCCTTTTCGGGCCACTAAGCGACCAACCGCCAGTAACATAGGCGTGTTCGTTTTGGATGAATACGAGAGTGCGTCTTCATCAGCACAATCGTATTGTAATCGTATTCTTTCATGTTCTAATTGCTCAGCCTCGTCATCAATATTAGGCGGTCTGAACACTTTAACGTCACAGCCCCATAAAATTACTTCACAATCAAAATATTCGTCAGGCCTGTACCATTGTTTGAATTCCTTGAGTGTAGATTGAGAGTTCGCTACACAAATACTCGACTCTAGTATTCCTGCGCGTTCGTATTTTGAATACCACTTGCCGGTAGTCAGTATTGCAAGGTCGTTGGGATTTCGCCAGGTGGCAGACTCACGTGCTGCCGCAGCTCTCTTTACCCCTTCCTTTTCACCTAACCAAGAACCGTGAAGACAAGATACCACAGGGGCGATATTATCTTCTAACCACCTGAATTCTTTCCTCTTCCATGAGACGAGAGGTAGATGCGCATTGATTATATCGATTGGTTTCTTGTTGTTCAGTTGCTTCAGTGCTGCAAAGGCATTCTTGCCGTACGATCGAGTGAACGCCATAGGGAGCTTAGCCCAGCGAACAGAGATAACATCAACCCCCTCAAGAGAAGGTGGTGTTTCTGAATGATTCCTCGTTATGATGGTGACATCATGACCCAGTTTGACAAAGTGGCCTGCTAAGTGAAAAACCACTGAACCTATGCCCCCCCAACGTGGAGGATATTCACCGGACACGATGGCTATGTGCATGTCGAACAATTACTCCACTTCGTAATCTAATAAATAATCCAATGGAGAGATGGCTTCAAACCCATCCATCCTTGAAACTACAAGACTTGGTTGGTGAGTTGACTACC
>QQSD01000030.1:5130-13958 GCA_003602485.1 Candidatus Poseidoniales archaeon | reverse complement strand
GACAAGGAGGGTTAAGTCGTAACAAGGTATCTGGAGGGGAACCTGAAGAGGGATCCCCTCCAAAGAAACCGGAGGCTGGGGTTCGCAAGAACCCCAGTCTCCAACCCTTTTTTTATCGATCACCTAGTTTACTTTTTACACCGAAGGAATGCTCATAATCTGACGCATCCTCGGATTCTTGAGGCACTCAAAATGGACAAAATTCCGAGCGGTTCTGTCCACGTCCAAGACAGCGTTGTTATGGGGGATGTCAACGCTCAAACCATCGTCCATCACCATCATTTTTCCTCACCAGAGGGTGCTACGAAGACAGCCCAAATTGCCGGCAATCAATACATCGCAACCTACACACCGATTCATACCGTTTTTTGGAGGCGAACGGCGATTCTAGGCATGGTAATCGCACTCGTCGCGCCAAGCTATGCCATGTTTTGCTTCATGCCCCTTTCATTGGTCGGTATTTTTTCCCTGGTCTTCCAAACCGATATCGGAGTTCAGCAAGCAGGTCATCCAGAAGGGAAAACGGTCATGAACGCTTTCCTGTTGCAAGTCTTAGCGTTCATTGTTATCATCGCACGCTTTTCAGCCGTTTGAATGACCGTCAGTCAAGCGATAGTAATTTTGCTTCAATCGTCGTCCTGAACGTAAGGAGAATCAATTTCGGGGCATCTGCATTGACAGTGATGGTCGCACCTCGATTAAAATGCACCTCGTCCCATCCATCTGGAACCACGTAGCCACGATGCATGTCGGATGTAATGGTCGTTGATTCAGATGTCCAGTCGGCCCACGACCATGTGGCTTCGTTACGTTGTAGCGGTGATAAATCTCTTGCGAGAACGAAGTAATGAGCTGCTGTGCGTTCATTGGTCGCTCGATGGCACAATTCGTTGAATTCCTCAGAACTCATGGCATTGCGCAACCATGCACCTTGGCCAAGCCAGGTTGAGAATAACAACCCACTACTCTGTTGGTGGCATTGCTGCTCGCCTCGGCGAAGGTGGTATTTGCTCGGAGCATATTGATGCGTATTTGCTATCAGCAGGTCGTTCATGGCAGGGTCTGTCGTGAAACGGTTGCCCGAGGTTGAATCGATCACCGCTTGCAAGCGAGGCAATTCGTTGACGATGGCCTTTCCATTCAAAACCAGTTGAAAATCTTCTTCAAAAGTCAGCATGGAGGAATCCATGTAGAATCCATAACTGCCGTCGGGATGGTCGCTGCGTGGATGAGAATTCACACCCATCACTGGCGTAGCAGCGTCAATGTTATGCGAAAGGGATGTCAAGGTACCATCTCCTCCAAAAATGATCACCAAATCACGAGCGATGAAATCTGCTCGTCGTACGTGCTCCCGCGGGCGAAAGTCGACACGATGTTCTTCTCCACATGCACGTTGGAGTACTTCTCGGAGCGAATGTAGGCCAGCATCGTGAACTTCTTCGAAATTCTTCTTGAAAACCACCAGGATGTTCATCTCTCAGCCCCCTTATCCTAATCCAAGCATCCCTTCTTCAAGAACACGACCCTTCCTGTGGTGAACAATAAACAATGATAAGGGGGCGGTTCTGTGGAGGCTTATGGAAGACAATGCTCCTTGGGACAACATCCCTTCAGAGGATGAAGCCAAAGTTGATTCTGAATTAACCGAGAACCAACAGATTCTCGTGGGTCAGTTGGAGAGTACCTCTCCCGACCCTGCGCCCATGAGCGGTGCTCCAACGAATTTCGGCCCGATGCTCACCGGGACCACTGAATTACCTCCAGGTCAGATGATTTACCTCCAGGGTGCACCTTCCGGGGCTGCAAAAGTAGTGGGTATTTTCGTCATTATCTACGGTGTGTTTGGAATTGGTAGTGCAGCACTGAACATCTTAACTAGCATGGGCATGGGTTCGTCACAGTTGCTCTTCTTGGCCCTTGACGGTGTGGCGATTGGGGTTAGCATAGCAACCATCGTTGGTGGCGTGATGTTAACTCGTTACGAGCGAAGAGCCATCCCATTGCTTCTTATCGCTATTTTTGTGAGTACGATTGCTGGAGGTGTTCAATTGTCTATGGTTGATACAATCTATGACCAAATGCTTGAGGATGGCGACTTGACTCAAGAAGAATATGACTTAGTCATGGACAATAACGGTCTCGTACAAGGTGTCGGTTTGTTCTTTGTCGCTTTCTGTGGTGGCTTTTGTGCTCTAATCGTGGCCATCCCGCTCATGGTTTCCAACAACGGTCTTGACAACAGTAAATTGTTTGGTTGACCTCATCACCACGCTTGGTGGTGAAGAGTGATGTTCTTACCCCTCGGCTGATTGGGGCGATTCATGAGCGAAGATGTTGTGATTGTTGGCGGTGCACGAACACCGTTTTGCGAATGGAGTGGTGGCAAGCGAGGTGACGGTAAGGTCGGCGGCGCCCTCAAAACAGTGAGTGCCCAAGACTTGGGCGCTCTTGCGATTCAAGGTGCGCTTGAAAAGACAGGTACTGCCCCAGAATCAGTGGACCATGTTGTCATGGGCTACGCACTTCAAACATGCTCGCAATCCATCTATGGTGCTCGTCATGCGGGGCTCAAAGGAGGCATTCCTCAGGAAGTCCCCATGCTCACGCTTTCCCGGATATGTGGTTCAGGTATTCAGTCCATCGTAAGCGGAGCTCAAATGATCATGCTGGGTGAGGCAACGACCGTTGTTTCTGGCGGAATGGAGAATCTTTCACAGGCTCCACACATTCTTCGTGGAGGGAGAGACGGCTGGAAACTCGGGCGCTCTCCAAAGGTAGAAGATTACATGATGACCAACCTTCAGGACATGACCTGTGGCTTGTTTATGGCACAAACCTCGGATGAACTTTGCCGACGAAAGGGCGTGACTCGTGAGGAAATAGATGCGTTTGCCGCACGTTCCCATGCTCGTGTTGCACAATCCATCGAGCAAGATGTGTTCGAGAACGAAGTCGTTCCTGTCACCATTTCATCCCGTCGGGGAGATACCGTCGTGACTCACAAAGACGAAGACCACGTCGTTCGTGGTACGACCGAAGAAAGCCTGGCGAAATTACCCACTGCTTTTGGTAAGGAATCCTTTGTCACCGCAGGTAACGCCTCTGGTGTCGTCGACGGTGCAGCAGCAGTCGTCATTAAATCAGCCACTCAAGCCAAAGAAGACGGGAATGAACCCCTTGCTCGGATCGTTTCGTGGGGTATTGTGGGTCTCGAACCGGCCATCATGTCGTACGGTCCAGTCCCTTCATCCCGCAAAGCACTCGAGAAGGCAGGATTGAGTGTTGAGGACATCGACCGATGGGAAATTAACGAAGCCTTTGCAGGTCAAGCCGTGGCTTGTATCAAGGACCTCGGCCTTGACGTTGAGAAGGTCAATGTCAACGGTGGAGCTGTTGGTCTCGGCCATCCTCTTGCTGCAACAGGTACCCGCCTTGTGCTCACGCTCGCTCACGAATTGAAGCGATGTGGCGGCCGGTACGGTGTGGCTACTGCTTGCATCGGCGGCGGTCAAGGTATCGCAATGGTCATTGAATCACTCAACTGAGTGTTTGTATCAAGTCGAGAACATAGCGCAGGAAGGTAATGACGACCAGTGCTAGGAACACACGCATGATATTGCTTTGACTCATGTACTTCAAGCCAAATCTTGCTCCCATTGTAGAGCCCACGTAGGCGGCGAGGGGCAAAAGGAGTACCAGTGCCATAAGGTCGCCCAGTGCCTGCCACTCACTTTCAGAAAGGAAGAGGAGATGGGTGAGAATCGCAACGGGGACCACGACCATCATGATGTGCAAGCTTGACCCGATGGCCTTACGTGTTTGAAGAAGGCCAATCTGCTGCAAGACGGGCACATAGATGACACCTGCACCAATGGCGAGAACGGACGAGAGAAGGCCACCTATGCCAGTTCCTGCCCGAAGTGCCAGTTGGTTAACGATTCCATCAACTTCCTCCGCTTGGTCTTCTTTTTCTACAGTTAATGTGGCCATCTTACGCTGGGTTTTCACAGCAGCCCAAGCGAGCATGATGACTGAAACTGATTTGAATACCGGGTCGAGATTGTCTCCAAGCATCACAACAATTCCTACTCCAAAAACGGCTCCAGGAACTGCTCCTTTCAGAGCAGACCGAATGGAAGCGTCATCGTGGTGTCCTTCACGACGATGAGCAAGCCCACTGCCGTAACTGACAACTGCGGTTAATCCTAGTGATACCGCTAACAAGGTTCCGTCAATGGGCCAATCGGCTCCATAATGAAGCAAGGGTACGAAGAGCATGCCACCGCCCATCCCCACTGGAGCGAAGACGAATGCAATGGCGAAGACGCCAACGATGAGGAGGATGCTTTCGAACATTTCATACCCTCCTCTTCACCATGATAGATGGCCTTTGACATGTACAGGGTGGTGGACGTACTTCATCATCTTGCCTGAATATTCCCTCACCGTGTCCGTAGAAGGATTCATGAACTAGTATGCGGGGCGAATGATATGGAAACCTCTACGATTGTTATCCTAGCCATTGCCGCTGTATTTGCCCTCATCCTCGTGATTTGGTTCTTTTCAACATGGAATCGATTCATTCGTCTTGATGAAAACGCAGTCAAATCTTGGGCTGACATCAACGTATTGCTCGAGCAACGTTACGATATGATCCCCAACCTTGTCAACATCGTGAAAGGCTACGCTGAGCACGAATCTGGTATCTTTGACCAATTCGCTCAGGCACGAAATACTGCTGCTGGTTGCCTCGCACAGGGCGACGTCAAGGGTGTCGCTGCTGCTGAAGGCCTCCTCGCAGGCATGATTCCACGTATCAACATGGTCGCTGAACAATACCCTGATTTGAAGGCCAATGCCAACTTCATGAAACTTCAAAACGAGTTGGTTTCCATGGAAAATCAAATCGCTGACCGCCGTGAATTCTACAACGCTGCTGCCACCAACTACAACAAGGCAATCCAGATGATTCCTTCCAACATCGTTGCGGGTGTCAAAGGATGTGAACGCAAGGACCTTTGGGAAGTTGCAGCACACAAGCGCGAAAACGTTCAAATCACCTTCTGAGAACCGAACGAGAACTTGGCTTATCTAAGCCATAGGTGATGGAATGAGTGATGCACCAACCGTTGACGTAAACGAGCGACTTCGGTTGCTCGGTACGGCACACGTTGCAACCTCATCAGTTGAAGCGGTTCAGCATCACATCGAACTCTATCAGCCCGACATTGTGGCAGTGGAACTCTGCCAAGGTCGCTACGACACGCTCGTGAGCGACCGCCGTTTGGACAAGGAGGGCTTGCTCAAAGTCATCAAAGAAGGCAAAGCTCCCATGGTTCTTCTCCAGTCGATGTTATCTGCAGAGCAGCGAAAACTTGGCCTTGATGAGGGCCAGCAACCCGGTGCTGAATTACTCGCTGCGGTTCAGGTTGGAGAGGCTGCAGGTTGTGAAATTGCCTTGGTTGACCGTGACATCCAGGTGACCTTACGTCGGGCATGGAAACGCATGCGTCTTCGTGAAAAATGGAAGTTGTTGAATTCCCTCCTTGAGGAAGATGATGAGGATGAAGACATCGATATCAATGCCCTCCTCCAGGACTCAGACTTACTCTCATCCATGATGCAAGAACTCAAGGGGTTCTCCCCTGGTGCGGGTGAAGTCCTCATCGATGAACGTGATAGTTACATTGCAGGACGTCTTTCTCGACTTGATAGTGAAAAGAAAATTCTTGCAGTTCTAGGGGCAGGTCATCTTGATGGTGTTGCCAATAAGTTAAGCGAAGAACCCGCCTCTATAGATTTGGAGGGCTTGAGAACTCTACCAAAGACCTCAACCCTGCGGAAGTTCCTTCCGTGGGCCTTCCCACTGGTGATGATCGGCCTGCTCGCAGCATTTGTCTCAACGAGTGAAGGTGTTGACTGGATTGAATTTTTCACCGTATGGACACTTGCTAATGCAGTATGTGCAGCTCTTGCTTGTATCGTGGCTCGTGGCCATCCACTTGCGGTTCTCACGGCGGCCTTGGCTTCACCGATTACTTCACTGAATCCAGCCCTTGCTGCTGGCTGGTTCGCTGGTTATGTCCAACTGAAGGTTGCTGAACCTACAGCAGACGATTTACAGCAATTCCTGAAACTCGATGAATTCTCATCGTTTTGGAACAATCCAGCAGGGAAAGTTCTCCTCGTCACCGCTCTCACCAATCTCGGTTCAATGGCAGGGGCTTGGGTAGCACCACTGATTTTACTCGGTGGCCTTGGTTTTTCATGAAAAGGGCATCATTGAGGCAAAAAGGTCTGCATGTTCACGGACATCGTGCACTCGAAGCACATCAACTCCCTTTGAACGAGCGACGACAGCGATGCCGAGCGTCCCTGCTAAGCGGTCGTTTGGCTTCTCTTGTCCAGTAAGGTGTCCAACGAGGCTTTTACGCGAGACGCCCCACAGGAGGCCAGCATGGCCGTTGTTCACCATCTCACGACCTGCCTCTAACAAGTCGATGTTATCCTGTTGTGTCTTTCCGAAACCAATCCCAGGGTCGATGCATATCAATCTCGGGTCGTGACCACGTATGACCAACTCCTCAACTCGCTTCTCAAGGTAGGATTGAATATCTTTCACACAATTCTCGTAGATTGGATTCACCTGCATGTTACCTGGTTCACCTTGCATGTGCATGATGCACACGCCACATCCGCTCTCGATCACCAAATCCTGCATGTCGGGGTCGCGTAGTCCAGATACATCGTTGATGAGGTCAGCTCCTGCCTGGAGCGCAGCACGAGCGACAGAAGCATGACGTGTGTCAATTGAAATGAGGCCCTTTGAATTGGCCTTTCTCAAACCTTCAACAACAGGAATCACCCGTGCAGTCTCTTCTTCAATCGTCACAGAGAGGGCGCCCGGCCGAGTTGATTCTCCTCCAACATCAATCCATGTAGCCCCGTCGTTCCACATCTGAAGGCCTCTTTCAATCGCAGCGGAGGCATGGTGGCGACTGCCGGAGAAAAAGGAATCATCCGTTGCGTTGATGATTCCCATGAGGTGAGGGGTTCGAGATGAAGCATGGAGTCCCGCAATAATGGCATCATGGCGCGCTGCTAGGGGTGAAAAGTCAGCGCTCATCAACCCCCCCAGTTCGGCAGGTTTCATAAGATGTGACAAAGAAGGTCATTGTATGACGGAAGGTATCGGAATGGAAGAATCACCTGCTGAGGGTGTACTTTCGGGGATACCAAATGCAACTTCAGCAGACCTTGAGTTTGCTGAACGCATTATTGAACGGCTGAAACCTCGAAATCAACAAGACCTCTACAACAAGGCCGCCCGGCAATCAAAGCTTGGTGGTATGCTCATCACGCTCATGGTAGTGATCTGGTGGCTCTTTATCGGAGTAGACGGCGACAATCTGGAGGAAGGTGTTTCGGTCTTTTTCAATCTCGATTTCGGTCAAGTAGCTCTTGCCGTGATGGTGCTCTCCTTGGTTTCAGCGATTCTGACCGAGTTCAGCCGTGATGTAGGCAAGATTTTGCCTTCTTCTGCAGCGGGTGGGATGTTGATTCTCGCTGGTCTTTACGTTGCTGAACCCCTCGTAGCGTCGATGTTTATCACGGACTTCCTAACCTTTGAAGAGGGCGTGTGGCGAAGTGCACGACTCGGTATACTTTGGGGAGGTATGTCCGTTGGTTCCAATCAGCTCGTCAACGCTTTGCTCCTCAACTGGTTGATTAAATTCCTCGATTCAAACGGAATTGATTTCACAGGACGGGGAGACAGCGTCCATGAAATGGCATCAACATCAGCCCTCCAAGAATAGGCGCTATCCTCTTGAGGGCTTTGCTGGTGGACTTACTATGACCGCTTCTCCGCTGAGTGTTCTACGGCTCGGCTATCGCAAAGGACGGGACCCGAGGATTACCACTCATCTTGCCTTGGTATCACGTGCCCTTGGCGCTGACCGCTTCATGTTGGCTGGCGATGAAGATTCGGATCTGTTTTCGAATGTTGAATCCGTGAATGACCGCTTTGGTGGCTCAATGGAATGTGAATACATCAAAGGTTCAATGGGATGGTTGAAGCGATTTGTGGAAGAAGATGCAGGTGATGGTGAACCTGGTGTTGCGGTGCATTTGACCATGTACGGTGAACCCTACCGGGATGTGATTCCTCGTATTCGTCGAGATCGTCCCGTCGTTCTTGTCGTCGGTGGCGCTAAAGTACCGGGGGACGTCTTTCAACACGCACAATACAACGTTGCTGTCGGCAACCAACCTCATTCGGAAGTAGCGGCTCTCGCCCTCTTCATGGAAGCCTGGTTTGGAGAAGGCGGAACTGAGCGACACTTCCCAGATGCTCGCTTGATTATCGAACCTTCCGCTCGTGGAAAGTCAGTGATTGACAAGCAGCGACTTGAAGAAGAGTAAACGATTGATTACTCGGGCCACTACAAATCTTTTTTTTGTTGAAATGACCTCTTTCATTCGGAATTTTTCCAAGCCATAGCGCACCCAATCATTATGGGGGGCCTTTGACGACAAAGCGTGATGTTAGGGGGCGAAAGCGCGAATACGCGGTCATTGCCTGCGACCCATCGTCTCTACAATCCTCATCCATTGGCCATTGCTGATGCTGCTGACGGTCTGGCTGAGGGCGTTGAAATCCCTGCTGGAGCCAGTGGACCAGGCGTCCTGCTCACGGCGGATGGAGGACGCTATCTCGGGGAGCTCTTTGGGGCTCAAAGCCACGGTAATGGTGAATTGGTCTTCACCACAGGTATGATGGGCTACCAAGAATCATTGACAGACCCCTCATTTGCCGGACAGGT
>QQSD01000030.1:0-5069 GCA_003602485.1 Candidatus Poseidoniales archaeon | reverse complement strand
CGAAAGGTATGGCCAAAGGGTGTTGTTGTCCGTCATGCAATGCATCAACCCGACCACCGCCATTCAGTCGGAACCGTTGATGAATTACTTCGCCTCCATGGAATTCCAGGCATCCAAAACATCGACACAAGAGCGATTACTCGCCGTGTTCGTGAACTTGGTACGGTGCTTTGTGTCTTTGGACCTTTGGACCAGGAAGCAGCACTTCGCAAGGACCTCGAACGTCTTACGTCACCCGAACTCGAAGATTTGGTGGATGAAGTCTCTATTGACGAAGCCGTCATTCTCAACGAGGGTGCAACCGATGAATTGGGCGGCAAAAAACCACGACTCGGTGTTCTTGATTGTGGCGTGAAGTACAATATCTTGCGACAACTCTGCATGGTCTTTGAAGTCGTATGGTGTCCACCCGACATCGCCTACCATTCATTACGCGAGGATTACGGCATTGACGCCCTTTTCTGTAGCAATGGTCCGGGCGACCCTGCTCACCCCGGCAAAGCAACCTCTGCTCGTAATACCTTAGCACAAGCGGTTGCTGACGGGCTTCCCGTCATGGGCATCTGCCTTGGCCACCAATTGATGGGCCTAGCATCTGGTTTGCAGACCTACAAGATGCGCTATGGTCATCGTGGTGCCAACCAACCCGTGGTTGACCTCCAAGACCAAACTGTTGCAATTACCAGTCAAAATCACGGCTTTGCAGTTGCTCATCCGCATGACGGAATGCTCGCGGCTCATCCAACAGGAGCGACTTCGCCGCCGGTCACAAACCAACATGGTGCTGAGGTTGAAGTTCGCTACATCAACGCCAATGATGGTACGGTGGAGGGTCTGGATGTCATTGGAAAGCCATGCTTTACCGTGCAATTTCACCCTGAAGCCAGCCCCGGACCACACGATGCTGCTTCGCTATTTTACCGGTTTAGAACCATCGTGGACGATCATCTCGGAGGTGAATCCTGATGCCTCGCCGTGATGATTTGGAAACCATCATGGTGTTGGGTAGTGGCCCGATTAAGATTGGCCAGGCTGCTGAGTTTGACTTCTCTGGCTCCCAAGCAGTACGCGCACTTCGTGAGGATGGCTACCGTGTCATTTTGGTCAACTCCAATCCTGCAACCATACAGAATGACCCTGAAATGGCCGATGTGGTCTACATTGAGCCTCTGCTACCCGATACCATTGCTCGTATTATTGAGAAAGAACGACCTTGTGCTCTTCTGGCGGGTATGGGTGGCCAAACGGCCCTGAACATTGCCAGTGAACTTTCCCACAACGGTACCTTAGAACGCTTCGAGGTTGAATTGATTGGATCTGACCTTGAGGCCATTGACAAAGCAGAAGACCGTGAACTGTTCAACAAAGTGTGTGAATCGATCAACCTGCCCATCAGCCAGGCTGTCGCCTGCCACACCATCGACGAAGTCATCGCAGCCGCTGACTCCATCGGAAGTTGGCCCATCCTGATTCGCCCGGCGTTCACACTTGGAGGCCTTGGTGGCGGAACGGCAAGAGACATGGGTGAATTGGTTGAAATTTCTCAACTTGGCCTGCGTAATTCCCGTATTTCTCAGGTACTCATCGAAGAGTCCATTCTCGGATGGCAGGAATTGGAGTACGAAGTCATGCGAGATGAGGCAGATAATGCAACCATCGTGTGCACGATGGAGAACATTGACCCCATGGGCGTCCATACGGGGGAATCCACGGTTGTGGCACCTCTTCAATCCTTCAGCGATGCAGACCACCAACGATTACGAAACCAAGCCCTCGCACTCATTCGTGCGTTGAACATCAAAGGTGGCTGTAATGTACAATTTGCATTCAATCAATTCACTGGAGAAATCCGTGTGATTGAAGTCAACCCTCGTGTATCCCGCTCATCCGCCCTTGCATCCAAGGCCACAGGATATCCCATTGCTCGCATGGCTGCAAAAATCGCTGTCGGCTATACGCTCGATGAATTACCCAATCCCATCACGGGTGAGGGGACCACTGCAGCCTTCGAGCCAACGTTGGATTATTGCGTTGTGAAAATCCCTCGCTGGCCATTTGACAAGTTCAGGACTGCTGACAGAACCCTTGGTACTTCGATGAAGTCAACCGGTGAGGTCATGGCGATTGGGCGCAATTTCGAAGAGGCATTCCTCAAAGCTTGGGCGTCGCTTGAGCAAGGTTGTGCTCATCCACGCCCGCTAACACGGGCCGATGAATCCGAAGGTGAAGGAATGAGTCAGCGGGCCCATGAACCCCTGCCAGATGCAACCCTCATCGAATGGTTATCAATAGCAACAGACCGTCGTATGGGTGCACTCTTGGAAGCCTTCCGACGACAGTGGACTGTTGAGAGAGTGCACGAGATTACACGAATCACTCGATGGTTCCTCTATGGCTTTGAACGGCTCGCCAACATGGAACGTTCAATTGTTGGACGGGGAGTTTCGCCCACTGAGCTCGGCCTTGACGAACTACGATTGTGGAAGAGCCATGGGTTCTCTGACGCCCATATTGCCGATGCATTGGCTGGTTTCCCTCCAGAGGGCCTTAAATCCCTTGACGCAGCACAAGGTGAACGTGCAGTCATGCAGCGCCGACACGAACTTGAACTGCATCCATGCTATCGAATGGTGGATTCTTGTGCAGCAGAATTTGCAGCAAAGACTCCGTATTATTACTCCACGTACGAACCACATGGTGATGCTGGTATTGACCTCCTCCCCGATTTGGAGTCGAGGACGAAGGAACGTCTCGTTGCGATCGGTAGCGGGCCAATTCGCATCGGGCAAGGTATTGAATTTGATTACGGCTGTGTCCACGCAGTCAAAGCAATACGTGAGGCTGGCAAGGATGCGATTTTGATCAATAACAATCCTGAAACTGTTTCAACCGATTTCGATACCTCCGACCGATTGTACTTTGACCCGCTTACATTGGAGTATGTAAGTGAAATTTTACTTAGGGAACAGGCTCATGGAATCCTGCTACAATTCGGTGGTCAAACAGCGATAAATCTCGCACTCCCGCTCGAAGCAAGGTTACCTGATTTGGCCCTCAAGGGCTTGGACCTGAGTATCAGGGGGTCGTCCTGTGATGCGATTGATGAGGCCAGTGACCGAGAACGATTCGAGGCCTTCGCAAAACGCCACGGTCTTCGCATGCCTCGGGGAGCAACCGGAACGAGCGCAGATGATTTGCGTGCCGCAGTTGAACAAATTGGGTTTCCCGTCTTGATTCGTCCATCCTACGTACTTGGAGGGCGCGGCATGGAGATTCTTTCCAATCAACAACAACTCGACGGCTACCTGCGTGAGGCTTACCTGGCGCCCGACAAGCCCTTGCTGGTGGACGAATACCTTGGCCATGCCACAGAATTGGACGTTGACGCTGCTGCTGATGGTGAAGACGTACTGGTAGGTGCCATCATGGAACACCTCGAAGAGGCAGGAATCCATTCTGGGGATTCAACCTGCTTTATTCCAACTCAAAACATCTCTGAAGCCATGCTTGAGAAAGTGGCAGAACAGACCCGTATCATCGGTCTTGGTTTGAAGATCAAAGGGTGCTTTAACATTCAATTCGCCATTCAAGGCGAGGACTTGTATGTCCTTGAGGTCAACCCTCGTTCGTCTCGAACTGTGCCATTCGTAGCGAAAGCATCTGGGCTTCCTCTTGCGCGAATCGCAGCAAGGGTCACCATTGGGCAGCCGCTCAAGGAACAAGACATCCCGCGTCGTACCTCCGGGCAAGTCTGTGTCAAAGCACCCGTATTCCCCTTCATCAAATTACGAGGCCTCGACCCTGCACCCGGTCCAGAGATGAAGTCGACCGGTGAAGTCTACGGTTCGGATGAGCGGGCTGATTTGGCTTACCTCAAAGCACGTCTCGCAACTGAGGTTCCAGTGGCAAAAGAAGGTGGAGCATACCTGACGGTTCGAGACGAAGACAAAGAAAACCTGTTGCCGGTGGCCAAGAGTCTTGTTGCCATGGGCTTCACACTCTATGCCACGGGAGGAACCTCGGACCTCCTACGTCGTCATGATGTGCCAGTGACCACGGTCTACAGAATTGCAGAGGGTAAGCACCCAGACGCTCTTGACCTCATGCGGCAAGGCAAAGTTTCCTTTATCGTCAACGTCCCGACAGTATCTGGCGGTGCGGTGCGTGACGGTAACATGATGCGTCGCCTAGCGGTTGAACTCAACATTCCATTCGTCACCACCATACGCGGTGCTGTGATGGAAGCAGCAGCCATGAAGGCTCACATTGAAGAGACTCTTGAGCCGAGAAAGTTGACGGTTCACTATTGAAGAAAAAACACCCATTTATGTTCTCAATGTGTCAACTCAAACCATGAGTGAGGTCCAGTCGATTCTTTTGGACGCCTCCAAAGGTCGTGGTTATTTTGCTTCCAAATTGCAAACGGTGACGCCAAAAGACGCTCAACGATGGGTTTGGCTGTCTTACGACCAGCTGAATCTTGCCTTCCTTGAACGTCTTAAGAGCGATGGCGAAGAATTAGGAGTGATCCTGATTGAATCCTCCCTCAAGGGAAGGAGCATGCCATTTCATCAACAAAAATTAGCCTTCTTGCTCTCCAACCAACGACACTTTGCCCTTGAAGTTCAAGCCCAAGGCATCCCTGTTCATTTCGTCTCAACCGATGGTTCCTTCTCAGATGCTTTGCAACATCTTGGTGACTTTGGAGTCATCAATTCCTTCCATCATGCTGAGCGAAGTCTACGCTCTTCGGTCGCAACATTGGTTGATGATGGAAAGGTCGTGCTTCATCCACACCCTGGCTGGCTCACTCGTCGTGAATGGTTTGAATCAAGCGTCGGAACAGAGGCGCCGTTTCGAATGGACAAGTTCTATAGAAAAGTCAGAAAAGAAACTGGCTGGCTGATGGAAGACGGGAAACCAGTTGGGGGGAAATACAGTTTTGACGCTGAGAATCGATTTCCATGGAAGGGAGAAGACCAGCCACCAGCAGCTCCGATTTATTCCTTGGATGAATTGGATGATGAAGTTACTGAACTGGTTCAACGTGTATTTGGTGACCATCCAGG
>QQSD01000003.1 GCA_003602485.1 Candidatus Poseidoniales archaeon | reverse complement strand
GGTCAGATGGAAGCCGGCGATTCGGTCTCCATGGAACTTTGGCGTGGCTCGGGCAACATCAACGACCCTTACGAATCCATTTCTTGGGACTTCGCTCAAGGCAACCCGAGTGCTGCACCCGGGCAGTGGACAAACCTATCTTGGGACCCACAACAGACCTGGCTGCAGATTCCAAACCTCGGCAATCCTGACGTCTTCCTTGGCGGCAACTCATACACCTTTAGCGTCCTGTTCACATCAGACAGCAGCGTTGCAGGTGAAGGCATGCACGTTGATGATTTTGTTCACTTTGGTGTGAGTCGTGTCACTGATTACACGCTCGACCTCGACTGTGATAACTCAATCAACGGGTACACCGTGGCTCCCAACCAACTATCTTCCCTCTACTGTACTCTGACCAACAACGGCTATGCTCCGGCTACCGTTCGCCTCCAAACCAACGTGAGCAATGATTCCTGGATGGCACCTTTCCCCATCATCCGTATGGACATTGAAGGAAGTAGCAATCACGGAACCAACGTGATTATTCCCCCAATCAAAGCGGGTGAGACCATTGAATTTTGGTCAAATTTAACCGTCCCTGCAGGTGCTGATGTCCAACAACGCGTGTGGAATTTGTGGCTTACTGATGCCAGCAGTGCTCAACTCGGCGAGAAAGCACGCCTGACCATGGATTTGGCTGTAAGCGAGCAATACGGTGTTGCTCTGACCTCCTCGGTTGGCCTGATCGCCGCTAATATCGGGCCAGATGAATCTGGCACAGTGAGTTTCCGCCTCCAGAATACAGGTAACAAGGACGCAGCATTCAATCTCGCAACGACCTTCTCAGAAAACACTGGCTGGATGGCTGTGATTGAGAATGAAACGGGCGTTATTCAACAGAACCCAATTACCCTCTACAAAGGTCAGAAAGTCAATCTCATGCTCAACATTACCGCTCCTCAAGATGCAACACCTGCTTTGGGGACAGAATCGAACCCCTATGTGAGTTTCAACCTCCGTGCAACCTGCCCTTCATGCAGTACGGCGCTGTATGGTAACGATGTCTTGGTACGAAATGTCGAAGTTCCAGTTCTACGAGATGTTGAACTTGAAACTGAAGAATACACCTACAGCGGTCCAGCAAACGGCAATGCAAAATCCCTCTACCTGACGCTTCTCAATCTTGGAAACGATGACGAACAATACGACTTGAGTCTCGTTCAAAGCCAATGGCAACTCCAAGCCTCACTCTTGGCTGAACAATCTCCTGTTTTGGATGCTTGGGACGGAGAATCAACGGTTGTTGTGAGTCTCGCCATGCCGATTGGATTGAATCCCGGAATCTACACGGTGACTGTCAAAGCGACAAGCGTTGATGACACCACCATCAGCGATAGTATCGATCTCAGCATTGAGATTCTTGAAACAGCAGCAGTCTTTGTTTCGAATGAAGAAACAGGACAATCCTACATTCCAGGAGACCTTCCTCAAACGATGTCATTTGAGGTTCGAAATGATGGAAATAGCGAGGATAGTTTTGCAATGAGTCTTGATACACCTGCTGGAATGGTTGCTCAGTTCACGAACCTCAATACCAACGGCGAAACAGGTGCTCTGGCAGTCGGAACAAGTTACAACGTCACGGTTGAATTCTCTTTCGTTGACGGGACAGAGGGCCAGCTAACGATGCGTGTGATTGCAACGAGTACTGCGGACTCCACAATCAGCAATTCAGGACAGGCAACATATCTGGTTGGTTCGCAAAACTGGCTCAAGATATACGCTATCGCCCCGGTGACCATCAACGAAGAAGGTGAAACTGAGGTCAAGGTCCGAATCGTTAACCAGTACACGACTGGGCAACTGGTCAAGATGGAAGTCGATGATTCAGAAAGCAACAAGTGGCTCCAAGTCTCGATTGCTCGTCTTGACCGTGATTTCTCATTGGCGGTCGGTGAACAGAAGGAAATTACTCTGACCATTGAGATCTCGGAAACCAGCCTCAAGAACCTCAACGAAGAAACCGTGACCGCCAACATCACTGTTTGGGCACGTTCCGAAACCGTTAGCGATGCGGCCAATGCAAACCTCGAATTGACACTTGTTCGTATTGACTCTCAAAATGCGAATGGTGCAGAAGATGCTGGTTCTGGATTGGAATTGGAAAGCATCGCCCTCTGGGTCGTTTTCCTCCTCGTCATCGTTGGTGGTGTATTCGTGGTCCTCTCAATCCTCCGTACCGAAGAGGAAGAAGATGAGTATGCAAAGTGGGGCGAAGATGGCTATGAAGACAGTCTCTCCGCCACCTACGGTGCGGTCGCTGCGGCTCCCTCTGTTCCGACGAGTATGCCAACACCCGAACCAATGGCTTCCCCTACGGTTGTCCAGAATATCACTTACAACATCTCTGACAGTGCGATTTCCGGTGACCTTTCGGCAACTGCACCTGCTGCCGCCCCTCCACAAGAGGCTGACATGCCCCCGCTCCCTGAAGAAGGCCTCCCTCAAGGCTGGACTATGGAGCAATGGAAGCATTACGGACAGCAATGGCTTGAGCAAAACGGCCGAGTCTGAACTGTTCCTCAGATGAAGAAGGCGAGAGCGCAGGGTTCAAGACGCACGCAACCTCGCCATGAATGCCGGAGGACAAGAACATGTATGGAAACGGACAAGCTCCAATCTTTATTCTAAAAGACGGAACACAACGAACACGAGGGCGTACGGCTCAATCAAACAACATCGCTGCTGCAAAAGCCGTAGCCGATGCAGTACGCTCAACCCTAGGACCCAAAGGCATGGACAAGATGCTGGTTGATTCAATGGGAGATGTCGTCATTACCAACGACGGCGCAACCATCCTCAAGGAAATGGACATTGAACATCCCGCTGCTAAGATGATCATTGAAGTGGCTAAGACTCAGGAACAACACTGCTTTGACGGTACAACCTCCGCAGTCATTCTATCTGGCGAATTGCTCAAGCGAAGTGAAGACCTCATTGAGCAGAACGTTCACCCAACGGTGATTTGTGAAGGCTTCCGCTTGGCCGCAGAACGTGCCATTGGTTTGCTTGATGGCCATGGTATCTCAACCGAACAGGCCGATGAGGTCCTGCTAGAAGTCGCTAAGACGGCTTTGACAGGGAAATCTGCTGGTGCCGTCAAATCATTCATGGCCGACATTTGTGTTCGCGCAGTCAATGCCGTAGGATTTACTGACGAAGGTGAGCGACTAGTTGATCTCTCGGACATCAAAGTCGAAAAGCGTCAAGGTGGCTCGATCAAAGATTCGACCCTCATTGATGGGATCTTGCTCGACAAAGAGCGTGTTCATGCAGGTATGCCACGTTCGATCAGCGATGCAAAGATTGCATTGGTGAACTCAGCCATTGAAGTCAAAAAGACAGAGGTCGATGCTAAAATTCAGATTACCGACCCCAACCAATTGGCCCTCTTCCTTGAGGAAGAAGAGAATTACATTCGCAACCTCGTCAACACCATTGAAAAGGCTGGAGCCAACGTACTTATCTGCCAGAAAGGCATTGATGAATTGGCTCAGCACTATCTTTCTAAGAAGGGAATATTCGCTATTCGCCGTGCTAAGAAGTCCGATATGGAAGCATTGGGTAAGGCTACTGGCGGTACCATTATCACCAATCTCGATGACATGAGTGAGAGCGACCTTGGTATCGCTGCACGTGTCGAGGAAAAGAAGATTGGAGACTCGGACATGACCTTCATCACTGGCTGTCCTGAAGCCAAATCGGTTTCAGTGCTCCTCCGTGGCGGTACAGAACACGTTGTTGATGAGATTCGCCGTGCCTTTGACGACGCCGTTGGTGTCGTTTCCGTCGCTTGGGAAGACGGAGCAGTGCTCACTGGTGGAGGCAGCGTTCTTGCCGCACTCTCACGAGACCTCCGAACCTTTGCAGAAACCGTCGGTGGACGTGAGCAAATGGCCATCGAAGCCTTTGCCTCGGCTTTGGAAATCATCCCTCGCACCCTCGCCGAGAACGCTGGCCTCGACCCCGTCACCACTCTCATTGAACTTCGTAAAGCCCACGCAGACGGCCAAGCCCATGCTGGTATCAACGTCTACGAAGGCGGTGTTGTCGATATGAAGGCAGCTAACGTGGTCGAACCCCTTCGTGTGGTCGAGCAAGCGATTCAATCTGCTACTGAAACAGCGATCATGATTCTTCGAATTGACGACGTCATTTCGTCCAAGGGCGTCCCTATGGGTGACGACATGGGCGGCATGGGCGACTTCAATATGTGATGCAGAAAGGAGTGCTATTATTTCGTTGAAAAAACGAACGACAGAAGCCTCAATTCATCATGGACGAATAATAACCTTCAAAGGCCACTCAAGGCTGGGAAAGACCACTCACCTAGTGTGAACAAGAGGTCGTCCCATGGCAATCGTCGCAAAAGTTTGGATTGATGAAGACTGCATCACGTGTGATGCGTGTGAAGATATCTGTCCTGAAGTGTTCAAAGTAACGGACGACACGTCCCAAATTTTAGCTGCCGTCCGCACCGACGGAACCTTTGACCGAAACGAAGGCGGCTCGCCATTGTTAGGCAATCTTGGTGCTGAATTGGGCGACATCATTCTCGAGGCGGCCGAAGCCTGTCCTGTAGAAGTCATCAAGTTTGAATTGGTTGGCGAAGGAGTCGATGTGGCGACGGTAGAAGCCGAGGCGCCTGCCGCAGAAGCAGCCGTAGCACCGGCTGCTGCAGTAGCACCCGCTGCAGGCGTATCGGAGGCTCTTGCTTCCGTTTTTAGCGGTGACCGAAACCTCAACATTCTCTTTGGTTCCCAAACCGGAAATTCAGCCGGCCTTGCCGAGAAGACTGCGAAGATGGCCGAGAATTACGGATTAACCCCCCACATCGTTGACATGGACGGCCTTGACCCCGCTCGTCTTGCATCCATGAAGCGTGTCATGATCATCACCTCAACATGGGGTGAAGGTGAGATGCCAGACAATGCAGATGCTATGTGGAATGCGATTAACGCCAACGGCCCTGGTCTCTCTGCTACACACTATTCCGTCTGCGCCATCGGCGATACATCCTACGACGAATACTGCAAGGCAGGCCATGACTGGAACAACAAACTCGCTGCATTGGGTGGTCGTGAAGCCCATCCGATTCAGGAATGTGACGTTGACTACGAGCCTGCTTGGCGTATTTGGGTTGAAGAAGCCCTTCCTCGCCTTGCTTGCGTTGACGAATCTGGCACCTTGCAACTTGAACTCCTCGAGGAGATGATGGCGTACGGAGCTGGTGATGATGAGGACCTCGTCGAAGGGGATTTCTCCCCGGGCACCATCCAACGAGAAGAACTCACTATTTCGCTGGAAATCTTCCGGTATGCGCCCGAGGCTGCTGAATCGGGATGGGACACATTGACGTGCACCGTGCCAGGTCATGCCACCATCCAAGACTTACTTCTCACCATGCAACGTGATGTTGACGGTAGCCTTGCGTTCCGTCGCGGAAACGGTGCAGGTACGCCAACAACGGGAATCCGTGTTAACGGCCGAATTGTGCTGGCTGACGCCACCATGGTCGGCGACGTGATGGCATCGTCTGGACGTGTTCGCATTGAACCACTCCCCGGCCATCCAGTCGTTCGTGACCTTATCGTCGATACGAGCCGATACGAGGGCCACCGCAGCCGCGCTGAACCTTGGATGCGAACCGATCCCCGAGAAGGCGAGCGTTTGCCTTCTGGAATGGCAATGGGAACTCTTGACGCTGCGACCGCAACGGCACTGCATCAAGCCGGTGACGTACATGCCTTCCAACTCATTCAAGCCATGTCAGATGCTCTTGCTCACGACCCTCATTATGAAGGCCCGGGCGTTCACTTCCAACAATGGCTTCGTGTTCTGGACCCACGTACCAGCGAACAACAACGTCGAACCATTATGAATTCACTTCAGGAAAAGGACGGCATCTGGTCTGAAGCAGATCTCTCCAGCCTCATGCGCTACGGTGAAGACGGGCGTCTTGCTGCACGTGGCCTTAACGAGGCACGTGGGGCGCTGCTCAATCAAAACCGATACGCAGGTAAATCCGGACGCCTCGTCAAGTGGTACGGTCGCAGTGTGAAGTGGTCAGGCAACGTCAACGAAACCACCCTCTACCGACAAGTCCTCGGACCTCTCGGCCTCGTCAGTAACGTGTTCAGCGGTGTCTCAGCGCGCATGGCTCTTGCCTTCACCCGCAACGGATCACCACCGATTCGCAGCCTTCAATCGCTTCTACTTCCCCCTGCTGGACTCGGGCGTATCCCGAAAATGTTCAACTCAAAAGTTGACAAGTATCACGAAGTTGTGAGTTTGTTCAACGAAATAGACCAACGATTCTGAGGTGATATAATGGCGAAAATTGCATACTATCCCGGAAACGTGGCTCGAGCAGGAGCATCAGAGGTTGAGGATTGCATTCAACCCCTTTGCCGTGCTCTGAACATTCAGCTCGTGGAGATTCCACGCTCCAGCAGCGATGGGGGCAATGTCATCAAGCAAGCTACGCCTAAACTGCAAGACGCTCTTGTGGCACGTAATCTCGCCCTTGCGGAAGAAAAAGGACTTGACATCATGACAACCTGTGCGACCAGCCATGCTATTATGTGCAACACTGCAGATGACATGAAGCGAGATCCCATTTATGCAGCTACCATCAATAACTTGGTTGAGCGTACATCAAAGGTTGAATACATCGGCGAAACCAAATCGTGGCACCTACTTCACTATCTAGTTGAAGAAATTGGCCTTGATACGGTACGAAAGGCCGTCAAAAACCCTCTCAAGATGAAGATTGCTGGCTATTACGGCCCTGATATGCAACGTCAAGGTGCCTGTGCAGGTGACGACCCTTTCATGCCCACATACATGGAACAACTCATTGAGGCACTTGGTGGCATACCTGTTGAATATGATTCAAAGTGCCAAAGTGTTGGTTCGACTTCAATGCTCACCCTCGAAGATTCATCCCTCGCCATGACTGCGGCAGTTCTCTCTGATGCTTTGCAATCCGGAGCTGAACTCGTGGTGAGTGCGTGCACTATCTCTCACATCAACCTTGATTCATATCAGTCCAAAGCAGGCCGAGTGACTGGGAAATCAACTTCTGTTCCCGTTTGTCATCTCTCTGAAGTTGTCGCCTTCGCTCTTGGGTTTTATCCAGACCGACTCGCGCAACTACGAACTCGTGTTCGACTCATTGGCTCTTGAGGGCTCATTCAACTCCTCAAGCACTCGCTGTGCCAAGGCTTCTTCACAACCGCTAACTTCAGCAATGGTTTCTTTTGATGCTAGTAAGACAGCGCCCAAATCAGGAGAAAAGTGCTGTATTACCTCAAGGACGTCCTTGTCTCCAGTGTATTGACTTACGGTGTGATGGAAGCAGCGATGGAGATGTTCAATCATGGTGTCCATCCAAGGGTGGTCTCCATCTGGGTCCTCCTCTATTTGCTCCAATTCTTGTGAAATAACATCAAGGGCGGGGCGCCATTCCTGTTCTGAGGCTTGTTGAGTCGTGAGGTATGCATGCAAGGTTTCAATCAAATCGTATTCACGTTTTGCAGCAACAGCCACAAAATGTGCACTTTCTTCAGCGTTCTTTGTCATCATCACAGGGATTCCGAGGTCGACTGTGATGTGTGCCAGTGCACCGAGAACTGCATTCGGATGCAAGGCATACTGTTCGTCCGCTCCGGTCTCGATGAGCAAGAGTGGCCGTCTTGCACTTGCTTTGAGAGCGTGACATTGGCTGAGAAGCCGCCCGTTTTTGATTGAAGCAAGGAGGTCACGAGCAGTCTTCCGTTCAATAAGGACTCTTGAGGACAAACGCAAGTCACCGTGGGGTAGTTGTGTTATTTCAGTAGTGAAACCAAGCCCTTGCAAATATCCAGGGAGCGTTGAATTACCCTCACGATGATCAATTTGGATGGTCTTATCTGTGGAATCGATGGTGTTCATATCTGTCATTTCTTTTGTTGCTGCATTGAGTACGGCTTGGAGTTGATTGGGGGAAAATGAGGTAGATTTCTTTGGAGGTTCTGACTGATTCGTTGTGGGTTCTTTTGCGAAGTGTTCCAAACCCATCTGCTCTTTTGGTCGTCGCTGCTCGGGCGTCAATGGGGGCGCGGTGCGATGGACGTTCGACGCCTTACGTGTTTTTTTCTCTGGCGCAAGTTCTTGCTCTATAGAATTAGGGTTGAGTTTGATTTCACGCTCCAGGAACATCTTTGCTGGCAAAGATTCCCCAGATTCCACAATCGAAAAATGAGATAGCGCTTCGTGATTGACTTCAAAATGCTCCTTGAAGTTCCGTTGACGAACCATTTGTTTCATCAATCGATGCATGTTTGATTCTTGTTGCTCTGAGGCTCGCTGGACATAGACGTCACGAGACCCTTGGGCGATCAGGACATGAACGGAACCAGCTCGCTGACGAGCGGTTCTACCTCGTCGTTGGATGGCTCGAATTGCGCTTGGAACGGGTTCATAGAGAATCACCAAGTCTGCAGAAGGGACATCAAGCCCTTCTTCTCCAACTGATGTGGCCACCAGGACATTAATTTCTCCATTTCGGAAACGATTGAGTTGAGCCAATTGCTCTTTCTGGTTCATTCCTTTCTGATTCCCTCGCGATGATTGGCCAATGAATGCATCAGCGTTAATCCCTGGCAGGCCATTGAGGTTCGCAACGATCTGCTTAACAGTGTCCCGATACTCGGTGAAAATGAGGATTTTCCCCTCTGGCTTTTGTGCTAATTCTTCCACGACCAGGCGATTTACAACCTCGACCTTCGGATGCAATTCTCCGATGTCCTTGAGGGAAAGACGCAGGGCATGTATGACTGGCAAAGCGAGCATGCGGTTGGTTTTCCTGCCTTCACGCCCCTCATCTTCTGCTCGTTGTAAAAAGGACTGAGCCACTTCCGTTCCTTGTGATTTGAGTAAGTTTGTCAGCATGTGGATGCGTCGTAAATCAGCAACTCGCCTCGCTGCATCGTATCCTCGCACATCCCGCTGAGCGATGGCCCGGCTTGCTCTCAACTGTGCCTTTTCAATATCTCCTGACGCAATGAATTCCTTAGGTGGTAAGAACCCAAGTCGCTTGAGGTGGGCGACCTCTTCCTCAAAATGCTGCTCAATGGGTTGGAGGAGCGTGTTCAGGGCAGGAGGGAGTTCCAACCGGTGCTGATGCACTTTCATGTCAACGTCGTAGGGTGCAACCAAGGCCTCACTGCGTTTGGTCAGGTCGAGACTGTGTGCATTCAGATTCGTCTTGACCTCAGAGATGTGGCGAATGTTTGACCCTGGACTTGCCGTAGCCGCCAACACTCGTCCTTCTTCCCCTCGAGCTTGTGTGTACAACTTGCCAACCTGCGCATAGGCGTGGTTTCCCGTAGCGTGATGCGCCTCGTCAACGATGAGTAATTCAACCACTGAAAGGTCCAGGAGCCCTTTCATGGCATCATTGCGTATTACTTGTGGCGTGGCGATGATGATTCGCCCTTTTTCCCACAATGCTTCTCGTTTGGCGGGGGGTGTGTCGCCCGTGTAAGCAAGAATCACATCGTCGGGCAGGGCAATGCGTTCTTGGGCCATGCGTCGTTGTTGGTCGACCAGCCCGGTTGTGGGGGCGATCAGTATAATTTTTTGAGCACCGGTTCGTAGGTACTCCGCCATCACCATCCATTCAACCGCAGTCTTTCCAAATCCAGTTGGCATGACCATCAGGGTTGATGCAGAGAGGGCCCGCTCAAGCGAGCGAAGTTGGTACGCTCTTGCCTCGACACCCTCGTTGAGAAGAGGATGATGAACGGTAGGCATGGAATCAAGGTTAAGTCAAGGGTTCAAAAGGATGATGTGAGGGCTTTGTGGGCAGAATACGAAAGTGAATGGGTCTTCGTTAGAGAAATGTTTGAAGGCCTTCAACACTCATTGCGTACCACGCAACCCTCAACCCTTGCACCGAACCGCATATATACGGGAGGTAAGTCGGAGGGTTGCTCAAAGGTGAGTAGCCAGACACACTGGGCCATCCCCCGAGGACCCCAAATGGCTCATTCCCCACTCGTGGGAATGGGACTCCGTGTCACGGCTTCGACGCTGTATGGGCCCTCGTACGCCCCCCTCGGTGGGGCCAATTCGTTGTAGAAAACACTGGAGGAATCCAAGATGGCAAAGAGAAACCACCCACGCCGTGGATCGATGGCGTTTAGCCCGCGGAAGCGCGCAAGCCGACCTTTTGGACACGTGAAATCGTGGCCAACAACTGACGCAAGCGAAGTACGAGTTCAAGGATTTGCAGGCTGGAAGGCCGGTATGACTCACATTCTCGCTCGCGACCTCAACCCTCGCAGCACCTCTGCTGGACAAGAAATCCGCATCCCAGTTACTGTCGTCGAATGCCCCAAGATGCGCATTCTCGGCGTCCGTGGCTACGAAATGACACCTTACGGCAAGCAAGCCAAAGGCGAAGTTTGGGCTGACGCTAAGAAAATCGCAGAGGCGTTCTCCGAACTTTTCAACCGAGTTCCAGAACGCAAAGAGCACGACGCATCCAAGCACATGGAGAACCTCAAGCAAGCAGACCTCTGTGAAGTCCGCCTCATCGTTTCCACACAACCCAACACCATGGCAAGTGTCCCTACAAAGATACCTGACGTCATGGAAATGGGCTTGGACGGTGGCACCTTCGATGACCAGCTCACCTGGGCTGAAGAGCGACTTGGTGAGGAATATTCCTTCGCTGACGCATTCGAAGAAGGATGCCTCACAGACATTGTCGCTGTAACCAAGGGCTACGGCTGGCAAGGTGTCATCAAGCGATTTGGTGGTAAATTGCAATCTCACAAGAACTCCAAGAAGCGCCGACAACACGGTAACATGGGTGCTTTTGGTGACGGATACGTTCGAAAGACCATCCGTCAAGGTGGCCAAACTGGATACCATCAGCGAACAGAATACAACAAGCGTGTCTTGCGTGTCGCCAACCCAGAAGACCATTCAATCACACCATCCGGAGGTTTCCTCCATTATGGTGAAATCAAATCTGATTACATCCTCGTTAAGGGAAGCGTTCCTGGCCCTGCCAAGCGCCTCATCCGGTTCCGAGACGCTACTCGTGGCTCTGACCGAACCCTTCACGATTACGAAATCACATACGTTAGTACAGCATCGAAGCAGGGGGCCTGAAGATGAAGGTCGCAGTCAAGGATATTGTCAACACGGTTACTCAAACCGAGATGGATGCAGGTAAACTCTCCGCTCAATTCAGCGTTGAGGTCAGCGAAGGTGCTAAGATGAGCCTCCCTTCAGCCTTTGACTCTGAAGTCCGTGAAGATCTCATCAAGTTAGCCGTCGCATCCAGCCGTGCTAACCGCCGCCAAGCATACGGTTCTCGTCCTCACGTCGGAAAGCGCCGACCTATGGCCGGTATGAAGCACTCCGTTGAATGGTGGGGCAAGGGTCGAGGTGTCTCTCGTATCATGCGTCGAACTGGTGCAAGCCGTGGTGCTCAAAACCCTCACACACTGGGTGGTCGCCGTGCTCACGGTCCTAAGGTCGAGAAGAACTGGTCTCGCAAACTCAACACCAAACAACGCCAAGCCGCACGCAATGCAGCGCTCGCAGCAACCGTTTCCATGGATACTGTGTCCTCCCGTGGTCACCGCTTTGAATCAACGGTGGAACACCTGCCAATCATTCTTGGTAACTACACTGAAGTCGTTGACGGAAAGTCCGTTGACTACGACATTGAAACCTTCAACCACGGAGCTGCCACTCGAAAGGCTGCAGCAATCTTCACCGAACTCGGCCTTGGTCCTGATTTGGACCGAGCCCGCAACGGCCGAAAAATCCGTGCAGGAAAGGCTACCATGCGTGGACGTGTCCACAAGACTCCCAAGTCTATCCTCTTGGTTGTCAAGCAAAAGGCTGGACTCGCAAAGGCTGCCCGTAATCTCCCTGGTGTTGACGTTGTCGCAGTAGATGATCTCTGCGCAGAAGACCTCGCTCCTGGTGGCGATATCGGTCGCCTAACGGTCTTTACCAAAACGGCATTGGAGGCCATGAACTGAGGTGATATCATGAACGCATACGACATTATCATTCAACCATGGCTCACTGAGAAATCCATGGAAGCACGTACCTCTGAGCAACGCCTTGAGTTCATCGTGCTTCGCAGCGCAACAAAGTCCCAGATTGCACGGGCCGTTGAGACCATCTTCGATGTTGAAGTGGCCAAGGTCAACGTTCGCAATTCCAAACACGGCAAGCATGCATCTGTCAAGCTTGCCGAGGGATACGACGCAGAGGACGCTGCTATGCGTCTAGGAGCATTCTGAGGTGATTTATCATGGGTAAGAGAATACGTGCACAACGCAAAGGGTCCTCGCCACGTTATCGTGTTGCGAGTCACCGTTTCCCCGGAAAGAACCGCATGCCACGCGACAAAGACGTGGTTTGCGAAGTCACAGAATTGTTACACAGCCCTGTTCACAGTGCTCCACTGGCTCGTATCAAGACACCTGACGGCGACACAACATTGGTTGCTGCAACAGAAGGTATCGCAGTCGGTAGCAAAGTCGCTATCGGTGACAACGTCGCCCTTCGTCCTGGTAATATCACTGAACTCGGCAACATCCCCGAAGGAACTGCCATCAACAATCTCGAACTTCGTCCTGGAGACGGAGGGAAAGTGGCTCGATCAGCAGGTAACTCCTGCATGGTTGAATCTCGAGTCGGTAACATGGTTCGAATTCGTATGCCCTCTGGTTCCCTCAAGGAACTACCAATCGCATGCCGAGCAACCATTGGTGTTCTTGCAGGACACGGTCGTGACGAAATGCCACTACGAACTGCAGGTGCTGCTTACTACAAGGCCAAAGCACGTGGTAAGCTCTACCCGCATGTTTCCGGTGTCGCTATGAATCCAGTCGACCACCCACACGGCGGTGGAAACCACCAAGCCGTTCACGGTCCAAACTCTGTTGCACGAGGAACTCCACCTGGCGCAAAGGTTGGTTTGATTGCACCACGCCGAACCGGTCGTGGACGAGGAAAGCAAATTTGAGGTGATGATGTATGGCACGTAAGAAGAAGTCGTTTATGACCCCCAAAGCAAGCCGTCGTAAGGCACGTAAGCGCCTTTCAACCACCTCGGCACGTGTGAAGAAGGAATTCACATACCGTGGTTTCAACATGGAACAACTCAATGCAATGCCGCTCTGGCCGGAAGGCGAAGAAGACGATTTCATCGTCGGTCTCCTCCCCTCCCGTGTGCGACGCAGCCTTGGACGAGGCCTTTCCATTGAGAATGAGCATTTCATTGACCGTGTTGCTCGCTCGAGCACGAACACGATTCGTACCCATCGCCGTGATGTTCCTATCCTTCCACAATTCGTTGGTCGACGCATTGCTATCCACAACGGACAACACTTTGTGGAGATTGATATCAAGCCTGAGATGATCGGGCATTACTTGGGTGAATTCGCCGTCACACGACGGGGCGTTACCCACAGTGGACCCGGTGTAGGTGCTACACGTTCGTCAAAGCACGTTCCGTTGAAGTGAGGTGAATAAGATGGTAAAGAAAAATCAGATGGACCGTCGTACTCGACGCCGCCAACTCCCACAGAAGGGATACACACAGATGCTACAAGGCAACCGCCTCGCAACCGCTCGAGCTATTGACATCGACATGCACGTCAAGCACTGTTTCGAAGTCTGCCGTGCAGTCAAGAACAAGACCGCTGGACAAGCAGTAGCGTACCTCAACGAGGTACTGAAGATTGACTCCGACCGTGCCGACATTCGTCGCAAAGCAGCAGCAGTTCCATACCGCCTCGGTAGTGGAAACAAGCGCAAGCGACGCTCTGGACCTTCAATGGTCGGTCACCGTAAGGGCGGTATTGGACCCGGTCGATTCCCAGTGAAAGCGTCCCGTGAAACCATCAAACTCATTGAAAGTGCAATGGAAAACGCACGCTTCCAATATGAAGACATCGATGCAGAAGAAATGGTCATTACTCACATTGCCGCACACCGTGGTACCATTAGCCGTGGATGGATTCCACGTGCCCGTGGACGAGCAACTCCAAGCAACCACTACCGTGTCAACATGGAAGTGTTCTTGGAAGACATGAACGCAACAGTTGACGAATTGGAGGACGAATTCTAAGGTGATTATCATGAGTAAGGAAAGTACCGTACGAAAAATCATCAACCGAAACGTTGAGCGCCTCTTGGTTCGCGAGTTCTTGATGAAGAACACCAAGAAATCCGGATTCGGTGGACTTGATATTCGCCGAACCCCAACTGGAACAGAAGTAACCGTTCACGCCGAGCGACCAGGTATGGTCATCGGGCGAAAAGGAAAGATCATCAACGACCTACAGAAGCGTTTGAATCAAGAATTTGAACTCTACAGACCCAAACTTACCGTCGAAGAAGTTCAGAAACCGACCCTCAACGCTCAAGTGATGGCTGAAAAGATTGCCTCTTCACTCGAGCGTGGTTGGTATCACCGCCGTTCATGCCACAGTGCAGCCCAGAACATCATGGATGCTGGAGCACGTGGTGTCATCGTCACCGTCGCTGGAAAACTCACTGGTTCTCGTAACCGCACTGAGAAATACATTCGTGGCCACGTGAAGTATTGCGGTGAAACTGCTCTACAACACATGGACAAAGGTTACTCCGTTGCTGTCAAGAAACTCGGCACCATCGGTGTGAGCGTAGAAATTATGCGCCCAGGAACCAAACTACCCCACGAAATCAGCATCTACTCTAACGAGCAACTGGCGATCGCCGCTGCTCAGGAAGAAATTGAAGGAGAGGCTGCTCAATGAGTTACGTCTCGAACCGTGAAATTGCTGCCATGAGCGCTGAAGCTCGTGATGCACGATTGTTGGAGCTCCAAGAGGAACTTCTGCAACTTCGTGCTGAAAAGGCACTTGGTGGTACTCCTTCAAACATGGGTGCATACAAGGCTACACGCCGAAGTATTGCACGGTTGAAGACCCACAAGAATCAGAATTGAATTAGAACGAGGTGATGAAGAACAATGGCGGCTATTTGCAATGTTTGCGGTTTACCCGATGAACTATGTATTTGTCAAGAAATAGCCAAAGAACAGCAAAAAGCCATCCTTTCAACCGACCGACGACGCTATGGAAAAATGGTAACGAAAGTAGAGGGAATCGAAGACTCAGCCATTGACATCAATCAACTCGCAAAATTACTCAAGAACAAATGTGCAGCAGGTGGAACAGTAAAAGGACGAGTCATCGAACTTCAAGGGGATCACAAGAAAAAGGCTGCTGAAGTACTCAAAAATAATGGATTTAACGTGGAGGTGCGATGAAATGGAGATGTACAATCATTCTTGGATTGGTCAGGAATTGACCGTCA
>QQSD01000029.1 GCA_003602485.1 Candidatus Poseidoniales archaeon | reverse complement strand
TCCCATTACTGTGGTACGAGAGTCCACGGGAAAGGAAGTCACTGTGCCCCTCTCTTTTCACCTCGGGTATCCTCGGCCCGTAAGGGCGCACTAGGCCGGACCTCATTTGAGGCCGGCCTTTTTTGCGTTCAAGCGGAATTTCAACACCACCTTTTAGAACAAACATCCCAACCTGAGGACTGATCACATGCCAATCGATACCGTTGACATTTTTGGTAGCGATCAAGTTGGTGTTCATCTCGCCACGGTTGGGAAGGTCCTTTTCCATCCTCCAGAACTTCCACAACCAACTCTTGATATTCTCTCCAACACTATCGGCCTTGAACTCCATCCAATTTCTATTGGAGGCTCCAACCTCGTTGGTGCCCTCGTCTCAGGCAATCAGCGTGGTATCGCAGTTGCCGACATTGCTACTGAAGACGATATTGATCAATTGACCTCCTTTGGTGACGTCGTCGTCATGGAGGGTGGAGTCAATACTGCTGGCAACCTCCTCATTGTCAATGACCATGGTGCTGTTGCATCTCCAAGTATTCCTCAAGATGGTTTGGAAATCCTCGCTGAGGTATTGGGTGTTGATATTGTGTCGACAACCGTTGCAGGTCAGGATGTTGTTGGTAGTCTTGCAGTCACCAATGACCAAGGTGTCCTCCTTCACCCAGACGTGACTCCCGATGAAGCAATGCTGATTGAAGATATTCTGGGAGTTCCACCCATGGTTGGGACTGTTTCTTTTGGTTCACCCTATGTCGGTGCCGGTACATGTGCATCCAATGACGGGGCAGTTTCGGGAACAAAAACGACCGGTCCTGAACTCAATCGTATCGAAGATGCCCTTGGTTTCCTCTGAAGTTGACCAAGAAAACGATGTGAAATGTTCAAAGGCTGATTTCTCGGACAATTAACCATGGGAGAAATGCTCTACCAAGGAAAAGTCAAGCAAGTTTGGTCAACCGACGATCCAGAAATTCTGGAATTTAGATTTACCAATCAGATTTCAGTTTTTGACCAAATCATTCCTTCACTTATTCCTCGTAAGGGTGAATCCTTGAACAGAACGACTGCACACTGGTTCAAACTGGTTGAAGAAGCAGGTATTTGTAAAACTCATCTGGTTGAAGTCAATGCAGCCGACCGTTGCCTTGTCCGTAAAGTCAAGGTCATCAAAGAGCCAGGAGCAATTCCCCGTGACATGGAATGGGTATTTGTTCCCCTTGAAGTCATTGTTCGACACTATCTTTCAGGGTCTGCTTGGCGACGGTTCCAACGAGGAGAACTCTCTGCGGAAGCATTGGGTGTAGCTCCTGACTGTGAATACGGTGTCAAACTCGCTGAACCATTTGTTGAAGTTACCACCAAATTCGAGAAATTTGACCGCAATATTGGACGGGAAGAAGGTCTTGAGATTTCTAATATTACCGAAGAAGAATATGATGCCATTGTAGCCGCTGCACTTGGCGTCGACGAAATCATTGAACGAGAGGCAGCACGCAACGGCTTAATCCATGTCGATGGAAAGAAAGAATTTGCATTGGGCACCAATCGAGAAGTCGTACTCGTTGACACCTTTGGAACTCTTGACGAAGACCGATGGTGGGATGCGGAAGCATACGGCAACGGAGAATGCATCGAATTGAGCAAAGAATTCGTTCGTTCCCACTACATCGGTACCGGCCATCAAATTGATCTCAAAGCGGCTCGTGATGCTGGTACGGATGAACCACCAATTCCAGCTCTTCCCCAATCAGTCATTGATGAAACTGCAGCACTCTATGCTTCAATGTATGAGAGGTTGACCTCTCAGACGTTCTGAATTAGGAATGTGAACGAAGGACAATACCAACTTGTCTCCGCTCTGCTGCTTTCAGCAACGTGATGAAGTGTTTTGCAACATCTGCAACACCTCCATCAAGCGGCTCTTCATACGACGCAGTCCAGGTTCTTGTAGCAAGATTCTTTCTCAATGTTCTGACTTGTTCGCTTGAAAGGAAACCTTGGATACACATACCGCCGAATCCTGATTCAAACAGGCTGTGCCCGCGAAATTCTTCAGTGCATCCCGCAGTGAGCATCTGTAAATCTTCTATGATTGAATCATAGATGTCTTGACCGTCATTATCTGTAATACTCCGATTCGGACGGATATACTCGAGCAGATAGTTGAGTGCAGATCCGTTTCCATAAGGGAAACGACCAAATCGCTCACGATTCAAACGGTCTCCCAGTGGTAGTGGTCGACCATCGCCAGTAATTTCGACACAAACTGTGAACAAAAGAGTTGCAGCATCCCATTGAATCGTTTCATATGATTGCGGCTCTTTAACGCCCTGAGACTTGAGTCTCTCTGCAATCTCTTCATGCTGAGTAATGTAATTCTCCCAAGTAGCCTTATTGCCTGCCTGTGCGTCTTCAACTGCAGTCACAAGGCTCGATGCCCACTGACCATTAAATGCGTCCAGAGTGAAAAATGGAGATGTTGATGAAAGGGCGGACTCGTCCATGTGTTGGCGACTGCGGCGTGTGAATAATACCTTCTCATGCGAACTTCATCGACCAAAGAATTGGTCCATCCGATCCTTAATTGAACCTTCACGCTCTTCAACGTCGTTTTCACCAAGTTCATCCCGCATAGAAGCGAGACGACCGCTTGCAGAGGGGTTCGATTCTACTGTAGCATCTTCAGTTTCGATGATTTCAATTGTGGATGTCACATCATCAACCGGTAGGGTGTCATGTTGACTAAATTCCACCGAGATTTCTTCTTCCTCAGTGTCGTCCATCTCAAGTTGGATGTCATCAATTTCATCTACTGTTTCCTCTTTCTTGGAGGCCTTAATCTCCGTTTTGGGACCGAGTGATTGTCGTGGTGCTGCTGGCTCTTGACGTGGCCGTATGATCCCCGATAGCCATGCGATGGCCATAACGACGATGGCACTGCCGATGATCCACTCAACATCACTCGATGAAACACTCAGTAGACTCTCAGGTTTGTAGAATGTAGTTGCTGTATCATCCTCCGGGTCATCATCAACATCAAATGGAACAGAACAGGAGAGTACCGCAGTGATTTTTTCATCCTTCTCAATGTCACCAGGATTTTCAATCAATATTACAGGCGCAAAATCAGAGTACGCTACGTCGACATAGTAGGTACTGCTCCATCCACCTGCAGCGCTTACCGCTAACTCGCATACGGCATCTGCAAGAACACTGTATCCTGTCCGCTGAATACCCACCGTGATATCTCCATCGCTGGTTAACGAATTGATGCCGATGTTCCACTCTGTTGCTCTGGCTACAACTGCTTGTGTTGATTGGTCAAGTTCACGTCCGAATTGGTCATACATCGTTGCCATGAGAATGAACTCTCCGGGCTGTGGATTCCAATCACTGAGTGTGATGTTGACTGTTGCGTTGTCTCCAGCAGCCACTGTCCAAGCATCATCGTCAATGAGAATCCGCTCACCATCGGAGGTAATCAATGTCAGTACTGCTCGTAGGTCTTCATGTTCAGATGCAACCAAATTACATTGTCCAATTGACCCTGTAAGGGACGTTCGGCCTAATTCATCGAATGCATTCTGGATGAAGTCGCATGACGCTGAGGCGTCTGGATACGTTCTTGCAACGATGTAGAGGGAAAGGTTGCCATTAGTTGATGCTCCTGCATAGGAAATTTGTACTTCTCCCGAATCATTGGGCTGAGTGAAGGTCACTTGTTCGTTGTCATGTTGTAGTTCCAACGTTGCGGACAAAACTAGCTCTTCTTCTGCAGCATCGTGGACATAGAATGTGTGTTCTGTTCCAATATAGCTGTCAATGACTGGTGTTGAGGCGAATGAAAGGTGTGAATACTCGACTTCAACGTTGTGTGGAAGTGTTCCTAGGATGGGGTGATTGACATTTATGGTGAGAAGGAAGCGTTGCTGGTTCCAATCAACTGCTGGTGTGAGGGACAACGGCATCCCTTTGACCTCACCCGGAGCGAGGACCATCTGCACTCCTTGCTGTGTCGTCCACCCCTCTGGTAGTCCGTCAACGTCAAGCGTGATGAGGGCAACATCATTGCCTTCATTGACAATCCACGCAGTTGGGTAGCCACCGAGGTTATTGACGTTCCATGTCCCACGGTGGTCAATGTCAAGTTGAGGCGCTACTCCAACCCGAAGAGGGATTTCCTCAACGATTTTCCCATTGAGATTATCTCCTGTAATACGAATTCTCATGACTCCAACTTCCCCAGCAATTGCATCTTCTGGAGGTTGTACAGTAACCGTAAATTGCGTCGTACCGTAAGGTTCGACCAGGTCTCCAGCATCTGGGAGCGTAATGTTCCATCCTGCTCCAGCCTTGGCAAAGTAAGGGATTTCATGTCCGTTGCCTTGATGAACTAATTCTAACGTGAGGTTCTGGCCTGCAGGATCAATTTCTAAGTCCGTTCCAGTGAGATTTAATTTCCAACCGTATATTTCTGCCACAGTGACGTTCACGGATGTTTGTCCGATAACATGGGTGCTGGCAACATGTTGTAGTGATATCTCGCTGATGGTACCCGCCCACGTGTTCAGAGGGACCACTAGTGTGAATCTCAGAGAGGTACTTTGGTTGATAGGGACCACGGACGTACTCACTTCATCAGCGGTCCAGAGAACAGTGTCGTTTCCATAGCCAACAATGTTGAGAAGCGGGAGGAAGGTCAGCCGGTCGGGTGCATTCCCTCGGTTCGTGACATTGAAGTCAAATTGAACACTTGTTCCAGGGGCTGCTTCGATACTGCTTTGATTGAGCAGGTCAACATGCCACTCATGACTCGGAGCGGCCTGAACGTGTGCGGTGGTGCTTTGAGCAACCAAATCTCCTCCCAATGACGTCCACGTAAAGCGAATTGTGAACGGCAACAGTGCAGGTATCTCCTCTGATAACTCCACATCAACTGACCCGATACCTGTAGACAACGCTCCAAGTGTCTTTTGAGGGTCGTAGAACGTGAAATCAATTTCTGGAGTAGAGAGATGATTGGGACTTTCAATGCTCGCAGTCAGTACGAAGGTGTCCTCTCCGTTTCCAGGATTTTCAAGGAAGAGTAGGAAGCGATGTGGTTCACTAACATTGAGTGAGAGTGCCTCTCCCTGATTTTCGGAGGTTGGTTCGATAAGGGATATGTTCGAGCGATAGATCTGAAGCACCTGTAGGGTGAGGTTCAGTTGCATATTGGCTTCGTTGACATCTTGGTCAAAGAATGCATGTCGCTTTGGTACAGCATTTTCTGGAATGTAGACCTGGAGCTCACCTCCAACAGCGCTTTGAGGTACGCCTGTACTCTCCAAAAATGAGCCATTGATGTTCCAGTCGCCCGTGGTTGTCCAAACCCAACTCGGCTGAATCATAGCAGCTGCTGCCATGTTCCACTGGATTTGACCTGAAGATGGCAATTCACCGTCGAGTTGCCATGCGAGTGTATGGTTCGGTAGTGTTCTGTGATGCGTTGGGGTTGCAGCAATTTCAACTGCAGTAAACGATATGCTCAGTGATTCACAGAGTGCTTCCTCTCCACTGCCCATGCACATAGTAAGGGTCGTTTCAGTCGATGACCCAATGGTTGTGCTGACTGGAGTGTTGAGGTATGCAAAGAGTTCTTTTTCTTCTCCGGGTTGGAGGTTGACGCTAAAGAGTTCATTCCCATTCGCATCGTGAAGCGAAGGGGAACCTCCCCAGGATGGAGCCGTCCATGTAATGGACGTGGTTGTTTCTACAGCATTGCCGAGATTTTCAACCATGAACCATGATTTTGCGACCGTGCCCGGTCTCCCTTGGCCCATTGATGAATTGAGTCCGGATGCACCCACCATGTCCAAACCTCGCGTTCGAAAGACTTCGATAGGCACTTGTAGCGTGGTATTGACGCTGACATCATCATTCAAAGACAAGAGGAAGGTAACAACACCTGACTCATCGCCGAGCGCATCCTGCGGAATGCTGGTGTCGAAATCAACGGTCTGGCTGACTTGTGGGGTGAGTTCAACGCTCAATGCAGATCCGGAACTGGGCTGGAACGTCCAATCTCCTGGCAGGTTTGAATCGTCATAACTCAGCGTCCAGTCAGCAGTCCGAGAGCCTGTTGCAGTAAGTAGGACCGATAGGGTCTGGGTTGTTCCGGGATTGATGCGAGTCGTTTCTATCGGGCCATCCAATTCGGCTACGTGCGGTTCAACGACGTGGTAAGTGGCAACGGCTCGATTGTTATCTTCTCGCTGTTCGGTGATGTTCTGATTCACATCGAGGACCAATTCAAATTCATGCAGACCAAGTTCAGCCGTGAATTCTGCTGTAAATGTTTGAGGTCCACCTTCTGCCGTCGGAGCTACAGGTTCACTCTCTGTGAAACGTTCGCGGGTCAATTCGACGCCGTTCATGACGATGGCGGCATCGAGGTCGTCGTCTGCTTCTCCAGTTCCGACGTTAGAAAATTGTGCAGTGACTGTAACCAGGGCGCCTGGGTCGGCTTGTGCTGGATTGAAGGAAAGGCCACGACCATCACTAGATGGGGCAAAGTCGGGTCCTCGATTTGACACGAGTGTATCTCCGACGAGTAGGTCAATATGGCCGTCTCCGTCCACATCTGCGAGGGCCGGTGCTGTCCAGGTTCTGTGGGGCATGTTGAGTGGGGTAGACCATTCGTTGTTGATGTCCGCTGATGCCCCCGTATCTCCGTCAAATGCCCAGACACGGCGTCCGAAAGCAACAATGATTTCGGGAGTGCCTTCATCATCAATGTCCATCCAAATGGGGGGGGAGACCGCGATTTCGTCGTTGTCGTTCCCGCTACCACGTTGGAGGTCTCTGGTCCATTCAGTAACGGGGTTTTCATCACTGATGTCCGTGCAACCAAGCATACCTTTTCTGTTGAAACTTACTGAGGATTCTGAATACCATGTCACCCAACATAACCTGTCCGAAATCCCATCCTCATCCGTGTCCAACGGCAAAGGTTGAGCATCGGCGTAGCCGTTTTGGGCCCTGAAATTGAAGACTTCAGTCGTCGAGGTGATTTCCATTCCAATAAAGCGAGCTCCATTACCAGAAGTTCTTCCGTTAGGGTCGGTAGGTACCGTGAGGACCATTTCAGGGGCATCATCTCCATCGAGTTGGGTAATGACTGGTCCTGGAAGTCGGAGTCGGGGTGAATCAGAATCTGAGTCGGTGCCCTGTATAGCGACGCGTTCCCAGTCCAATGAGCCAGAGTCGCCATCAATTTTCCAGATCCACATATTTCCAGTATTGCCATCAATCGTTGTGAGTAACACGCTGGTAGTTGACCCGTCAAGTTGTGCCCAAACTGGGTCGCTGGGGTGCGTTCCACGGTCGAGATTGACACTCCATTCTGCGTCAGAGGGCTGCACGTTCTCAAGGGAATATGCGTTCACCATGGGGGTTGGATTGTCGGTGGGGTCGTCTACAACAGCGAGAACAAGTTCTGGCGTGCCATCGAGTTCTAAATCAGCAAGCAGCGGTTGAGTCACCGCCTTGTGGTCCGAATTAGCCGTAGCAAAATGTGGGGACGGGGAGCCGATTCGAACGTCTGAATCACTGTAGGACCAGAGCAATTCATTGCTGTGGCCCGAACTGGCCCAATTTGATTCTGTGCATGTGAGGCGAGGTGACCAAAC
>QQSD01000028.1 GCA_003602485.1 Candidatus Poseidoniales archaeon | reverse complement strand
GACCATCGGAATTTTTGGCGGTCTTTTGCCATCTTTGCACCTGCGAAGAGTCCTCTACCCATCATCATCACCTATTGAAGCATTTTGCCGACTTGCCGCCCCTATTTAATCAAATCCCTCTCGCCGCTCGTATCAGTGCCTCTGTGTATTGATTTTCGAGGACCTGTAATTGCCACGCAAGAAGTGAACAACATTCAAGCAACGCCTCCCCGTGGAAGCCACATGGCCTTTCGTGACCACCTTGCCGCTGCGACGATTGTAAAGGGCGAAATTAGCCTCATTCATGAGATGCTAGAGCATTCGCAATCTACCAATCATGCCATGACTGTTTTTGAAAACATTACTGAATGTCCCGGTCACAAATCAGCAGTTAACATGCTAACTCGGGATCGTTTATGTGCTGCAATCGGCATTGAACCCGAAGCCTACATCGACACGCTGGGGTGGGCGATGACAAACCCTAGCTCTCCCGTTATTGTGGATAGAGAACGGGCCCCATGCATGGAAAACGTAGCCTCCGAGGTTGATTTGAATTCAATACCCATACCACACCATTGGCCAGCTGACAGAGGTCGATATTCATCTGCAAGCATCATCATTGCCCAGGACAATGGCATTCGAAATGTCTCGTTTCACCGACAATTCCTACGCGATAAAAATCACTTGGTGGTTCGCCTCGTCCCTCGCCATCTTCGCACCATGGTAATGAATGCACGCAGCGAAGGAAGGGAAGTCTCAATTGCTGTTGTGAACGCTCCTGACCCGGTGGTATTGCTAGCAGCAGCTATGTCATTCAACGAGAATATTGACGAACTTACAATCGCTGCTGCACTTCACGAAAAGCTCTACGGCACTCCACTTGAACTCGTGGAACTACCCAATGGCGTTCACATCCCAGCAGATGCTGAATACGCCTGGTGGGGTCGAATTACGCTCGAAGACGATGACGAGGGCCCCTATGTTGACATCACGGGGACAGTTGATGATGTTCGCCAAGAACCTGTGATCGAAATTGATGGTCTAACGCACAGAGACGAACCCATTTTCCACGCATTAATTCCCGGTGAAGCAGAGCATAAGACACTCATGGGTCTGCCCCGCGCACCCACAATCAAAGCAGCGGTTAACGAGGTCGTGAACTGTGTAGACGTGCACATGACCGAAGGCGGATGTGGCTGGCTCGGAGCCGTTTTGAAAATCAAAAAGGAGAATGCTGAAGACGGCATGAAAGCTATAGAAGCTGCATTTGCTGGTCACAAAAGCATGAAGATCGTCACAGTCGTAGATGAAGACATCGACATCACCGACCCTGTTCGCGTGGAATGGGCCATGATGACACGATGGCAACCTGATAAAGACACCATCATCCTAAGCAATCAACGAGGAAGTTCATTGGACCCATCCCGATACGATGACGGAAAGACCTCGAAGATAGGTTACGATGCCACCATCGATTTTGGCGTTGAGCGTGAAGGTTTCATGTCCGTACAATAGGGGTGCACCAATGGTCGAAAGTCAAGACCTTTTGCAGCATCCAAGGCGGAATTTGGGAAACCGTTACCGTTCAACTGCACAAAAATTCGCGAATCTCGCAAAGAAAGATCCCGGACGAGCGAATGAAAACTTGGCATGGGCGGAACAAAATGCACGCCAGGCGATTTTGCACGATTTCACCGATGAGCGGAATTGGCGATGTTTAGCCGACCTCAAAGTTTTGAATCGTGACGGAGCCGGCCTCCATGCAGTACTCGAGGACGTATTTTCAATTCTTGGACGTGATCCCGAACATCTCGACCAGCTAAGAGGAATAGATTTTCTCGCAGTGGGTCTCGAGTTACTCGAGGCTGCATTCGCCAAAGATCCGCTCGACCCCGATAATTGGTGGGCACTGATGTCCTCGGTAGAAATTGAAGATGATTCAACCAATACGTTCACTCTTGCTTCTTTTGCGGCACGGTGCCGTCGTCTCAATTTTTCTGACCAGCGTGCTAACATCGTATTTGGTCGTAGAATTGAGCGCATACGCCTGTCAGGAGATGAAGAACTCTTCATTGACCTCGCACGACAATTGTTAGCCCACAGGCCATTAAACCATGAATTATGGATGGAAATGGGTAGGCTCCATGAACGGCGTAAGGAAATTGATGATGCATGGTCGTGTTACGACCACGTTCAACAATTGCGACCCCATCTTAATGTTCGAGACCAATTCCTTGATCGACTTAAACGAGACATGGATGGGGAAGAAAAACAGCCGTGGTCTGGTCCAAGTATTGAACATCGGGATGCATTTTTGAAAAATATGGAATCACTTACAGAGCGTATATCGACACAACAGGATATTGAAACGCCTGCTGCTCAAGAACATCTTGAAATCGAACATGTTCATCCAGATGAAGTCCGCCTCAAACTCCTGTTAGAGAACGACGATTATCAAGAGGCTTTCTTCCTCGCTCGCCGCTTACTTGCGAATGGAGAAGAATGGGCGCAACCATGGTTGGATGAAATCAAACAAAAAATGAGTTGATTCTTTGCCTGAAGAAAACCCTGTGTTTGTATTAGGTTGGATGACGGTTGCGGGAGAACCCACAACACAGATGGGTAAGGGTGGAAAAGTGCTCTTTGTTCGTCATCCGAAACGTGGCTGGGAGATTCCTGGCGGTCACCTCGAAAATGGTGAATCACCTGAAGATGCGCTCTTGCGAGAATTATATGAAGAGACTGGACTAAAAGGGAAATTGCAAGGATGGAACACGAAATATTATCCTAAAGGATGGGTGGGCCATGTCATTGTTGAAGCCACGGAACTCGAATTCTGGGAAGCAGATGACGACAATGTTTCCGAGGTACGCTGGTGGTCCCAAACACCGCCTTTGATTCAATGGACTGAAGAGGAATTTGAGGATTTAGCCACTTGGTTTTCACAGTCGGTTTGAATCTAGCACAGTGAGAGTAGCGAGTCGCTTCCCCCACATTGTGGTAGTAGATTCATCGGCAGCACAGGCTTGAGCAACAGCTGCCAACATCGGGTCATCAACCATGTCAGGTGACGTCATGAGGTCTGCAAAAACTTCCATCCGACCCATTCGATGGGCAAGCGTAAGCATGGCCCGAACTGCGGGTCGGTCTGGCCCTGAATATCCGGGTTGGAGATGTTCTACACACCATGTAAATACACCTGAAAGATCATCCGGATGAACCGAAAGTGTTGGTCGATCTTCGCCAACTCCGACCGGGGATGCCTCCTCAACCTGAACGTGCATATATTCCGCATTCTCGTCTTGATGATCATAACTCAGGTCCAAAAAGAGAGAACCCGCTTCAATAGCCATTTGTGATTGACCTGCCAAGATGGCGTGCTTGTGCGCATTCCAAGCGTGTCTGCCTGCGTCAAAATCGTGACCTATAGCATGGCGTATACGACTCGCACCAAGCCGAGAAATAGCAACTGTTTCATGCGCATGCCCCGCCTTACGAGAGATATCACCATACACTTGCAAGGCCATCAAAGCCTCTCCTTGAGCGAGATGATAGGCTGCCTTATTGAGCAGTGAGAGGTCATGATCACGGCTTGCTTTGGCTACTGATTTCAAACGAGTTTCAGCCCAGGTCAAATCTTGCTCCGCACCTTCAGAGTCCCCCGATTCAAATCGGACTAAACCTCGTTCCATGCGCAATCGTCCTTCGAGGGCAAGATCCCGTGTATCCGGGTGAGTCACAACTTCAAGAGCACGTTCAATAGATTCCGAGAGGTGAGTATCACCTAACCAACGACGTCGAACAAGGGACATGACGGCATGCTCACCGGGGGATAGAAACCCTTCAATGACTTCCAAAAGCTCTGGAGCATCGAGGAAGAGTGCTGCCTCTGCCAGAGTGAGCCATGACGGCCACCCTGATTCATCCTTCCAATTTTTGAGAACATCGCCTGACACGGGGCCTTCCTCTCGCCATTTTGAAATCAGTTGACCAGGTCCTTCGGGTGTTTCTATTACAGTCATGATTTCACTTCCCTCGTTCAGTTCGTGCGACAGCATCAATGAATGCAGATTCCGCTGCAACGGGGTCTGCTTGACCCGACCATCCCGCAGCACCATCGTGGCCACCACCGTCGCCACCAAGTGATTCTGATAAGCCTTCCATAATGCTTCCAAGGTGTAATCCATCAAGGACACTTGACCTTGATGCCCGGACGGTAAGACGAGTTTCTCCGTGACGATGACGTGTCACAACAACAGCGTCAGCTCCAATTCCCGACAATAACGAGGCAACTCTCCCTTCAAGTGTGCCTGCTGTTGAGCGCAAGACACGCCATGGACCTGCTTCGGTGAGTTCAGTACGTTGAAGTCCCCTCAGTATAGCACCTTGATCACTGGGGGA
>QQSD01000027.1 GCA_003602485.1 Candidatus Poseidoniales archaeon | reverse complement strand
CACCTTGCATCGTTCGTTTCTGCAGCATTGACCCAACCATTTCTGTTTGCTTCCTTGTGGTAGCCGCTTGCACTATGGAGAGGGGACTTTCCTCAGAGTCGAACTCTGTCAGCGGCCCTCCTACTCCCTCCGAAACAAGGTGTTCACCCCTTGCATTTGAAAACTCCCTTCAAAGTAGAAACTTCACTGGTAGGGATTCTCACCGGGGGAGGCAGCTTCTGTTTTGCCTCCATATGGGCCTTGCTCTTCTTCCACGGATGGAGGTGAGGGTGGTTGCGGTTGGGCGACTGATGGTAATGCTTTCACAGGTGCGCCAGGAAGGGGTTCTCGACGCAGTCCGACAACAAGCAGGCCGACCAATCCAAGTGAAAGAAGAACGACCACAACGAGTAACGAAGTATTGACTGATGTGATGGTAGCAAAGACACCATCTGAACGGGGTTCATCGACCAGAACTGTTTCAGATTGGGCACTGGGACCGTTGATTATGCTCAATTCGAGCCATTGAGTTCCATCCCTTCCTGGTTTCCAAAGATACTGATACAGTACCTCTTCGCCAGATTGAACATTAAGCACACGCGCATCTAAGCGGGTTCGTGCACCGTTGGCCTCAACCAATTCAAGAACAACATTCGCCTCTCCGTCAGCGAGGCCATTATTGCTGATTGAGGTAGCTACAGTAATGAGATCTCCTTGATGAAGTTCGGAACCAGGTTTCATTTCAACATCAGCGATACTGTAGATGGGGACACGTTGTTCAAGAACCCATACTCGAAGAGGCGAATCTATGTCGTTTTGTAGCGAATCCACTTCATGGCCTGCGGCATCCATTCCAGTGACCCAAACACGCAGTTCAATGGCTTTGGTCCTGAACAAGGGAAGCATCACTTCATCCAAGTTAAGCGTACAACGAACTGGAATGGATTTACCACTGAGGCGCTCACCAAGCACTTCAAGGGGAATACTTCCGTTGTCATAGAGATACGAATTGATGCCAAGCCCTGCGTCATTGAGAGACCAATGAAGCCTCAATGTGCTTTCATCCAAGCGTGCATTTTCGTTCAACCTCAGCTCAAAGTCGAGGTCTTGCCAATCTTCTTCCGAGAGAACCATGTTGAGCTGGGGACGGTCAACTGCCGCCATTCGTGGTGCTTCATTGTCGACGATAAACCAGACAAATGCGGCATCATCACCTCTATAGACTGCCCCATTGGGCGAATCATAGAGGTCTCCAAACAGACCATAGGTTCCGTCCAAGAGCGGTGCCATCAATGTCGTTGTGAACGTCCCGTTTACTGATTGAATCTGTGCACCATTCTCACCCAAGGAGAGGTCAACATACAGATCTTGGTGAACGGCACGTTGGCTTCGGTACCAAACAAGGGACCCTGTAACGTCAAAGGATGTTCGAGGCTTAACCCAGTAACCCAGTGCATCCACTGCTTCATCACCCAACGAAATTGAGAGTGAGTCAGGATGAATCATTATTTCACCGGAAAACTTCCAACTCAAGGGTTCGAGCAAGAAGCGATTTGATTGACCAGATTGGTCAACCATCGTAATATGAGGAATCCTACGAAGTGATGTGTCCGGGTCATATCCCCATTCAATACTGAAATTGACTTCAAAGACTCCATTTCGGGAGAATAAATCACTTTCCTCAAGCGGGAGAAGGTCACATGAGGCCAGTTCAATGTAGGCATGTGAAGAGGAGCATTGCCCGGTACTTTGATTCCAAGAGATCACGGATGGGTAAGGCGTATTGAATGCCAAAGCAAGATGTATTTCTGAAAGGTCATAGATGCCGTTACGCTCCCAAATTGGAATCTGTATCGTCGTCCATTCATCTGGGTGAATCCAAGGTTCTTCTTCACCGCTGGGCCAGGCTAACGTTGAAGCTCCCAATGAAGGGGCACCATTCTCGTTGATTTGTATGTGGAAAAGTGGCGCACTCAGATCTCCAGAATCGGCCATGAGGTGCCCTGCGCTGTCACCGACCTCAAGCCAGCCCACAAAGTAATCACCAACTTCAGCGTCTGAAGTATCGAGAAGAAGGGAGTATTCACCGATGAGGGTTGAGAGGTTTTGTGGCAGCGTGAGGTCCATCACATGCATTTCATCCAAACTCATGTTGAGGTCCCCGTTCGCATCATCAACCCATGAACGCCAAATCATAGCCATCGCATGAGTGGGCAAGTGTGGGCGGTCTGCAATTGAAAATTTGAGTTCTGTTCGTGGTGAAGCATCTCTGTTGTCAAAGCGCTCAGCATCGCTTGATACAAGCGTTGGTGGAACATTATCAAACAGGAATGTGTGGCTGTTAGCGACTTCTTCAACCACATCTTGACCTCGAAGCGGCACGACTTCTACTCCGAGTTCCATCGAAGGTCGGCCGCTTGGGACATTGTAGGGGAAGAGAGCAATCCCGTTGGAATAAGAAGAGGTGGTTGCGTATTCCGTTCCATCAACCAAGAAACGAACCAAAGCAGCACCTGTACGAGGCGTCCCTTCATCTGTTCCCTCAAAGCCCAGTACGACTTCAACATTCACAACTTCACCTGCACGCAAGTAAGGGAACTCAGCATCAGAACGTATCCCATCACTGGAAAGTACCGACCATGAGCGAAGTGCAATATCATTCTCAACACCTTGATCGTAGCCCAAGCCGAAGGTTTGTGAGACAGGCAGCATTGACCCGGTCGGTGCAAGCATGTTGACTGTCATGACCACTGAAGGTTCGTCGTTCCAACCATCAGGGAACTTGAAATGGTGACCGAATTCAAGGTAGCTGGACGAACCAACTGCGGTGATAGAACCCGAAACACCTTCATCAAACCAAACCAAGGCCGTTCCAGAGGCAGTACAGCTTGAGATTGAAAGAGGACTGATCGGAAGCGATGCGATGGGACAGCGCAACGTTGATTGTTGGGATTGGCCCGAAAGTTGGAACTGGACTTCCCAATTTGATTGCTGGGCGTGCGTGTAAGCATCTGTGATGCCGAGAGGCGTGAAATCGAAGACTGCTTTGGTTTCAATCCAATCATTACCTGGCACCAGTGTATTGGTGACGTTGCTTACCTCAAGTGAGACAGGTCGAACGGATGCCTGGGTTTCGATTGAACTGATTGTGAGGTAAATTGAACCCGTTCCGTCCATTCGAACGGGTAGGTTCGCATGACGCTGACCCGCTTGAGGGACGGTCATTGAGAGTTCATGGTTCAACCCCATTACCAAGGGGTGGGCTGCATTCAGTGTCAGCGTCATGTTGCTTTCATATGGGGCAAATATGCCTCCGAAGAGGAGTGTTGATGTTGTCAATGAAGACCCGATTCGGACTTCAACGCTGGCCATAGGCAATGCATCAAGCCCGTAAATTCCAATTGCTTGGCTAAGGGCGCTGTTCAGGTCAGTAAGTTCAGTTCCTGTGAGCGTGACAATCTGTAAGTCGCCGATGTTTGAAAGACCTCGATTCAGAACATCTTGTCCGTTGACTGATACCACCATGTAGGGGCTGCTCAATTCGATAGATGGAGAGGCTACGGCAAATGAAAAGGAATCAACACCACGGGTTGGCAATCCCATTTCAAAGGATGCGGCTGCGGCAGGAGAGGCGGTTTTCGTTGCCCATTGGCTGCCCGTAATCAATTCGTTCTGCAGTCCGAGAATCCCAACGCCGTTCCGGTCAAGCGACCATTCTGGCGTTCCATCAAGACCTACATCCAGACGCAATCCATCGGGGACTGAAGTACGGACAAGTTCAGCATCAAAGGAAACCCATGAGTAGGACCCGCCCGTGCTTTGCATTCGAAATTGCACCATAAATGCCGGCGCATTCAAGTCTTCTCGACCTTGTGGATTCATCGCAGTCCACGTAGCCCCACCATCAGTCGTGAACTCAAGTTGTCCTTGACCAGATTGTGTATTGTTTACGACAATAGAGGAGAACCCACTTCGGACATGATACTCGTTGCTGAGCACAACGCCGCTGCTTGTAATGGCGCCGTTAGCCCAACTTCCCGATTGGATTTGCCAACCTTCCGAAGAAGGGTCCGTATCGAATGTTTTAGCGATGTGCCCGTTCATGGAAATGCTACGAACTTCGGAAGTTCCACCGCCTTGTGCTTCCTTCATGTGGAATTTCAAGCGCAGCAGAGGATGGGCCTTTGCGTCGATCATGCCAAGGTCAGCAAAGGTAGAGGTCATGTGCTCAAATCCAGGAACTGGAAGCGAGGTTTGAGCGTCAAGGATTTGCCATTCAAAAATCGAACCTGGATAAACGTAAGCGTCCATGTGAAGCAGTCCGTGCATCAAGCCTTCTCCGCGACCGATTTGAGAGGGGCCAAAGACATCTGAAGTCCAGTTCCCTTCCCCATTACCCGAACCACCCGACGGCGTGATGATGATGTCGTCAACCCAAGCAGTATCCGAACCACTGTTGACGCTACCGTCTTTGGTGTATTTCCACGTCAACGTCTGGGCTGTGGCAGGAATGGAGAACGTTTGCAATCCGTTGTTCACCGTGCCCGACCAACGATAGGTGTAACCGGTGTACCTGGTGCAACCGGTGTTGTCGATGCAAAAGATGAGATAGTCAAAACTCCCCTCAGAGGAAACACTGTACCTGAACGTCCCGCTAGCTGCCGGCAATTGAGACACGTCAAGCGTCATACTGGATTCTTGGTTGTGGGTGATGGTGCCTGCCTTCGCAAGTTGTGCACCTTGAAGTCGAGTATCTGCTCGAATCGCCCAATTCGATGTACCTGAGAGCGACCATTCTGGTGCAAACACCCCTGATTCAAAGTCATAACTCCAGTCTTGAGGGAGAATTTGAAGTGAGGATTTATTCACATCCATGCCGTCGTAAACTGCGTTGTCATCAAAATCACCCACATCCGTCATCGATGAAGCAAGAGAGTTTTGAAGGGTGTTGGGTTGAAGTTCAAGTTCCATTGATTTGATGGCGTAGCCGTCACCGACTGCAACATTGATGCGTTCGTTTGCTCCGTCAGGCCACGACCCAACCGTCAAGGTCGTAGCCTGGCCGATTGGTGTTGTGGGGGCGATAACGTCCTCGTCTTCAACCAAGTTTTGTGGTGATTTCACCAATCCGATATCGGATGGAATCATGGAGATGAGAAACAAGAGACATAGCCCAATCGCGAGACCTCGCCCCTTGCCCTGCGGACTCATAGCGCGGCCACGCTAAATCAATGGTCTAAAGGCTTCGGCGGTTCGTTTTGAGTGAGGAATGGATGACGAAACTCAATAGAGTCCTTCCTCTAGCAACCCTCATGGATGTTGAAGCCCTCAAAGCGGAAGCCGGTCGTGCAGCCTGTAAATATGTAGAACATGGGATGAATGTTGGACTTGGTACAGGCTCTACCGTGAAGTATACCATCCTCGAACTTGGACGTCGCGTCAAGGAGGAAGGCCTGGAAATTATCGGCGTGCCAACATCAATTGCAACCGAAGCCCTCGCAACGGAAGTCGGCATACCGCTTGCATCTCTTGACGATTTGAACGGACTTGACATTGTCATTGATGGAACGGATGAATTCGATCCAGAATTCTCACTCATCAA
>QQSD01000026.1 GCA_003602485.1 Candidatus Poseidoniales archaeon | reverse complement strand
TGGGTGAGCCATTCCCTCTTTGAACAAATCGGAGAAGACACATCGCTTTAATGATGAATTGAAACGAGGAAAATCAACCGTAGTGTTCTAACACTTGCTCGTCTGCCCTACCGATATGGTGGACCTCAAAACGGCCATGGCGGCGGCGCAAACCGAACGCAGAAAGCGAGAGGGGCGTGACGGTGGCGACGAGAAGAAAAAGCGCCGTAGTGGGGCTGATTTGGGTATTGAGCCCTTCGACCCAGTAAAGTACGTCAACAAAGAACGAGCCGATACCGCTTCGATGTGGCTCGTCATCGTATACGCCATCATTGCAACCTGTTTGATGCGCTATGCGCTGATGCCTTCAACAACACTTGACAAAACCGATGTTCTCTATCTTCTACCGCTTTCAATGATTATCCTCATACCTCAAATTCATCGAATGGTCATGCCAGAGCGTTTCAAGGAGCACTATACAAAGGGGACTTGGTTCAAGTCGTTCTTCTTGTACACTTTCACCTTCCTCTCGCTTTCCTTCTTGCTGGTCAATCCACCTTTTGGAGATATTGTGGCTCCCCAGCTATCGAGCGATTGGGGTGTCGTAGTGGAACACGAGGGAACCTTTACCTTCGCCGATGGAAGTGGAAAAGATGGACTTCACACCTGGGCGCTTACCGAGGGTGAATACATCGAAGGAGGGACATGGATTCTCTTCGGCCTCGCTGACAACGTTGACAACGAAGGTGCCAACATCACCGTCATACATCGATTCCAAAACACCGACACTCCACTGAATGCTAATGATTCATTTTGGACTACACATGACGAGGATGTAGGTACATGGCGTACAGTTGACAACCGTTCGGCCCCCATTCTTCTTCCACACGGTGACCAAGACCAACCCTTTGCCATCTTTTTGGGTGATAATCTCGCAGTTGGTGACCACGAGATTACTATTGAGATTTCCGAAGATGGGGACCCATGGACCAACACACGGACCTATTCCTGGACCCTCTCGGTCGAACCGCCTGCAGTTGCCTCAGTTGAGTAAATCTTCGTGTTCTGCGATGATGCTCGACAAGAGCATGTCAATGCGCTGACAATCGTACACATAACTGGCACTCCGTGCGATTCTTCGCTGACGTAACGCCCGGGCTAACGGTGCTAAGACAGTCCAGCAAAGGGCCGATTCCAATCGGGAGGTCATGGTGCGCATGGCCCTAGCGACTGTCGACTCATCCCCATAGATGATGGGCACCCTTCACGAAAAGTGAATGTGAATTTAGGAGCGCAAGTGTTTGACGATTTGTGCGGTGAGTGCGTCCAATTGAATTTGCTCTCCACCGCCTTCTACGAGCCTGTAATCAATTTCAGCCATCCATTCTGTGAGGGCAAGTTTAGATGCCTCTTCAAGGAAGTCAGCGCTGTAGAGTTCTCGATGCAGTTGGTTCACAAAGTCTGTTCCAGCAAGGCCGAACTGATCCAGCAGTTCACGCAGCCTTCGCCGAGCGACGTGGAATCCATCACTCCTGCAGGCCATCAAGTACTGGTGAAGGGCTTCGGGGGGAGCGGTTGCAGAGGTCTCGTAAACCAATTCTCGACTTACCGTGGTATTGAGTGCAGCCGCTACCTGAAGGGCTGTAAGTGCTTTGCGAAGGTCGCCTTGAGAAATTCTGGTGAGTGCTTCAACTGCTCCATCGCCGAGTTCGAGTTCCTCAAGTTCTGCGACATGAATCACCTGGGATGAAACGTCGGCGTCTGAGAGGGGGCGGAAGCGGAATACAGCACATCTTGATTGAATTGGTTCAATAATTTTCGAGGAATAATTGCAAGAGAGAATAAATCGACAGGTCTCCGCATACTGTTCCATGATACGACGAAGTGCACCTTGGGCATCATTGGTCAGTGCATCAGCCTCGTCAAGGAAGATGATTTTGAAGGCGGCTCCTCCGTAAGGTTGCGTGCGAGCAAATTGCTTGACTTTGGTCCTGATGCTCTCTAATTTCCGTTCATCGGATGCGTTCATTTCGAGGAGGTTTTGGCGGTATTCGGCCCCAAAAATATCCTTGGTCAATGCCATTGCAGCGGTCGTTTTCCCCGTGCCGGGAGGTCCGGCGAAGAGCAGATGAGGGAAATTTTTACTTCCAGCGTACGTGCCTAAGCGTTGAACTACGGCCGCTTGGCCACGAATTTGATTCACCGATTGCGGTCGGTGTTTCTCAACCCAAAGTTCGCTCATGCTATTTGCCCACGATGACGAGCCTCCTTCAACATTGGCATCAGAAAAGACGAGGAGCGGATACGAACCGAGTCATATGCTCAGGGATTTCATAGCGCGGAAGGGAAAAGTCCCTATAATGGGGAGTTGTGTAAAGGATGAGTCCCATGCGTAGCCTATCTTTCAACCGTCCACGAGCAACAGCACTCCTGCTGGCCGTGATGTTTATTTTTGCCGACATGGCACTTCCGCATACCATGGAAGGATGGAAGATGCTCGAAGACGAGCAATCGCCGCAACGAACCGTCTCGACACACTCCATTCATGCCGACTCCTACATCGCTGAAAATAACCCTACAACATCCTACAACACCTCGGCGACTGGGATTCTCGGCAATGAAATGCTGATGGAATCGCGACTCTTGCTTCGCTTTCCGATGAACTTCACAGCGTCGGATACCATCCATACCGCTACGGTAGATCTTGAATGTACGACCGATGCTCTCGGTTCGACTGACATGTACGCGTACGTTGCGAGCATGGACCGAATGTGGAACGGTAGCTATGTATCTTGGACTTCTTTTGGGAGCAATCAATTGTGGACCTTGATGGGTGCAGAATCAAGTTCTGATCGTGGTATTTGGGAACCACCAACCTTGTTATCGAGCAATGGAACTCTGAGCCTCAATGTGACCAGTCTTGCACAACATGCTGCACGTTCGAACGCCTCCTATCTCTCCATTATCGTTTCATCATTGGGAGCCACCTACACCTGTGACCTTTCGGAAACTACAACCAGCGGCAACGAGCCATCTTTGGTTTTGGATACGACCACTGGTGCAGCCTCAACAGGTGCGAGCGTTGAGGCAGACTTGCCCATCGCAGATGGTGCTCCGTGGATGGAGAGTGATTTTCTTCTCAAGCCCGTCACAACACCCCGCCTCAGCTATGCTAACAACTCCGGTCAAGATGTAGAAATCCAGTTGAGCAACAGTGAAGATTGGCGCTCTGAAACCGATGAAGACTGGCATTTCTCAACCCTCTGGGATACCTTTGCTTCAACAGGAACAACCGGTGCATTTGACGTGCCCTCCTCTCTTGCTTTGGTCAACGGAACGACGATGCAAATGAGAATCCGTGCCGTCGATAGTAACGGTCAGTGGGGTTCATGGGACACAACATCATTCATGCTCCCAACACTCAATGTCGTGGACAACGGTGACGGTACTGCAACAATAACATTGGAACCTGCTGACACCGGTCTCGAAGACGATTTCTTCCAGGACAGCTATGTCAGCGAAACCAGTAAAACAATCACTTACGGAGATGACGCAACCCTCGTATCGAGCATGACCTCGAGTAAAGAGCGCCTGATCCATCTGCGCACATCGCTCAATCAACTCGGTCTTCATGACAACCTTACCATCGTCGATGCAGATTTGAAGCTCACACGGTCATCTTACAGTGGAAATCCAGTGATTTCCCTTCACGGAATGGAAGAATCTGGCTTGTGGGTTGAGGACGATATGACATGGAACCAAATGGCAGTTAACGGCGTTCAGTGGTATGATGGGGGGCGCTCCAATGGAACGGCAACTGTTGCCCTAGCAGACGGTAACCAAACCTCTGATTCATTCACCTTTGAACTTGACCATGCGGTGCAAAATTACCTCGATAACGGTGATGAATCGCCGTTGGATATGATGTTGGCCGTTCGAGGCAAGTTTGAATCCTTCACCAACGGAGAAGGCGTCGTGTTCCATTCTGCCGAATCCGTAATCTCAACCGATGCTCCATCGTTCAGCATTACCTACGAATGGGGGAGCGGTTCTGCTCCAGCACCCGTATCTCTTACGGCGCCTGATGAGGCTCTAGCAGTCTGGAACCAAACCGGTCACAACTTGTCGGGCAATACTCAGCCTTCGTTGAACTGGACAGCACCAACGACATCTGATGATATCATCTTTGAATTGGCCACAGACGAGGATTTCCGCCTACGTGAACTTCGAATTGATACTCGGACAGACAACGATTTCTCTCCGAGTGACGGTATTTTGAACATGACCGGAGTGCGCACCTTGGAAGTTGGAAACATGTACTTCTGGCGTATGGCGACTGTTGACAGCGACGACCATTACGGCGAATGGATTTCTTCAAGTTTCTTCGTTTCTGCTCTCGAGAGCACATGGCTCGGTGGCGACCGCTATGAATTCCGGCTTAAGCACGGTAACGGTTCGAATGATAATCAATACCCTGAATGTATGGACACTTACATTGACAGCAGTGCGACCACCGATAATTTCGACGGGGATTCAGAAATGACCATTGATTACAACACCTTCAACGGTGGAACTGAAATCACTGCCTTGCTCGGATGCAACCTGGTTTCAAATCTTCTTCCAAACGGGTACGCTGTAGAGTCGGCTTATCTCAAAATGACCCTGACATCATCGACCTTTGGCAACCCGACTATCGCAGTCTGGGAAAGCATGGAACACGACTGGAATGCTGAAGATGCAACTTGGTCCAGTTACGACGGAAGTAATGCATGGGACACGGCAGGCGCAAAGGGAAGCGAACGTTCATCCCTCCTCGACAGTGTTTCAGTCGGTTCATCCTTTTCCGAGGGTGATGATGTGGAATGGAACGTGACGTTGGCAGTTCAAAATGCCATGCGTGAAGACCGACGAATCGACTTCATCGCTGGAATGCTTGGTGTAGGCTCGGGGACCGCTCGAACGGCCTATTTTAGCACTGCAGAAGATTCAATCAGCAATCGTCCCGAACTCACCTTTGTTTATGTTCCAGGGTCTGATGCCATTCCAAACGATCCTGTTCCACTAACGCCGCTTAATGGCTCATGGAGCATTGGAGCGGGAGTCGACATGACTCCAATCACTCAACCAGAACTCAATTGGTCGTTCAATTCATCCATCTCAATTGCAGGATTTATTGTACAAACGGATACACAATCTGATTTCGGCTCGGTGAATGCTGAAACCTATACCTCATGGAATGACGTTGGCTTTGACATCACCAATCGCACCTTCACACCAGCATCAGAACTTGACGAGGGCGCCACCTACTTCTGGCGTGTTCGAACCGTTTCTTCAACCAATCAAATTGGTAATTGGTCGAACGCCTTCCACTTCCACCTTCCGGACCTAACAACCGTGGTCTTCAACGCAACCAAAGCCTCGGTTGAACTTCAGCATCGTGGTGCTCTTCCGCATCTCAATCTGCCGAACTTCGTCGACACCTATGTCATTGAGAACGGTACGGGCTCAGACTCTACGCACGAGAATTCATCCACGCTTTTGGTAGGTGAAACCAGCACTGGATACCAGTCTGCTGCTCTTCTTCGTATTCCTTTGAGTGAAGTACCTCAACCGTCGGCTGCACGCGTCACCGATGCAGAACTCAGTCTGTTCTCAGAGTACTCGTCTTTAGCAGGCGAACCTGTTGCAGTCCGTCCGGTCTTGCAAAATTGGACGACCTCAGCGAATGCAACTACCTATGACGGCACCAATAGCTGGTCACAAGCAGGTGGTCGCGACATCGGGGTTGACGTTGGCGGATACGTTGACTTGGTTGAAAGTGTAAATGATGACTGGATGGACTTCGATGTTACCGAAGCGGTCCAAGCAGCACTCGCAAACGGACAAACTCACCTTTCACTCATGCTCTATACCTCAAGCAACACCGGCGACCTCATCACGTTCACATCTACTGAGGGAAGTTCTACCGAGCGACCCTACCTTACTCTCACGTGGGAAGACGGGTCTGTGGCCACGCCCACTGTTGGTGGAGCCAATATTGCCCCGTCCCAGAGCCAGTTGGTATGGGATACAACTTCACACGCCCTCGTCGCTGACCGAATGCCCGCCTTCACCTGGTCGTACAGCGGCAACACCGCTGCTACCGATTGGCGTTTGTTCATTCAAGAGGATGCCTCTGACGATATGGCTGGACTCTATGTGTACGATTCTCGTGTGAACACAACCTCGTTCGATGTGACGAATCTGACCTTCGTTCCAGATTCTGACCTCACGTTCGCACAGGAAATTCGTTGGATGGTACAACCCATCAACAACGGCATGCTCGGCCCACGAAGCAATGCGACAACCTTCTACCTGCCCAATGACCTTGGCGAAGAATTGAATTCAACACACGCCACTCTCATGGTACAAGAGGGTGCATTTGTTCCCTCGCTATCCTATCCGAGCGTGACTGCTGACACGTACATTGACAGCGGTAATATCTATGCAAACCATGGAAGTTCATCCTCGCTCTATGTTGGGCGTAGCCAAATATCAACTTCAAATCCAAGTCTACGAACAAGCTCCCTCATCGATATTGATTTCTCATCATTGCCAATGCCGGGAACGTACGAAGTCATCAATGCAAGTCTTGAGATGACTGCCGTGAATTCCAACAATGAGGTCTACATGACCGTTTCAGAAATGATTTCCTCGTGGAGTGAATCTTCATCCTGGGCCTACCCGGCTGGAAATACCACTACCTGGCAAGGAGTTGGAGCCTACCATTCCACTGACTCAGAGATTCCCGAAACCGAAGGAGTTTGGGTCAATACGACCGGCACGGTGGCCCTCAATGTCACCTCAATCGTTCAACATGCTTTGGCATCTGGACAAGCGGGCATCAATGTCATCGTACAACCTGAGGAAATAGCGGGTGTTGTTGCAGGACGTGTCCAATTTGCGAGCAGCGAAGCTAGTAGCATCGATACTCGCCCGCGCCTCAATTTGACATACCGTTTGGTGACCCCATGGGTAGTTCCAGGACCTTCTGGACTGGTTCCAGCCGATGGTGCCGTACTCTGGGATACATCTCAACCACGTCCATCCGGACAGGATACAACCTCCTACTCGTGGAACTCAAGTATTACCAATCAAACCCAACTTGTTGGGTGCTTCTCCACAGATCCTCGATTTGTTACGGGTGAAGATGAATGCTATTCCACCAGCGAAATTACTGACGGAACACTAAATGACGTCACCTACGATGCTCTCAACAATACCGTCACAGAAAGCAACATGAGCAAAGGTGACTTCTGGACTTACTGGAGAATTCGAGCCGACCAAGGTGATCGAATTGGAGAATGGTCGTCCGTTCATAAATTCCGAAACCCATCCGATCAGGGAAGTGATGATGGGAATGGCAATCATACCCTCAACATCTCTCGTGGTTCTGTATTTGATTTGACAGGTACACTCCCACTTGTCCCCGACGTTGAAATTGCATCAGGCTCAGTTACGAACAAGGGTTCTGCTACCACAATGGTACTCGGTACCTCATCAGGTGGCAGTGGCGAAAGCCGGGTTCTCTTGGAATTCGACCTTTCATCCATGCCTTGGCCTACGGCTATGACTCCCACGCAGATGATTTTGCGTATGTATCAAACAAGCGTCGTTGGAACTTCATCCACCACCTTTGGGGCCTACCCGTGCAGTGGATTCTCTGAATCAACCGTTGTTTGGACCAGCGCTCCCGCTTGCTCCTCAACAGAGATTACGCGCTCAACGCTCACACTCTCCACTCCAATCGGATGGATGGACTGGGACTTGACCAGCCTCGCTCAAGACAATATCGCCAACGGAAATACGACCATGACCATTATGATTCAGCAAATCGGCACAACAGGTTCGTCCCATTCCTTCTTCTCATCTGAGAACGGGAACTCGAATTTTGATCCTCATCTTGTGCTGGATTATGTTGACAACGTCAACGGTATTGTTCCTCCATCTCAGCCCGCACTCAACTTCCCCAATGATGGAGAAGTTCTCTACGATGAGAGCAATGGTATTTTGTCACCTGAAACCCAACCGATGTTGTCATGGACACCTCTCACAGGCGCAGATGGCTACATTGTTACCATCGCCAATCAGACTGGTGTGTACAAATACAAGTCCTGGGAAGATTCTGAGATTACCAACACGACCTTCCGCTTTGAAACAAACCTCACTGCTGGTTCGCTTTACACCTGGTGGGTTCAAGGTGTGAACCAATCTATTCCTGGACCTTCATCGTCACGATGGAGCTTTGCTATCGGTTCACCCAACCACGTCTACAACAATGATTACACGTTCACCTATCTGATGCAGACTGGCAATGAGATTGCTGCCTACGGGCATACCAACATTCAGGACACGAGTTTGTACAGTGAATTCCCCGACCAAAACTTCGGTGATGATTCCACCATGAGTGCAGGTACCTTCTGTGGAACTCTTTGGGCGGACAATTGTTCGGTTACTGTTGGTTTCAATTCTGGTCAAATACCGTTCCCAACCTATCAGAAGGTCCATTCTGCATCACTTGGACTCTACGCTGAATCATGGACAATTGCACAGGGTGCTACATCAATTTCATTCACAGTCCATCCGATTTTGGCTGCAGGATGGAGTCAATCCAGTGCTACCTTCAACGGCTCTACCTCGGGTTCAACTTGGTCAACGCCTGGCATGCAAGCCGGTGTTGATTACGGTGATGCGATCTCAACAACGGTCGTCAACGTCGATACAGAAGGTTGGATTTGGTTCGACCTCAGCACTCCGGGTATGACCATCAACAGTCAACAGGCATGGATTATTATGGCCACTCCGAACAGTGGCTATGGACACGCCTCGTTCTATTCTGGTGAGGCGACTTCAACTGCATATCGACCCCAAGTGCAATTCAATACAACGAACATTACCACCATGGACATTACTCCATCAGGAAGTGTCACCACAGACGCAGATACTACGGTTAACTTCAACTATGCATCATACGATCACACAGGCATGGTACAGAGCCCACCTACGATATGGTCGGCAACAGCAGGAAGCATCGGTAACAATGGATTGTACACTCCGAGCACGACGGGCACTCATGTTATCTCAGCCTGCTTTGGACTTGTCTGTGGTGTGCAGAACATCACCGTTACGGCAGGGGCACCAACCGACCTGGTTGTGACACCCCTCAGCGCTACCATCAGCGCTGATGACACACTCACCATCTCTGCCCACATGGTTGACCAGCACGGAAATATCGTCGCAGGTGAAGCCCTTACCTACACACCGACCAATGGTTCCATGAGTGCCGTGATGCCGAACATCTTCCAGCCCTATGCAGTCGGGACACACGTTGTACGCGTGCAACATGATGTTGCTTCTGGGGAATTTGTTGATGTAAGTATCACAGTCGAGGCTGGCGCTCCGTCTTACTTCGAACTCAGTGGTTGCGAAGGAACAGTACCAGCAGGCGTGTGGTGCGGTATCACCGCAGACCTCTACGACCAATTTGGTAATGCTCTCGACATCTCAGCTGCAGGTAACTTGACATGGGCTACTACGAACGGAAATTATTCTGAAATTAATCAGGAATATTTCCCCGACCACATCGGTGTATGGTGGCTCAACCTGACCTCTGTTTCCGGGGCCTCGGATGAATTGATGATTACAGTTGGACATGGTGAAATGGCCTACCTTGAACTCAATGTTTCGAGTACCTCAATTACTGCAGATGACCGTGTTTGGATTAACACAACTCGGGTTGACGTTCGTGGCAATCGCCTACCAGTACTTCTTCCATCTGACAACTGGACCAAGATCGCAGACGGTCAGTTGACGCCCGGTGCACCTGCAATTTGGGACCCAGTTTCCAAGGGTGAAAAGACGATTGAAGCGCGCTACGAGACAACCCTTGCTCAAGTGACCATCGATGTAAGCAGAGGTGCCATCCAAAGTCTTCTGCTCGAAGTTGATGACGAAGTATCCACTTGGGACCACTTCGATTTGACAGCGGATGATACCATCGAGGCTGAAATTTTCGCAAGAGACGGTAAAGGCAACCAATGGGTGGTACAGGCTAACTGGAGCATTGAACATCCTACGATGGGTGATTCCTCCGCCTTCCTTGAAACACTCGTGGGTGATGCAACGACCTTCTCACCTTACTTTGCAAGTGATGACCACTACACGCTATCTGCCACGTACTTTGATGGTACACAATCGTTTACAGTATTCATTAACGTGACTGTAGACCACGGTTTCCTCCACACAGTGGATATCACAGGGACTGCAAATAACCCCGACCACGACACGGGTGCAACCTTCGACATGACTGCAGATTATTCCGTTGATTTCTTGTCGGATTTGTACGATGCAGACAACAATCGAATTGATTCCGGCGAACTTGGTTGGGTTGAAATCAATGAAGCGACTGGTGATGTCCGTGACATTACGACGGACCTTCTCCTCAACAACATGCGATGGGAAGCTACCGAAGTAGGCGAGTGGACCATCTCAGCATTCAGCATCAGTGGAACTGGCTTCAACATCTCAGACAGTATCACGATTACTGTTTACGCAGGAGTAGCGGTTGTAGTTGATGCAACATTGACAGATAGCAATCCTGTTGCAGGACAACTTGTTGAAATCCAAGTCAGAGGGACAGATAGCGATGGAAATGAATTTGACCAAAACGTCGAATGGACTGAAGATGGTTCGCCTGTTCCAACGCTCAGTGTCATCGCAACTGAAACCGGTTCCTACACTTACGAGGCTCAGGTTGCAGGAGTTCACACGCTGCAATATGCTGCAGGTGGTGCTGTATCAACGGTTGAAGTGAATGTAGATCCCCAGAGTACTGTTGCCCGACTTGAAGTGAATTTGACGACGGACTCTCTTGAACAACTCGAAAGTTTAGAGGTCACCATCCGCGCCTTTGACGCCTTTGACAACGAGATTCTCGTGCCCTCCAGCATCAAGGTAGAGGCAACTGGGCGTGCGACTACGACCATGTTCGCATCAGACCAATGGACAATCACAACGCTTGACGACGGTCCTCAAACCATCACGGTCAGCGTTGGTTCTGTCCGTGTCAACAGTGAGATTTCTGTTGCTGGCAATATTGAAGGATTCTTTGAAGCAGGGGGCACCATCTATTACGTTGGTGCAGGCCTCCTTGGTCTTGTAGCAGTTGTCTTGCTCGGTCTCTTGGTGATGTTCCTCCGTTCGAACGGTAGCGATGATTGGGACGACGATGATTATGACGACGATGATGATGATGATGACCGCCCAAGTGGTCCTACCTCTGGCCCTACTGGACCGGCTCCCGGTCCGAGCGGACCTGCACCTGGCCCGAGTGGTCCGGCCCCGGGTCCATCAGGCCCAGCTCCTGGTCCAAGTGGCCCAGCTCCCGTGCAGGAAGAAGTAGCGGAAGCAGAGGAATCCTCGGTCGAAGAAGATGAAAGTTACCGCGTTGATGAAGACGGTACTGAGTGGTGGGAAGACGACGAAGGCACCTGGTGGTTCCGTCTCCAAGGCGAAGAAGACTGGCAAGAATGGACCGATTGATGAGTGATTTTATGCAGCAACGCACTACTTTGGCCATTTTCTTGGTAACGAGTATGATCATGGCAGCGTTGCCTGTAAGTCATCAAGTGAGTCTTGAAGAATTGGGGCCCCCCTCTTTTTCAGGTACTGCTGATCGAATTGTCATTGACTCGCCACAACCTTCAATGTCGGCAGATGAAGTGGTTAATTTTGATGCCATCATTTACGATGCCGTTAACAATATCGTCACGGGAGAAGTTTCGTGGACTACATCCAACGGTTCCATTACCTCCGATGGTTTGTTTTTCCCTTGGTCATCTGGCTTGATTGAGATCACTGCTGAACATAACGGCCTGCAGGCCTCGCACAATATCTCCGTCAGTCCTGGCGTTGCTACCTCAATCGAGATTACGAGTCTCAATTTCATGGCCCAAGTCAGTAGCAACCTCACTGCCGACCTTTTGGACGGAAGAGGGAACCGCATGGGCGGTGGCCCCAACCTGGTATGGGATGTCAATGGCGAATACATCGGGCATGGAACTCCTTCATGGACACCAGATACAACGGGGGTATTTACGGCAAAGGTCCGTTACAACCAACTTCAGGATGACGCCAATCTCACTGTTAACGCTGGAAATCCTCACGCTTTTGTATTCCCAGATATCCTTCAGGTTCGTGCTGGTACATTAACACAAATACGACCCACATTGATTGATGCGAACGGATATGAAATGCCACTCTCAACGATACCGTCAATCGCTTGGTATGCAGAAAACGGCTCGTTCAATGCCCAAGGAGAATACCTCGCAACCAATACGGGGCGATGGGCGGTGAGTGCAACATCGGGGAACGTCACCGGTGCGGGTACGATTCACGTGATTCCCGGTGATGCTGTAGCATCTGAACTTGTTTTCTTGGATGAACCGCTTGAATACATGGCAGGTGAGTCCTATGAACTGGCTTACGAGCGAAGAGATGAGAACGGTTACATTGGTTTCGTTTCTCCTCCGATACAATCTCTCAGTGTTGATTCTGGCGGTTTATCCGTTGATGACGAATTGAGGGTGTTTTGGAATCCTTCAACCACCGGTACTGCCACACTTTCGGGCCAAGATGGGACGGTTATGACCCAACAAATAGTCACAGTCGTCCACGGGCGAGCAATTGACGTCTTTTTTGAAACAACTCCAAGCGTCATAGCTGCAGGAGACCAAGTCGTAATGGTGTTACGAGCAGTCGACGTCAAAGGCAATACCTGGACGGTCAACGGAACGGCAAGCATGGAACTTGGAAATGCAGATGAATTGACTCAAACATCCTCCTATTGGCTCCTCCAAGCCGAAGAGGCGCGTTCGTGGCGCTTTGAAGGCAATTGGTATGACAATTCAACTGGTGCTCAATTCATCACTGACAAAGCCTTTGATGTGAGAGTCGGAAATCTTGCGTTCATTACCTTGCAAGGTGAGGGGAGCCTCGTTCCAGCCGACGGGGAATTGAATCTTGATCCACAATTTTTTGATTCATACGGCAATCAACTCCCCCCAATTGCGTTGAATTGGACATTGGATGGCAACGACATAACCCTCGACATGTTGCTAAACGACGGACGTTGGGTTGCTACCACACTCGGGGGCCATGAATTGCGAGTCAATGCTGATGGGGTTTTTGCCACCGTACGTCTGACCGTTGTTGCCGGTGCTCCGCATGCATTGTTGACTGACGCTGATGACGGCTTGTACGTTCGGGCAGGGGTGCCGTCAGACATCTTTGTCCAAGTTGTTGACATCCATGGCAACCTTGCTGAAGCAAATGAAGTGACCACATCAATCAACGCAAGTTTTGGAGAATTTACAGCCTCGCCCACCGGTTTAGGTTATTGGGCTTTCACTGGCAAGCAAGTCGGAGTTTACATGCTTGATTTACAGGAAGGTGATGCGCAGCATAGCATCGCTGTTACCGTGGGAGCTGGTGACCCAATCCGCATTCAGGCGACCCTCAGCCGAGAGAACATTGCAGAGGGAGATGTCGTCTTGATGGGAGCCATTGGTACCGATGCTTTTGGCAACTCAATTTCGATACCCAAAGACAACACTTCGGTGACTTGCACAGCAGGGGATTCATCATTCGTTACAAACGGAACGTGGGAAATTGATGTGAGTGAAGGAGGAACCGACCGTTCCTGCACCATTCGATGGAATGGACTTCTCGCACAGACATTCTTTGATGTCGACGAAGTTCTCCTTGGCGGAGCAGTTGGTTCGACCAATACGGCTATGACCATGGCTGCAATTCTTCTGTTTCTCATTCTTGCCGTTTTGATTGTGCTCAACAGAAAAGCGTCTCAAGTTTCTCAAGAAGAATGGATGGATGATGCTTTCGATGAGGATGAATACGAATATGAGGATGACGATGAGGAGTCTGAGAGTTCAGGCCCTGATGTCGTTGATACCACGCCACTCCATGAACGGCACGGCTTGACTGAAGAATCCATGAAAGAACTCGCCATCCAGGCAGGAGAAATTGGAGTAATGCAGGCTACACCTTCCACGACTCAGGGAGAGACAGGATGGTATGTCGATGTTTCAGAGGAACTCCAATATTGGGAAGTGACTCCGGATGGTGAATGGATTCGCCATGAATGATTTGTAAGAATCTACGAATCCCGAGGTTCATATCTGTGAGCGTGTTGGGTCTTTTGATAGCATGAGTAAGGATGTGTTGATTGACAGGTTGAACGAAGCACTGGGCTGGGAACTAAGAGCCATGAACATGTATGCGCACTATGCCGCCAACATTCAAGGAATTCATCGCTTGCAACTTGACCCTATGTTCAATGAAGAAGCGACTGAATCACTTGCACATGCCGACGTTGTTCGCCGAGCCATCGTGAAGTTGGGCGGTGTACCTGTCACAGAACGCAACTCTCATCCAATTGTCCATACAACTGGTTTTACCGCTATGCTCGAGCGTTCTTTGGAAACAGAAACGAAAGCGGCTGAAGTGTATGCTGGAATCATCAAATTACTGGATGAGGTAGGCGACCAAGAGATGTACGATTCAATTGAACAAATCTACTTCGCCGAACTTCGCAGTTTGGAAAACTTGCGTTTGATTCTTGCTTGAGCAGATCTGAATTATTCTTCATCATCGTTCGACATGATGGTTAAAAATTCGTCAATATCAACGACTCCATCGCCGTTCTCATCGGCTTTGTGGAAATATGTCCTGACTTCCATAGGGGTCAAATCAAGGCCAAGTCCCTGAGTCAAAGCGGACCTGAATTCGCTCAAAGTCAAGTGGTTTTTACGACCGACGTCCGCAGCCCGGAATGCCGTGAAGAATCGCTCGGAAGCTTCGGGAGTTGGGTTTCTAAATCTGGCTTTGAACGCAGCAAATGGTGTGACACGGGATTCCTCTAGGACGTGGCGACGGCCGTATGCCAACCAAACCACGACGCCAAGGCCAATCGCACCTGCCGCACCAATCAGTGCATTCATTCCAATGAGCCAAAGTAAGATGATTCCTGTTCCAGCCCCGTAAATTTGCGGCAGGGGGTAAAATGGTGATTTGTAAGGAGGATTCCAACTGTGGTGAGGTCCTGCGTGACGCATGACGACTACAGATGCGTTGATGGCAACGAAGACCATGATGTTGAATCCTGATGCGAGTTCTGCAATGGCGTGCACGTCGATGGTCAAAATGGCCGTTGCCATCATCACTCCAGTAATAATGATCGGCCAATGGGGCGTTTCATATGTCGGATTGAGGTCTTCAAGTTTTGACGGGAGTAGGTTGTCCCTTGCCATGGCAAACAAAAATCGTGAGGCAGAGAGAACGCCTGCAAGAGCCATTGAAGCCATGGTGATGATGGCTAGCAGGGCTGCTATCACTCCGACAGTGCTGCCTGCAACTTCATTGGCGAATACATAGATTGGATTTTCTATCGCATGAGTGGGGTCTTCCATGTGCCAGCCAGTCGGCAGAACGGAAACCATGACGAAGGCTACTCCTGCATAGAGAATCGTGGCGACCAAGAGCGAAGCAAACATTCCTCGTGGAATGTTCTTCTCTGGGTCCATGACCTCTCCTCCGATAGCACCTACCTTGATGGCGCCGGAATAGGCGACGAATACAAGGGCTGCAGCCGTACCCATTTCTGGGCTAAAGTAGTCGACGTTGGTGACCGGTTTGGACAAATCAGCATCACCGCTCAACAGGGCCATGATGCACAAAACAAGGAGGAAGAGAACGGCAGTGCCAACGATTGGAGTTTGTACCTTCTTGATTTTCTTAACTCCTGTGATGTTGATGATCACGATGAAGGTAAGGAGTACCAGTGCCATTGTTATCGGGTTGACTTCCACATCAAGGGCAGCAGTTACCACTTCGAGATATGCTGCAAAGCCAATGAGAGCAAAGGCGGATTTGAGCATGAAGGATGCGAACAATCCCAATCCGCTGATGGTTCCCATGAGGGAGCCATAGGTACGCTCCATGTAGATGTAAACTCCACCAGACTCGGGCATTGCGCTTGCGAGTTCTGATTTGGAGAAGGCTCCCGTTAGGACCACAGATGCGGCCAATACGAAGGCAAACCACATGCCGTCCCCAGCGACTTCCTGCGCAAAGGCGGGGAGAATAAACAAGCCAGACCCCAGCATGGAGGACAAGGAAAGAATCACCAAGGTGGCGAGTCCTATGGTTCGAGAAAGCGTTCCTTTAATCTCTTCTGAAACAGCCTTCACATCGCCAGAGGCTACGCCTTTCAGTATGTTTTCTACAGTCTCTTTTGCCATAGTTAGTCCCCCGAAATCCGGCAGATAAATGATTCTTAATTCGGGGATACCTCAATATGATATTAGTTATTTGTATTAAATCCCATGCAACTCTCCGGTTTCCGGAAAATTTCATTCGCCCAAATGGACAATGACCTTCATTTCAACTGCAATAGGGGTTGGAAGTGCATCAATAGCCAGTGTTGTGCGTGTGGGTCCTATCTTACCCAGAGTCTCAGCCCAAACGTCGTTGTAGCCCTTGAAGTCACGCTTCATATCTACGAGGAAGGTGGTAACGTCAACGACCTGATCCATGGATGCACCGGCTTCCTCGACAATTCGTTTGACATTGTTGACCACTGCATGCGTTTGTGCTTCAATATCGTAATCCAGCGGCTCGCCGTCTTCATCGTGAATCGGTCCACCCGGAATGGCATTCGTGCCGGGTTGGCGTGGGCCGACCCCTGAAAGGAAGAGCATGTTGCCAACCTTCCGTGCGTGGGGATAGGCGCCGACAGGTTTTGGAGCTGCATCGGTATTAACCGATCCTTCAGCCTCGGTTGGTTCCCAAAGGCTGGGGCCGGAGGATGCTTGCTCTACCACAGGGGATTGTTGAGCACCTGTATCGTTTTCATCAATCGTATCGAGGACACCCCGTTCACCGTGGAAATACTCGACATCATCCTCGTCGTATTCTTTGTCTCCTGCTCCTGATGGAGTGGGGTCGATGGAAACGACCGCACCACCTGCGCCGTGGATTGGTTCGTAGGCGAGCACCTTTCCACTGAGGTCGTTTCGATTCCCATTCATCGCAGATAGCCACCACATGGGTTTGAAGGCAACAACTTTCTGAACGCGAATCTGTCGCTGAATCGTACGGGAAAGTTGGCCAACATCTTCCAGTCTTCCTTGCTTAAGGAATTCAAGGATTTTCAAATTCCACTCATCATCCTTGAGTGAGTGAATTTTATCGTCTTCGGGTTTGATAAAATCAGTAAACATACGATTGGAAAGAGACATTGCCGTAACAGCTACCGCACGGCGGCCTTGTGATTTGATCACATCAAGGCAGGATTTAGCAAGAACCGTGGTCTCGCTACGATTTGCATACATGTTCGATGAAACAATCACTGCGGGTATGGCATTGTCGGGATTGAGCAGGGTTAATGCAACAACTGAGCCTACGTCAATAGGGAATCCCTTGTAGTTGACGCAACGGCTCTGTAATCCCCGTTTCTTATTGGCATCATCCCAAGCATGAGCGAATTCTTGGTCGATGTTGAATGAATACTCAATGGACCCCAAGTCGTGGAAATCATGGTCGACCATCACCCACTCTGGATTTGGGTCTGATTGAATTTGATGTCCAATGATTGACGGCCATGTAGTGGAGTAAATGACCAAAAGGTCAGCATCCAAGTCCTTGATGGTTTGAGCAGCCTCATCAAATGCATCTCTCAAACGTTGCCAACCCTCGTTTTGGTTCGGGGCGAGAACGGTGTGTGGGTGGACGGGGACCACGAATGAACCTACAACACTCCCTTCGCTCATGCGTCAGCCTCCTCGTGTGCGTGACAGGGCCATTCCACCACGGCATTACCGGTTCCAATGATGGTGCCATAGCCGTGTAGAATCGCAGGATAGTCGGGGACATCAAGGGTGGAAAGAAGCCATGAAAGCCCTCCGCCATCACTTTCTGCGATGGCTTGTTCAGTGAACTCAGGCATTTCATCGAGGATTCGCTGAGCTTGTCCAGTTCGCATGTAGTCGATGATTCGCATGTCCCACAAATGCATGGCATGGCTGGTGATGTGTTCCTTGCTCATGTCTTCTGGAACTTCTGATTCAGTGGTGAAGTGACGATGGGAGAGAGAATTGCTCGCTAAGACCACGACTCGCTTGCCGCTTGCTTCAATGGCTCGCCGTGTCACTCGTCCCAATTCAACCATGATTTCTTGCATGACTTCAACGGAATAATATGCCGTTGAGCGGTTACTTGAGAGCACGACCATCGGCTTATCCCATTCGGGATTGAACAGATGCCCGGTTGTGATGGTGCCGTAATCAACGCGAAAGTCAGGATTTTCCATCATCTTGACGGGCAAACCAGCCGATGCTGCTTCGTCATGAATGGCTTTGGCCAGTTCAACGTCGATGTTCAAATCGTAGTGGTATCGGAACAGGTTTGGAAAGACTGGGTCCACGGAGAGTCCTTGGAAATGGGGAAGGCCAAGAAAGTGGGTTCCGATATAGGTCTGCCAGTGTGGTGAGAGGACGACGATCGCATCGTATTCAATGTCGGCGAGTGAAGCCCTCAATCGCTCATACCCCCATCTGAGTTGCTCCCATCCGCCCTCAGCAACAGGCTCGTTTTGCGAGGGGTTTTCTGCATATACCAGATGAGGCGGATGAGGGGCGATGCAACCTGCAACGATTTTTCCCTTGACCATGTTTCCGCCAGCCCCCCGAGGTTTAAGTCATCATCGGACACAACACATCCTCTGTTGGGAAGGCTAAGTCTCAAACACCACCAGCCTCTGGTAGTACCGTGAGCGAAGCAAGCGAGTCAGGCTCTGTGGTTGACGAACTCATCCCTCCCGTAGCACGCTCGGCAACTTGGGAAGAGACGTGGATCAACGTCATTGCACCTGCTCTCTTTGGTCTGATCGTTGCTGGGTTTTGGCAGTGGAAAGTGCAAGCTATGCTCCCGTGGGGCTTACCCAATCCGATCCAGGGAACCCTTCTCGTGATGCTTCTTTTTTCCCCTCTCTTTCATTATTTTCTGACCGACCAGCCAATGAGTCGATGGACTGAATATGCTCTTGGAATAACAGTTCTCGGTGGATTTTTTATTGTCGTTTGGCTGATGGGTGTTGGAGGTTTCGTCTGTGGAGGTTACCTCGCTGCCATCGTTTGGGTGGCGATTAGCACATCGTGGTGGCGCTTCCATCTTCCACCGTTTCGCTCAGCCCTCTGGCATACCTTAGGTGTAAACATGGGTGCGGTTGGAGGCGCGTTTATTATGTTCGGATTGGTAGGTTGATTAGGAAGTATAAGATTCCTCATCGTTGGGGAAGTCACCGCTTCGTACATCACCACAATAGGACTTCAAAGCCCCATCAATCTCCTCTGCGAGGTTGAGATAGCGTCGTAAAAAGCGAGGCGAGAAATCCATGGTTATGCCAAGCAAATCATGGAGCACAAGAACTTGGCCGTCAACGTCAGGGCCCGCACCGATTCCAATCGTCGGAATGCTGATGGATTCTGCAACTTTCTTCGCCAACTCACGAGGAATTTTTTCGAGAACAATAGCAAAACAGCCTGCTGCTTCGAGTAATCTCGCATCTTCAATCAATTTTTCAGCTTCTGAGTCTTCTTTCGCTCGTACGGAGTAGGTGCCGAATTTGTAGATGGATTGGGGGGTCAAACCAAGGTGGCCCATCACGGGTATGCCCGCAGTGAGAATGCGCTCAACAGATTCAACGATTTCACTGCCTCCTTCAAGTTTAACAGCGTGGCCGCTGGCTTCTTTCATGATTCGCACGGCCGAATCAAGAGCTTGGCGAGAGTTTCCCTGGTAGGTTCCAAATGGCAT
>QQSD01000025.1 GCA_003602485.1 Candidatus Poseidoniales archaeon | reverse complement strand
CGACGTTGATGAGTTCACGAACCATGAGCCTCCCCAATTATGCCGCCGCAGTCTACCATTGATAAATGAGCCCCACGAGAAGAGTAAGTTATGGAGCGCTAGTCGTTGAACGGTTCCCATTCACCTTGCGTGTTCGGCCTCGTACGGCTCCACCCTTGAATTGATGAACCAAAGCCTACTGGAAGGAGCATGGCGGGCGAGGATGAAGAAGAGGTTGTCTTCTCAACATCTGCTGGACCGGTTCGTGTCATTACCGCTGCGTCACTGTTTGACGGTCACGATGCTGCCATCAACGTCATGCGTCGTCTTATTCAATCGTCAGGGGCAGAAGTCATCCATTTGGGTCACGACCAATCCGCCAAAGGCGTCGTGGATTGTGCCATTCAAGAAGACGCTCACGCCGTAGCGTTGACCTCTTACCAGGGTGGTCACGTGGAATACTTCACCTACATTCGCGAACTGCTCGATGAGGCAGGGTGTGAGCACGTCCGCATCTTTGGTGGCGGAGGAGGAACCATTACGCCACCTGAAATTCGTACGCTGCACCAGTCCGGCATCTCCAAAATCTACTCGCCTGATGATGGCCGCACCATGGGACTCATGGGCATGATTCACGACCTCATGGGGCAAGCAAGTGAGGTGGATTTGATTTCCAAGCAGCGGCTTGCAACCCTTGACGGGCCTGTGACTCCTGAAGATATGGCCAAGGTTGGTCTTCTTCTCACGCTTTCAGAGAGTGCTGATGAAGCGACCCTCAAAGGCTACCTTGACACCTGTCGCTCCTCAACAAATGAGGTACCAGTGATTGGATTCACTGGAACGGGTGGTGCAGGAAAATCCAGTCTGCTGGACGAATTAATGCTCCGTATCCAGCGCGACAATCCCGGCAAGAAGGTCTGCCTGCTCTGCGTTGACCCGACCCGTAAGCGAACCGGCGGAGCCCTTCTTGGCGACCGTATCCGCATGAATTCGCTGTCCAATAACGACCTCTACATGCGCAGTCTTGCCAGCCGTGGAAGCGGTTCAGAAATCAGCGCGAACCTTGACCGAGCCATCGAAGTGGCCAAGGCGGTTGGCTTCGACCTCATCTTCTGTGAAACCAGCGGTATTGGCCAAGGCAGTGACGCCATCACGACCGTTGCAGACCGTTCGCTCTACGTCATGACCGCTGAGTTTGGCGCCCACACGCAACTTGAGAAAATTGAGATGCTTGACGTGGCGGACGTCGTCGTGCTCAACAAGTATGAAAAGCGCGGAAGTGAAGATGCACTACGAGCCATTCGCAAGCAGGTACGACGTAATCGTAACATGTTCGATGTCGCCGATGAAGAACTCCCGATTGTCGCCACCATCGCCAGTCAATTCGCTGACGGAGGCGTGGACCGCCTGTGGCAGAAGGTTGCGGAACTGGTGGGCTTTGAGGCCAGTGAACCCGTGGACGCAATGGGTGAGCGCAAGGGCGTGATCCCTGCGGAGCGCGTGCACTATCTCTCTGAAATCGCTTCAACCGTACGCGACTACCACCATGCCAACACCGAAATCGCTGAGCAACTTCGTTTGTGCCAGCATCTGGAAACAGCTGCTAAGCACGCAGATGACCGAGGCGCTAAGACTACAGCAGAGGACTTGCGAGCCCAAATTGGAGAGATCACAGAGGCTATTTCGCAAGCCCGAGAAGCCCTCGCATCCTTCCGTTCTCTCGCTGAGCAGTATGCTTCAGGGGAGTATACCTACCACGTTCGAGGCAAGGCCTTCAAGGTTGATACCACGACCGAATCACTGGCGCATTCTGCCATTCCTCGTGTCGCCCTGCCCAAGACGAAGGACGACGGTGCACTCTACGAATTCATCACCAAAGAAAACGCACCGGGGCATTTCCCCTATACTGCAGGCGTCTTCCCCTTCAAGCGCACCGATGAATTGTCGGCTCGTATGTTTGCAGGAGAAGGCAGTCCAGAGCGCACCAACCGTCGTTTCCATCTCCTGAGTCAAGGCCAAGATTACGTCCGTCTTTCAACGGCCTTTGACTCGGTGACGCTGTACGGACGTGACCCTGCTCGACGCCCCGACATCTGGGGCAAGGTCGGAAACTCAGGAGTCTCCATCGCCACCACCGACGACGCTAAGCGCCTCTATTCTGGCTTTGATTTGTGCAACGCAAACACCTCGGTGTCAATGACCATCAACGGACCTGCTCCAATCATTCTCGCCTTCTTCCTCAACGCTGCCATCGACCAGCAAGTGGAAGCCTATCTCTCCGAGCAGGGCGAATCCTTTGACTACCTCGAACGCTCCTACATCGGTGAACTACCCGAAGGCCACAATTCCTTCGGCTTAGCAACGGTTGGACGACGCGGTGACGAACTCGTCAGTGCTGAAATTTACGCTGACATCAAGGCCAAAACGCTGCAAACCGTTCGCGGCACGGTGCAAGCAGATATCCTGAAGGAAGACCAGGCACAAAACACCTGCATTTTCTCGACTCCTTTCGCCCTCAAACTGATGGGGGACGTTCAGCAGTACTACATTGACCACGGAGTGCGAAACCACTACTCGGTTTCCATATCCGGATACCACATTGCAGAAGCCGGAGCAAACCCCATCACGCAACTGGCATTGACGCTTGCCAACGGCTTCACCTACGTGGAATATTACCGAAGCCGAGGCATGGACATCAACAAGTTTGCTCCCAACCTCTCCTTCTTTTTCTCAAACGGTCTTGACCCGGAATACACCGTCATCGGTCGGGTCGCACGACGCATTTGGGCCGTGACGTTGCGCGACATGTACGGGGCAGACGAGCGCAGTCAGAAACTCAAGTATCACATTCAAACCAGTGGACGCAGCCTTCACGCTCAAGAAATCGACTTCAATGACATCCGTACGACCCTGCAGGCCTTGCTAGCGATTCAAGACAACGCCAATTCCCTTCACACCAACGCCTACGACGAGGCCATCACCACTCCAACCGAAGAATCGGTACGACGCGCCCTTGCGATCCAGCTCATCGTCAACAAGGAAAGTGGCTGGACCAAGACTGAAAACCCACTTCAGGGCTCCTATATCGTTGACGAATTGACCGACCTGGTTGAGGAAGCGGTGCTTCAAGAATTCGAAGCAATTTCCCGTCGTGGTGGTGTACTCGGTGCCATGGAGACCATGTACCAGCGCGGCAAGATACAGGACGAATCAATGTACTACGAGCATCTCAAGCACGACGGTACGCTGCCCATTATCGGCGTGAACACCTTCCAGAACCCCAACGCCGCCGCCTTTGACGAATCGGCTGCGGACGACTTTGAGATGGAACTTGCACGTGCAACGCCCGAGGAAAAGGAAGCCTGCTTGCAGCGGGTGACCGACCGGCAAACGTCTGATAGCGAGGCGACGCAGGCGGCTCTCGCTCAACTCCAAGACGTCGCACGACAGGGCGGGAACGTGTTTGAGGAATTGATGGAGAC
>QQSD01000024.1:5531-6517 GCA_003602485.1 Candidatus Poseidoniales archaeon | reverse complement strand
GAAGGCGAACGTAAACGAACCATTGGGTCTTACATTGCTGTTATTTGGACATCCTACTTCGTTTTCCTAGGAGTTATTGTCGTTCTCGCCAAGGTGTTTATTCCTGCTATCGCAGGTTCCAATTCAAGCGGTGATGATGGGGGAGACAGCGGTGGACAGACGATTGGAAACATGACCATCCGTAACATCGACCCCTTGTTTTTCCTGACGATTTTCTATTACGGAGTCACGATGCAGGCGCTTGGAAACGGTTCGATGGCTGGGCTCATGGCAACGGGCCGATTCTCAACGGGCTTCAAGCACGCTGGAATGATGATTGTCGTGGCCTTGGTCGTGTTCAATTTCGTAGCGTTCTCTCCCGACCTCATCGGTATTACCGAAGTGCCGGGATTAAACCCCTCTTCGGGTACCTTTGTACCTACACCGCTGTATTGGGGTTGATGTTCTGCGCTCGGATGAAGATGCCCAGATTCACATCCTTGAGATGTTGACCTTGTTCTGGCTTTTCTTTATGTCAGCCACATTTTTGATTCGAGTCCATGTTCCGGATTCACAATCTGTTGCATTGGATGCATCATTGGAGATGGCAGGTGACGATGCCATCCGATATGGCTTGGGACTTGCAGCAGAGATCAATGGCGAGAATCGTTTGGTAGAACTCCTTGCCGATGATGACCGTGAGGCTGCGTGTGAATTACTCCAAGCAGCGATTGAACCAGGTAAAGAGACAAATTGCTGGCTTGCGAAGGACAGTTCCGTTTCAACTCCTCACGGAACTGTGGGTACACCCGGAGGCGGTACTGTGGCCGTTCACCATCTCGTCGTCGTCGATGCACATGCTTGGACCGTGACGCTCGACGTGTGGGCACGAGGAGGTGGTGCTTGATGCAGTCTACATCACTGAGTGAAGGCGACCGGGGCCAGATGCTTCTTGCAACCGGTGTTGTTTTGCTCATGTCCCTTCTTTCAATGGCGATTTTCGGTGT
>QQSD01000024.1:0-5449 GCA_003602485.1 Candidatus Poseidoniales archaeon | reverse complement strand
GAAGAACTCACTCAAGCCCGTACCGATCTCTGGATGGACGGAGGCCTTGATGGGCTTGAAGCAGCCGAATTGGCGATTGAAACAGTCCATGACGATCTGCTTCACCACGGCGAACTTAGAGGTGTTGAAATCAAGTTGACTTCGATTGAATTGGTTCAAGTAGACGCAGCCACACTTTCAGTAACCGCCGAACTCGGTGTTTCTGATGGTGAGGCCATGCTCACCTATGACGTTGATTTTACACTCGACGTATAATCACTGTTCGGCCTTTTCGTTGATGGCCCAGTTGAGAAGTGTGAAGATTCGTTCAACATCATCAACGCGTGTCGGATCAACAACGGGCCAGCCCGTAATCTTTGAGCGTTCAATGAGCCCCTCTTGAATCGAACGAATTCGGTCAAAGCTTGCCAAATAGCGATCAGAGCGTCGGTAGGAATGAGCATCACGAGATTTGAGCATTGAGCGATGTGCCTTTTCCTCATCAACAGCCATGACAACACCAAGTGCAACACCCCCAGCGTCCTCCCATGCTCGAAGCAACCTCGCGCTTGGGTTCACATGGACTCCTTCAATGAGCAAGTCAATTCCTTCTCGTCGAGCACGGTCGATGGTGGCCAACAGCCCCGGTTCAACCGAGAGGCAGGTTTCTTGCCAGTCCAATACAGGATGGCCACTATCTCCTTTGGAAAAGGATGAGCGATGAAGTGCCGCATCATGGTGTTCAGGGTCACTCACTCGCATGATCTCGCGAATAGCATCTGTTGACATCAATCGTGTGAATCCCGCACGGGATGCAAGACCTACCGACGCCGTTGACTTACCAACGCCAGTAGCGCCAGCAATCACAAGGAGGCGAGGAGGCCTCGTCACAAGAGCCTTGGCCGTTGATTCAGCAAGGCCGACTCGCCGTGTCATGGCCTTGACTAATGCCCACGAGCACATGAGGCTTCTGCCCCCCCTTAATCCAAAAGGGCTTCTTGGAAAGGGAGTGGCCATACCGATGCGGCTTTGAATCGTCGTTGCTTCGGAAGTTCATGGCCGAAGAAAAGATGTGGATTGCAGGAGAATGGTGCGCTTCGTCGGATGGCGCAACGAGTGAGGCATTGAACCCAGCAAACGGTGAAGTTCTTGCCACCGTTCCCAAGGCGACCGTAGAAGATGTCAATCGCTGTGTTGATGCATCACGTGCAGCATTTGAATCCCGTGATTGGAAGTCGATGGACCCCGCTCAACGTGGGCGTATTCTCAACAAAATGGCAGCAGTTACCTACGCCAAAGCGAAAGAACTTGCAGCCTTGGAATCAGCCAATAACGGGAAGACCTTCCGAGAAGCTTTGTCCGAAATTCGATACGGAGCATGGACGTTCGAATACTTTGCAGGCCTCACAGATAAAATCGAAGGTAGTACAATTCCGGTCCCCGGTTCCCGGTTGAACTACACCCTCCGCCAACCCCTTGGCGTGACCGCACACATCGTTCCGTGGAACTTCCCACTTCAGTTGGCCCTTCGTTCCATTGCGCCGGCACTCGCAGCAGGATGCACCGTGATTGCTAAACCGGCTTCATGGACCCCTCTTTCTCTTCTTGCGTGGGCGAAAGCAATTGATGAAGCGGAAACAGGATTGCCAAGTGGTGTCCTCCAAGTGTTGACGGGTTCAGGATCATTGGCCGGAGATGCCCTTGCTGGCCACAACGGTGTCGACGGTATCGTCCTTACTGGTGGTGTACCAACTGGAAAAACAGTGATGGCAAAAGCCAGTGAACAATTAACACCCGTGACCCTCGAACTCGGTGGGAAAGGTGCAAACATTGTATTTCCCGACGCCAATCTCCGATATGCGGCCAAAGCCATCTGCTTTGGTATCTTCATGAACGCAGGGCAAATGTGCTGGGCAGGCTCTCGCTTGCTGGTCCACGAGGACATTCACGATGACTTGGTCAAGGCTGTTTGTGATGAAGTGAGTAAGTGGCCAGTTGGACCGGGCATGGAAGAAGGCGTACGTATGGGTAGCCTGGTTCACCAGCGCCATCGAAGTGAGGTCCTTGAAAAGCTGGAAGCAGGCTTGAAGCAAGGCGGAACAGTCGTACTGGGTGGCCATGCTCTCGACCGTGATGGGGCTTTTATGGAAGCCACAGTCGTTACTGGGGTCGAATCCTCGCACCTGTTGTTCCAAGACGAACTCTTCGGACCAGTTTTGGGCGTTACCTCTTTTTCCACTGATGAAGAAGCTCTTGAACTCGCCAACGACACACCCTTTGGACTGCTCAATGGAGTATGGACAAACAACCTCAGTCGAGCGCATTCCTTTGCGCGTGATTTGGAATGCGGTATGGTTTCCATTAACGAATACCCCATCACCTTCCCCCAAACGGCTTTCACCGGTTGGAAGCATTCTGGTATCGGCATTGAGCAGAGCAAAGATGCACTTCGGTTCTACACCAAGGTGAAGAACGTCAATGTCAAGTTGTGAGGCTAAAGCATGGGAATTGAAGTTGAACAAAACGACCAGATTCGCATCATCACGATGGCGGGTCAGGCGTCGACGCAATCCTTCTCAATGGAATTCCTTCCCCTCATCGCAGATGCGATCAATGATGGACTGAGCGATAAGGACACGAAAGCCATTGTATTGACGGGCGAAGGTCGCTTTTTTTCTGCCGGTGCAGATATCAATGCCTTTCAGACATCCATTGATGAAGGTGACGCACCCCAATTAATTCGAAAGTTAACGGGAATTCTGCATCCACTTATCGTTCGCATTCGGACATCGTCAACCGTTGTTATCGCAGCGCTGAATGGCGTATCTGCGGGAGGTGGGCTTGGTTTGGCACTCGCCTGCGATGCTCGAATTGGCACACCTCAAGCACGAATGGCTGCTTCCTATGCAGGGATGGGTCTCTCTCCCGACGGAGGAACGACCTGGCTCCTGCCACGCTATGTCGGTGAACAAGTCGCTCGCCGCTTTTTCCTAGGCAATCAAATATGGTCAGGGCAAGAAGCACTGGAATACGGGGCTATTGATGCCATCGTTCCTCAAGAGGAACTTATGGATACGGCAAAAGCATGGGCAACCATGTGGTCATCGTGGGGAGCACACACCAAAGAAGCAACCAAGCATCTCCTTCATGTGCAAACTGACAACGATTTCAAAACCCATTTGGACCACGAGAGAACGCTGATTGAGGCGGCTGGCACAACACCCGCCTTCAAAGAAGGCGTGAAGGCATTTCTCGACAAGCGCGACCCAAACTTTGAGTAATTATTGTGATTGAAATTGGATGTTCTGTTCGGGGGATTTCTTTCCACCAACACGCATCAATCCCACGAAGAGCGCCAAAACTCCACCGCAGATTGAGCAACACCCTGCAAAGAAGGAGCCACCTGACACCAGCCCGATTCCGATGAGATCCTCCACGAAGGGCTCGTACATTTCGTCGAGGTCAACAACGGACATGTTTACGCCACCGTCGTTACTGATGTGGACTTCACCTCCATTGAGGCATGTGTGCTCTTTTTCGCCAGACTCGTCAGCAAGAGTGTGACAGATACGAGCGATGATGATATGGTCTTCAATATCAAAATATTCTTCATCACTGTTATCGCCCTGAATGTCACAGTCAAAACGAGCGATTTTGGAGTCAATGTCATTACCGCTCTCATTTGACGAGGCGTCGTCGCCCCATGTGATGGTGAAGTTGAGGCCATCGCAAGCATCCGCTTGCCCGTTTCCGTCAGAATCAACCTTCGGGTCTCCCTCGATAAGAAGATACCATCCCTCTTCACCCATCATGTCTGAGTCATCATACTCAAGAGTCCCGTTTTCACCGATAACACGGGTGTAGTCATTCGTAGATAGATCCCTGAACGCATCCTCGATTGAGGCACCTACAACCGCTGCAATCAAAAATCCGACCAGTCCAATGGCTACCAGAACTGCTGCGATAATCATCGGGACTTTCGGCCCTTTCTGTGGATTGGCTATGGTGAAACCAGAGGATGATGTTCCAGGACTGATCTGTACGGTTGTTTGACCGTCATGTTGCGGCCATACTGTTCCATCTTGCATACAGCCACTAGTGAGTGGAACCATTTCATGCTATCGTTGATTCTCAATCCAGTGAAGTCTCTTCTGCTGCTCCGCTCGACCAATCGTAGATTCCCTTGCCGGATTTCTTCCCGAGTCTTCCATCTTCAACCAGACGCTCTAAGAGAGGGTGTGGTGCATAGGTGTCATCTTGAAAGGAAGATTGCAAATTCTTCAAGATGTCCCGTCGTACGTCCAAACCAACCAAATCAGTAAGGGCAAGGGGTCCCATTGGATGCTTGTACCCCAGCACCATGGCGGTATCGATGTCTTTTGCACTTGCCACGCCATCTGCCAACATGCGAATCGCTTCATTGCCCAAGACAACACCGAGGCGACTTGTGGCAAAACCAGGTATGTCCTTCACCAAAATTGTCGTTTTTCCCATCGCCTTACCGGCTTGCTCAGCAAGGGCAATGGTGGCCTCACTCGTGCTATCATGGCGAACCAATTCGAGCAATTTCATAATGGGTACTGGATTGAAGAAATGCATGCCAATCACCCGTTCTGGTTTTGAGGTGGCTGCCGCAATATCAGCAATGGAAAGAGAGGATGTATTTGTTCCAAGTACGGAATGGCTTGGAGCGAGTTTGTCAAGTTGAGCGAAAATGGAGCGTTTAAGGTCGGGGATTTCAGGGACTGCTTCAATCACCAGGTCGGCATCACTTACCGCCTGTGCGAGGTCATTTACAGTTTCCAAGTTTAAACTCCATTCGGCTTTTTGTTCAGGGGTTGTTTTCCCTCGGGCGATGCCTTTGTCCCAAAACGCATCAATGCGTTGCATGCCCCGCTCCAATCCTTCAGGGAATGCATCGTAGAGCCGTGTTGCCCATCCTGCTTGTGCGCAGACCTGAGCAATCCCTGCACCCATTGTGCCAGCGCCAATAACAGCAACGCGTTCAATCGCCATGCTTCTGCGAGGTTCTTCACCTTCATGATGCTTGCTCGCCAGTGATGTTGTTCCGCTGGGCTAACATGACGCCTCCAACAATGAGGGCAAACGCTAGCAAGAGAGAAGGCCCGAGTTTCTCATCAAGGAGAAGCCAACCGCTCAGAATTCCAAAGGGTGGGACCAAATAGACATAGAATGCTGACTTTCCTGCACCAATAGTGCGGATGCCTTCGGCAAACCACACGTAGGCCAGCACCGTTGAAAATACGGCGAGGAAAACAATGCCCAACCATGCTTCTTGACTTGGAGCCTCAAACCCGAGGTTGTAGGTTTCGTATCCAGCCCAGGGCGTGAGAATCAAAAATCCAATCACAGATGACCATACGGTGAGGTGAAGCGGACTGAGAGGTGCGCTTGCATCATCTGGAATATTGGTCATGATCTTTTTCATGAAAATTGTAGAACTCGCCCA
>QQSD01000023.1 GCA_003602485.1 Candidatus Poseidoniales archaeon | reverse complement strand
CTCATTTCTCGTTCCATCAAGGCTGGCGTGACCCATTTTGACACCGCTCAGATCTACACGAACCTGTCTGGAATGATGCTCGGTTCATGGTTTCCGATCGCCGATTCTGCAGAGAAGCGAATGAAACTTGGGCTCTCGCAACACAAAGGAAAATGGCAGGTTGCCACCAAGGTGATGAAATCAGGAAAGAAAAAAGTCGTCAAGGACATGTGTTACCGTTCTCTCAAGACCATGGGCATTGACTGTTTAGACTTGTATTACGTCCACAGAGTCGACCCAAAGGTTCCCATTGAAATCACCATGGAGGCCATGAACGAACTCATTGCTGAAGGGAAAATCAAGTACGTCGGCCTTTCGGAAGCCTCCGCAGCAACAATTCGCCGAGCACATGCCGTGTGCCCATTGACATGCGTCCAGATGGAATGGTCCCTCTACTCTCGTGAGTTGGAGGACGAGATCGTTCCACTTTGCGCTGAACTCGGTATTGGCATCGTTGCCTATGCTCCGATGGGCCGCGGCCTCTTGGCCGATACCTCACTTGACCCGGAGAAGATGTCACGTATGGACTTCCGAAAGATGGGTGGTGTAGGTTATGCTGTCGAAGAAGGCGAGCGCAACTTAGCTACGTCGCTTGAATCCTTAGCCAAGGAGAAAAACGTCGCTCTCGGTACACTCAGTTTGGCTTGGGTTCACAAAAAAGGCCGAGATGCTCTCAACGGCGCTGGCGTCGTGCCAATTCCAGGCACTGGCAATCCCAAGCACATGGAAGAGAATGCAACGGCTGTTGCTCTCTCTTACACCCTGAGTGACGAAGACATGGAGGCGATCGAAACCTGTGTGCCAAGAAAGGCCATGGACAACCTGCCTCGTTATGGTGGAGGGTTAGGTAAGCGCGTGTTCACCAACGAAAACAACATCTCTCTTGAGGAATGGAAAAAATAGAGTGTTTCTAAACCATTGACAAAAATCATCTTTGTTGATTTAGAGAACCGACATATCATTTCCATGAAATCGCAAGGGTTCTCTCAAACCCCTCAAGACATTATGGATGAGTACAGTGGGTGTTCAGTCCCCCAGTACACTGCCTACCCTGTGATTGGGCAACTCAACAGAGGGCTTGCAATCGGTTGATACGGACGCTACCTCTTATGGGCGGTCCATTGGAAATTTCCCTTTTGAAGAAGTGATTCGATTATCGGATTAGGACTTTTTGGGAATCAGTAGGATATCGGTTGTGCTCGTCAAGGAATTTACATCGATCTCCGCGCCACTCAAATCACAGATGGAGTAGCCGATTTTTTTGAGCTCTTCAAAGACTTCTAATTCCTCGGCCCATTGGGGGTGAGAAGTTCCCCAACCGACCTCACATAGGATGGCGGGAAGGAAGTCCCATTTCCTAAATGATTCAAGCATCCCACGCAATACCAAATATTCTGCACCTTCTACGTCGATTTTTATGAATGTCGGCATGGCATCTATGTTGCATTTCTCGAATTGTTTAAGTTTTATACGGACCTTTTCCATATCTTCCGACGTCTTTGATTGGACAATTGTATTCCAACCAAGATTGCCGTTGCTGGCCACAAATATGTCCACTTCTGAGTCCTCATCACTCAGCCCGTAGTTGAATACTTGAGACTCATAGGGGGCGTCTCGAAATGTTTCCTCGCAAAGGCTTGCGAGGTTCGGAAGAGGTTCGAAAAGGTACATGGACCCTTTGAAGTCAATTTTCTCAGCCAGTAAAAAGGAAAAGTAACCAACATTTGCGCCTATATCAAAAATAACTGAATCCTGATTTACGTATGGAGAAATTGCTGAAATTAACTCTTCATAACCTGCTTTTCGGTGCTCAAACCACTTCATAGCTTCCTTATGAGTGACCGACATTGCAGAGTGTTTTGTTTCTGTGATGAGCAGTAGGCGATTTTTGAGACCGCGTAAAATTTCCAATATTCGCTTAACTGCCATGTGCTTTTCCTTGAAACTCTTACTATTATCATTTCCGACTTTCGTCAATCAACCATTGACTCGGTCTGATGAGCACGCAATCGAAGGCCAACGCACGAACGAACCAATTTGTTTTGTTCCACTTAAAGGGCTTTGCAGTGGGCTGATTCAAGCGCCACGGTTTGATTACGTACTCATTCAGATTCTGTGCTATTAGCCTGTTCGCTCTTGTGGAACAGATAGCCAGAGAGAAGAACCACAGAACCAAGACAACCAGCAAGAATGAACAGAATGGCCCCTGACATTCCCGGACTTGCTATTGCGACACGTAGGATAACAGTGGAAAGAATAAATCCAGTATTCCTCGCAAGATATGCAAATTCCGTAATGTACTGATAGGAGACCAGCAAAATCAGAATATCAGCCATGATCAGTACTGTGAAAAAGTCGAGGAAGAAAATCGTACGGTTCGTGCTTCCATCTCCCTCTAAGAGGCCCTGCGACCATGTGGAAAGTGAGTAAACGGCTGTTAAAATATATACAATAAAAAGCAGTACTGCAAGTTGTTTCTTCTGTAAAATAAAGTTCTCTAATTCATCGCTATCGTTGGAAATTGGACTTGTTTCACGTTGGGCTCTGGAAAACAGCAACGCGGTTCCAAAGAGAATCAGAAATGCGAGGCATTCAACTGCTAGAATCGTGATACTATCGTCAACAGAGGAGGTCACAGACGCATCAATGTCTGACAATCGCTTCAAAATGTCTCTTACTACCAAGAGTGTGATGATCTCAAATTGTTTTCCGATTGAATTTGTGAATGAATCTGGAATGGTACGAATCAATTCATAAACTTCGTAAGCCAAAAATATTGAGAAGGGAGTGTACAATGCGTCGAGATAGGAGTCAAACAACCCGCTGGTTTGTTGGCTGAAACTGATCAAATCCAGTTGATAGAGTAAGCATAGCAGCAAATGCAGCAGAAAACCCAAAATTGCAGTTTGAATGCACATATGCCGCAGCTTTTCATTCGCTTTGTGACCCAAGAAGCGGTCATACAAGCCTGCTACGAACATGTCTTAAAATCGAACAGGCCTTTCAAATAAGTGCGTTCTGAACCATTACCCAAAATGTTACGTTGGTTGGAATTATTTTGTTATTACTCTAATTATAATCATAACACTCCTTTTGCGAATAATTCCCTCTCCTCATAGGGCATCTCTGCTAGCGCTTCTTGTCAGAAGGTTCCCACTGCGCTGCTGTTCAACACTGGTTGACTGGCGATTCAACACGTCAAGACGCTTGAATTGAGTACAGTGTACCGCCGTTACCGAAGATAGCGTAGTACAAGGTTCCATCCGGGTGAAATACCAACGGAAGAGGCGTGCCAGCATCCCATGCAAACTTCGTGATGGTCGTATCATAGGTCTCTGAAGTTCCGTCAAAAGTCACGTCAATACGAAGGATTTCGTGACCTTGTGGAAGGATTGTATTCCACGACCCATACACGGTTGCGTACAGTGTAAACCCTTCATCAGGCTCAAGACCGGGAAGAGGAGAGTTCGGTGGCCTCAGGTCGATACCGTTCATTGAAGTGTGAGGAGTCCAGGTTCCAATAGGCCCAAGTGTTCCTTCTGGTACAGGAGTTTCAGGTTCGTCATATGGCCAGCCATAGGATTCTCCTTCGACGAGGAAGTTCAATTCTTCAGGTGGATGGTCACCTTCCCAATCACGCCCATTATCGGTGAAAAAATACCCGTGACCGCCAACCCATACCCCGTCAAAGGAATTCCGTACTCCGCTGGCGTAAACGCCGTGCTCACCCGTTGTAGCATTCACCCACAGCAAGGCGGCATTTCGCTGGTCTTCTTCATCGCAAATGTTGCATGTTGAACCGCTGTGCCACAACAGTGTCCCATTCGGCATCATGGAAACTGAATTGGTCTGATGGTTTCCAACAGGTATCCCCTCAACCAACACCGTGGGGTTGACAAAGAGGCCTTGGTCGGAAAAATTGTACGAAGTCAGTTTTCCTGCCTCGGAAACATAGGCATGAGTCGATGAGAGAACAAGGCCGTGTGGGCGGTCAAGGCCAGAAAGAAGAATACGACGTTCGTCACTGGATATGTTCAATTCCTTGATTTGCCCGTCATCTCGGTCGCAAATCAAAAGATGTTCTGCGTCGTGCCAAACGAGGCAAGTAGGACCCCCCAAACCGCCTGCCACTTCCGTGATCACGTAGCCGTCAACTACTGTTGGGTCGCTACCGGATACATACGGATAGAGCTGGCGTGCCATGAGAAGAGCCACAATGAGCATGGCCATGGGGAAGAGGTGCCGGCGCATATCAACCACTTGTGGCCGCTTGCTCTCCTTCAATAATTCGTATCTCAACACCCTCGTAGGTTGCTATGACAACGATGGATTGGTCGGCCACCCATATGTTCTGGTCGTTTTCGCGTAGGAGGATGGTTTCAGTGGCGTTCCATGTTTGCGTGTCGTCATCGCCTGCCACGATGAGACAGGGTGATGGTGAAACCAGCAACGGATCGTTAAGGGCTGGGAACGATGAACCGTTGAGGGCTGCAATCATGAGTGTGGGGTATCGACTTTCATCTTCAGCATTGTAATAGGTGAGGAATTGGAGTTTGAACTGCATGCCATTCTGCTCAATGAGGTAAACACCCGTTTTGGGGTCCACCCGGTGTACAGCCAAGTCATAATCATACCACTCGAGGCGATTTTCACTATCGGTGCTAAGGTCACTCTCATCAATTGCCACATCATCATCCATCGTGACATCCGAAATGAATGCCCATCGAACTTCTTCGCTAAAGAAGACGTCTGTCTTTGAGAACCTCATTGTGTAGTTCGTCTCGTTACCAAGCCCTTGTTCTGGCAGGGAGAAATGCGTGAACGAGGTTTCGCTGGTTGCATCAATTTCGGTCGTAAAGGTCAAGCCGTCGGCAGCCAATCTTGGGGAAACAAGCGTTGGGCTTTGAGACGCTGCTGATTGACTTCCAAAACTACAGCCGTAGGACTGGCCTTCGACCTCAACACTCACCTGGAGTGATGCCCAAGAAAGGTTCTCTGCATCACTCCCTTCAAAGGCGAGAGAGGCTAGACCATCATCTGAACTGTTAGATCCCGAGGGCTCAAACGTTGCCACAACAGTATTGGAAGTGCCGAGGTCACTCTCGTATGAAACTACGAGAGCAGACCAAACAGCAACAACCAGTATGGTGCTAAGGCTCAAGCCAATGGCGATTCGTTTCCACATGGTGTTCTACCGCAGTTACTCGTCACGGGATGTTCGTCCCATGAGTGCAAGGGCACCGATAACAGCGATAAGGGTTGAGATAACCATGAATCCAGGTGTGTTTTCTTCGTCATCAGAATCAACTGTTGAGGTTGCATCATCTTGGCCACCGTCACCAACAACTACCTCTCCGAACATGTTCAAAGCCACGTGAGGTTCACAGGCATAGAAGAAGGTCGTGTCTTCGGTAAAGGTGTAGTGGAAGTTGACCGTCGCAGCTGCTGCTCCTGAGGTAACACCGCCTTCAACAAAGTTGGTTGACTTGTATCCAGTGATTTCCTTGACATTGTGAGGCATGCTCTCATCTTCCCAGGACCAGCACACAGTTTCGCCAACTGCGATCGTGACTACATCGGGGGTGAAAGCGTAGCCGGTTGCTCCCACGCCGATGGTTGCGGCACAGTCAATACCCTCGAATGGGTCGGGGGTAGGGTCAGCTGGAGGCGTGAGTACTGCGTCAATCACGTGGATGACACCGTTCGATGCTGGCACGTCAGCAAGGACAACCGCTGCTCCTGCTGCACCAACTGCTACACCGGTTGAGGACACTGTGATGTCAAGTGCATCACCGTTTGCTGCAGTCACCGTGTTGACGCCGTCAGCGAGGTCGGTAGACATGGTGGTTCCAGCCACAACGTGGTAGAGCAAGATGTCTGCAAGGACTGCGATTTCGGCGTCCGTGGTAAAGTCGTCAAGATTGATTCCAGCAGCGGCAAAGGCTTCGTCGGTTGGAGCGAAGACGGTGTAGTCTTCAGTACCGCTTAGGGTGTCCACAAGGTTTGCTGCAGCAAGGGCTGCGACCAGGGATGTGTGGATGGTTGTGGCTCCTGCGGTCATGGCGATGTTAACTGCTGGCGTCCACATGTAAGCGCCGCAGACAGCCTCGCTAACTGCAGAGACTGCATGCGTGACAGTGTTGTAACATCCTGTGATGGTTTGACCGTTCATTGAGTAGTTGTCAACATACATGTAAGAGTTGCACTCGACATTGGTAGCGCCCGCTACGATGGTATGAGAAACCATGTTGTAACAAATGTCACCGGGTGGGGGTGTGAG
>QQSD01000022.1 GCA_003602485.1 Candidatus Poseidoniales archaeon | reverse complement strand
CCTGCACCAACCCGTGGCCAAATCATTGGTAACATGGGCCGCCTGCTCATGGAACACAAAGATGACCTTGTGGCTCTTGAAACCCGTGAAATTGGTAAAACGCTCAAAGAATCTGGTGGCGAAATCCAGGAAGCGATTGACACGTGTCTGTTCTTCCAGTCCGAAGGACGACGCCTCTACGGCCAAACCGTCAACTCGGAATTGCCCGATAAGGAATTGTTCACCTATCGACGCGCTTTGGGTGTCTGTGGCATCATCAACGCCTGTAATTTCCCATCTGCTGTTCCTTTCTGGAAGATGATTCCCGCCATCATGTGCGGCAACACATGCGTTTGGAAGAGCCCCCAGGATGCTCCACTCCTTTCCTTTGCTCTTGCTCGCATCATGCATCAAGCAGGCCTTCCAGATGGCGTGATTAATCTCGTTCACGGCAAGGGTAGCGGTGCTGGCCAGTATCTCGTTGACGCAGTTGACGAAGGCTTGGTCAACAAGATCTCCTTCACTGGCTCAACTGAAGTTGGGAAGATGATCGGTGAAGTCTGTGGACGGAACTTGGTTTCATGCTCGCTCGAACTGGGAGGAAAGAATCCATTGGTAGTCATGCCCTCGGCGAACCTCGACAACGCAGTAGCGGGAGCATATTGGGGTGCCTTCGGAACCGCTGGACAACGCTGCACAAGTTTGGGCAACCTCATCGTGCACGAAAGCATCTATGACGCCTTCATGGAGAAATTCATGGCCAAGGTCAAAACAACTCGTATCGGTGATTCATCGGTTCACAAAGATGTCCTCTACGGACCGATGTTGTCGCCAAAATACGCAAAGGATTTCCTCACTGGGCTCGAGATGGCCAAAGCCTCTGGAGCAACTCAGCTTTGGGGCGAGGGAGAAATCACTGCCGACAACCAACCTGAGAATTTCATGGGTGATGCTACTGAAGGCGTCTTCATGTGGCCTCACGTCTTTGCCGACGTCACAGAAGACATGGATTGCTTCCAAGAGGAAATTTTTGGACCCGTCGTCACCGTGGTGAAGGCCAACGATTTCGACCACGCCCTCCACTTGGCGAATGCAAGCCCATACGGCCTCTCTTCCGCTATTTACACCAATGACCGACTTGAGGCATACCGCTACAAGACCGGCATCAAAGCGGGCATGACCGGCATCAACAATTCAACCACTGGCGCTGAGGCTCACCTGCCCTTTGGCGGCGTGAAAGGATCTGGTAACGGAACACGTGAATCCGGTATTTGGGTGCTTGAAGCATATTCATACTGGCACGCTGTCAACGATGAGTTGTCAGGTAAATTGCAACTCGCTCAGATGGACGTCGACGAAATTGAAATGGTGGAAGCGGAAGTAAATTGGAGCGATTTAGCCTGATTTTCTAACACTTTTAGCCTGTGGCCCAATGGTGAACCTCAAAGACCCTGCGCTTGTCCCCTAACACATCCCCTTCGGGATATGAGGCGTATTCGTGGGTGACGGCATCAAACTTCCAATGCTCAATGGGTTGGGTCGAACCAACCGAATCGACAACTGGTGGAGTCAACCCCTCACCATGGGAATCGCTCTTACCGCTGCGCTCATCTACACCTTCTGGCGCTTGTTTCTCAATGATGCCGATATTTCCTACACGCTCGAAGGCAGTACGGTGATGTCGCCCATTTTCTCACCCAACGTACTCGAATGGGACCTGTTCGGACTTTCGTCATGGGACCACCCGGAATGGGTCAACGCTGCCATCCTCGTCTTGTGGATTCCGTTTGGCTTCCGTGGCACCTGCTATTACATGCGCCGCGTCTATTACAGAACATTCTTTGCAAGCCCAACTGCGTGCTGGGTAGACGAACCCGAGATCAACAAAGCAATCGGGTACAAAGGAGAAAAGCGACTGTTCATCTTCAACAACCTGCACCGTTACTTCCTCTATGCTGCCATGATTATTCTCGTCATCAAATGGTGGGATGTCACACATACGATGCACTTCAAAGACACGCACGAATACGGTGTTTCGATTGGCACCTTCGTGATGGCTCTTGAAGCCTTTTTGCTGACCATGTATGTCACCTCATGCCACGCACTACGCCATCTCGCTGGTGGCATGCTCGACCGATGGACCACCGGCATCAGCCGAATCCGTGGTCGATTGTTTGGACGATTAAGCGTCCTCAACCGTTCCCACGGTTTTTGGTTTTGGACCTCGCTTGTGTTCGTATTCTTAGGAGACCTTTGGGTGTTGGCAGTAGCCGATGGACGCTTCAATGACGTCGTATTGTTCAGTTTTTGAGGTGAGATGATGAGCGAAGAAATTAGCAACCACGAATACGACGTCATCATCATTGGTGCAGGTGGCGCTGGCCTACGAGCTGCCATTGAATCCGCACGCTCTGGAGCAAAGACCGCCATCATCACCAAGTCACTTCTCGGTAAGGCTCACACCGTGATGGCCGAAGGCGGATGCGCAGCAGCACTGCAAAATGCCGACCCACGTGACGGTTGGAAAGTTCACTTTCACGACACCATGAAGGGAAGTAAATGGCTTGCTAACTGGCGTATGGCTGAGTTCCACGCCAAAGAAGCACCAGACCGTGTTCGTGAACTCGAACAGTGGGGTGCTGTCTTTGACCGCACTCCCAAGAACCTGATCAATCAACGTAACTTTGGCGGACACACCTTCCCTCGTTTGGCTCACGTTGGCGACGCAACGGGTCTTGAAATCATCCGAACCCTCCAAGAGCGTGGAATTCACGAAGGCATTGATATCTTCATGGAATACACCGTCAGGACCCTCCTCAAGGAAGGAGACCGCGTCACAGGCTGCGTAGCATACAACCGTGTCGATGGTGACATTCACGCCTTTTCAGCCAAGTCTGTCGTTCTCGCAACGGGCGGCATTACTCGCTGCTGGTCGGTTTGTTCCGGCTCCTGGGAATACACCGGTGACGGGCATGCACTCGCCCTTTGGGCTGGTGCTGAACTGCGCGACATGGAATTCGTTCAATTCCATCCAACGGGCATGGTTTGGCCACCGTCCGTTCGTGGTATCCTCGTCACAGAAGGTGTGCGTGGTGAAGGTGGACGCCTCACCAACAACAAGGGCGAACGATTCATGTTCGACTACGTTCCTGAAATGTTTGCTGGCGACCACGCAGACACGATCGAAGAATCAGACCAGTGGGTCGAGGAAGTCGTAAGCGGTAAACTCGCTACGGTTCGCCGACCGCCTGAATTACTGACCCGTGACGTTGTTGCAAAAGCCATCAACGAAGAGGTCAAAGCAGGACGAGGCTCGCCCCACGGAGGAGCATTCCTGGACATCTCACATCGTGGTGAAGAAGCCATTTTGAAGAAACTACCGTCAATGCACCACCAATTCAAGGAATTGGCTGGCGTCGACATCAGCAAGGAGCCAATGGAAGTTGGACCCACTGCACACTATGTCATGGGTGGAGTTTGCGTTGATGCTGAATCTCAAGAAACAACGGTCCCCGGGCTCTTTGCTTGTGGCGAGGTAGCATCCGGCCTCCACGGTGCGAACCGATTGGGTGGAAACTC
>QQSD01000021.1 GCA_003602485.1 Candidatus Poseidoniales archaeon | reverse complement strand
GATGAATTGGCTGCCATCCGCGCACAACGTCTCCAACAGATGCAAGAACAATTGCAAGAGCAAGCAATGCAACAATTGCAAGCAGAGGAAGTAGCTCACGCTGAGGCACAATCCGTTGCTCAAATTGATGCGATACTTCGACAAGCACTCACCTCTGACGCCCGTGCTCGCATCACACGAATCTCAATGGTTGAACCAAAACGTGCTCATGCACTCAAGGAGACCCTCGCCCTCATGCATCAAAATGGACAACTAAACACACCCATGAACGATGCCTCCCTCAAGCAATGGCTTGTATCCCAATCCAAGAGCCGCAACAATGCGTCCGTAAGGAGAATCTGAGAAGGTGCTCGAAATGTCAAGAAATAAACCAGCAGCAAAGAAAATCCGCCTGATGAAGGTTGGAAAACAGAACAGGCGTGTCCCGGTTTGGGTCATGCTAAAGACCGACCGAAATACGGTGTCCCACCCAAAGCGACATCAGTGGAGACGCAGTAAACTCCAACGATGAGGTGATGATGATGGCACGACCAAATGAATCCGAACTGATTGTCCCACTCCGTAACGCGTGGAACATCACCCGCTACAAGCGTGCGCCCCGAGCCATGCAAATTATCCGCGAACAAGTGATCCGTCACCTCAAAGTACGCGAAGATGAAGAAGTCTATATTGACCAAGAAGTCAATGAACACATATGGAGCCGAGGAATTGAAAACCCTCCTCGCAAGGTCCGATTGTTGGTAACACGACACGATGAACCTGACATCCCTATTGAAGTCAAATTGATGAAGGAGTGAGCAAAATGGGAAATATTCGACCAAGTTTTATCAAAATCCGTGCAATTCGCCTCTGCGAAGAACATGGTGAAAAATTCACAAATGACTTTGACCACAACAAATTGATGGTTAGCGAACTAACTGATGTGGACTCCAAGAAACTCCGCAACTGGATCGCAGGATACGTCACACGTTACCGCCAACGCCGAACCGATTGAAGGTGAGCGATTGCCGGTTCGGGTCAATTGGGACCGCATGCCCGTTAGTGTTCATAGTGATGAACGAGAGATATTGGAATCACTCATTCTCTATCTTCGTCAGCAACACAACCTACGGAAACGGTCCATTGTCATGGATGATAGAGAAGACGGTGGTTTCCTCTTCTTCATCTACCAAATCTGCGATCCGCGGTGGATTGCTGAGTTCTTGAATCAACTTGATGGTGGTGAATCCAATGGGTGAACGACAATCAATACCTCTTCCAACAGGCTCCTTTGAACTTGCAGTCGTACTCGTTGGTGTAAGCCATCCCGGGAATCTTGGGGCGATATGTCGCTGCATGCTCAATTATGGATTTTCCGATTTACGACTTGTAAATCCTCACTGCGAGGTTGACGACGGAGATACGATTGCAAGAGCTAAACATGCCGCATCTGTCCTTGAACACGCGTCAACTCACCGAAGCATCGGTGAGGCTACAGAAGACTGTTCGGTTGTGATGGGGACTTCAGGTAAGCGGGAAATCGGGGACAAAACCCTATTTCGACATTTTGTTTATCCGTGGGAAATGGTTGAACGTCTTGAATCTACGAATCAAAAGGCTGCTATTGTCTTTGGAGAAGAAGGCAAGGGTCTTTCGACAGAAGACCTCGCTACATGTGACTTTTTGGTGACCTTACCCACATGGGAGGGTTACCCAATTGCGAACCTCAGCCATGCCGTCAATGCAATTCTCTACGAAGTTCAACGCCATCGGATTCACACCTCATTAGGACATGATCCAGGCTTGCCCGATGTAGTTCCTCTTGAGCGTCTCATGAACCCTGAGTTGAGGGAGACACTCCTCAAAGCGATTGAACAATATTCGGGTTCTCTATCATGGCAGGATGAACGGAAATTCTCCTTCCAACAAACGTTGAAGCGAACACTTTCTCGGAGTATGCCTACAGACGACGAGGCGACGCGATTGATTGGCGGCTTTGTTGAAGGAACTACTGCCATGCAATTTAGTTCACAGGACCCTGATTGGAAAAAGCACCATCGGAGAAAATTGAACTGATTACGGGCGCCAACTGGCCAACGACTTTGGAGTCTCACGGCAATGCATCGCCACGAGTTGCAAACGGTTGCCATATGCAGTTTGGATGTGAGGTTGGACTTGTTCGAATGCCCATTTCGCAAGATTTTCAGCCGTGGGAATGAATGGTACGATGACCGTTCGATGACCATCTCCCATTGCCTCACAAGCCTTCCTAGCTTCTGTGTCTCCTTCGTACAGGACAAATGCATGATCAATAACATCATGAACGTAGACAGTAAGTACATGGCTGATATCTGAGAAATCCATTAACATTCCTTCCTCGGAAACACCGGGCTCTGTAACAATGTCGCCCTCGATTTCTGCTTCAAACCGATATCTATGTCCGTGAAGATGTTTACACTTTGACTTGTGATTCGGTACGCGATGTCCGGTATCTGTCTCTACATATCTTTTGATAATCGTCGTCATGATTCATCACTCCATTCTTTGAAATTCATTGATGCTGAATTGATACAATAGCGCTCTCCACCGTATTGCTTTGGCCCGTCGTTGAATACGTGGCCAAGGTGTGCATCACATTGTCTGCATTGTACTTCGATTCGAAGCATGCCATGTGTTCTGTCCTCTAATCTCTTGATGTTGGCATCTTCGTGTTCGCTGTGGAATGAAGGCCATCCACAGCCTGAATCAAATTTCATTGTTGATTTGAAGAGGAGTGTGCCACAACAGATACAGAAATAATCTCCTCCTCTTTTTTCATCCCAATATTGTCCGGTAAATGCATGTTCTGTTCCTTGTTCACGTGTCACGTGATACTGCAATGGGGTTAAGCGCTCTTGATACTCGTCATCTCTGTGTTTCTGTTCAATGGCCAATGCATTGTCAAGTATGTCATTCCAGGGCTTGACATACTCTATTGGATCCTTCCGACCAATTGCGTGAAAGGCAAGGATACGTTCAACATCCGAACCTGTTTCGCCATGGCTACGCCCCGAGTCATCTGGTTCGTACGATGTAATCGTGCGTCGAAAAATTTCATCAAAGTCAAGGCCGAGCACGTTGACTGAGCGCAATGCATCTTGCAAAATGCCAACTTTATCATCATTAAGATATGGTAATTCGAATGAAATACGCTCGCTGCCCCAATTTCCAATGGCAAATGCATGTTCAATAGCACGGTAAAATTCAGGTCGACAATCTGGGTAAATTGCATGGTCTCCGCTGTGCACTCCTAAGGCAACGACTGCATCGCTTTCATTCTCTGTAGATAGTGAGAGCGCAGTGCCATAGAGCAGGGACGCAAAAACAGCATTCCGGTTTGGGACAACCGTGGCCTTCATGCTCTCTTCCTCATAGTGACCTTTCGGTACTTCTTGACCGTTTGAAAGTAAATCACTTGAGAAGAGTGCAGTAGCGGATGTCAAGTCAACGAGGTGGTGCTGAACTTCAATAGAATTTTCTCGAAGATAGTCAATAAGAGATGATGCACGCTCAAGTTCTACTTTGTGCTTCTGGCCATAATCAAAACTCAGACATGTTACGTGCATGTTCCTGGCTAGTAAATTCAACAAGAGAGAGGTTGAATCCATACCTCCGCTCAACGCCATGACTGCAAACATCACAATTCCACCTACAATATACCCATCCACTTGTGGGTCTGCAAAGATAGTCTCCATTCTGGGTGGTCCTTAACGACCTGTTCGGTCAATCCAAACAAGACCCCGTTCTCACCAACGCTTTGCTGGTCGTCATAGCAGGGTTGTAAAAACCAATGATCAAATCCACTGCGTAATTCGTTGTACATCTCTAAAGGCTGACCAACATATACACATTTGAGTTCGTCACCAGTTCGTTGTCGAATGGATACATTTGGATACATTTGGTCCTTCGGTGAGACGCAAATCCAGTCAAGCAATCCATCAGGTATAGCAATCGTTCCGTTGGTCTCAACAGATAGATGATATCCTCTCGCCTTGAGTAGTCGGGCTATGGGCCACAGGTCATTGAGCATTGGCTCACCACCTGTGAAAATGACATTCTTTGTATTGTATTTCAAGACCTCTCCGAGGACATCAATGGCTGGCATGACCTCATACTCGTCAAAATTCGTGTCACACCACTCACAACGTAGATTACATGCACCAAAGCGAACGAATACATGTGGGATACCTGCTCTGTAGCCTTCCCCCTGTACGGAGTGAAAGATTTCCACAATGTTGTAATTGGCTGCGAGGTCTTCGGCTCGGTCGCCAATTTTGTCTCCTGAGCGGTGACATTCAACAGGTTCCATTCAATCCCTCAGAGTTCAGGTTGTTGGATGAGTTGCATGAGTTCGGCACGAGCTTCTTGTCGTTCAAAGAAGACACCCCTCATCGAAGATGTCGTCATAATGGCTTGCTGTTTAGCAACACCCCGACATTGCATGCATCCGTGAGATGCTTCAATGATTACGGCTGTGCCTAATGGATGAAGTTCGCGTTCAATGTCATCCGCAATGTGTTTTGTAATACGTTCCTGATTTTGCAAACGACGCGCATGGAGTTCGAGGATGCGTGCAAGTTTGCTGATTCCTGCGATTCGGTCAATTGGGATATAGGCGATATGTGCTCTACCACGGAAGGGCTGAAGATGGTGTTCACACATGGATGTAAATTCGATATTCCTCAACAACACGATACCGTCATACCCTTCAGCGTTGAAGGTTGCCTCCAGAATCTCTTTTGAATTCATAGCATATCCTGCAAAGATTTCATCCCATGAATCCACGACGCGTTCAGGCGTACGCATAAGTCCTTCACGAGTTGTGTTTTCTTTGCCTTCTATGTAACCCAGAAGGACTTTGACGGCTTCCATTGCTTCTTTTTTACTGGTCATGATATTCCCTCAGCGCCCGTGCCTGGCATCAATTTCGTCAAGCTGGTCCAACAACTTCCGGCATGCCGTTCGAACAGCATCTGCCAAACTGATGAATTTTTTCTCATCCCCAACATGGTTGCGTAGATCATCTACCAATTCAGCGGGCATGTCCAATGAAATCTTAGGCACGTTTACCCCTAACCAGTGTTGCGTATAAGTATTCCTGGAGTATTACTATAGTATTATTGTGCGGTGTGAAGAGTGAGACTGTAACTGTTTTGAGGCGAATGTTCAAAGGAGTCCTTGGGGGACAACACATCATGCAAAGCACGGTCTCAAGCGACGCCTTAGCATCTTTGAAGGAAATCCGAGCCCATATGGGCAGTATTGCCACGCCAGGTTTGAGTGATGATGAAATTCGTTCCTTCTTGGAATTAGATCCGAAACTTGGCATGGCCATTGCAGATGGGTTCGAACGATTCCAAGTGCTCAATGCTGAGTTTGGCAACCACTACATTGGTCAAGCAGAGGATGTTTTAATCAATAATCTTCAATCAGGTTTTGTTAATTTCTACAATCCCGATACTGTCAATCCCTATGTGGCCATCGCAGCCCGAGGCCCATGGGTCATTACTTCACACGGAGCTGTCGTTCATGACAACGGTGGGTACGGCATGCTCGGAGCAGGGCACGGCCCGCAGGAAATCATTGACTCGATGTCAGATAATTGGGTTATGGCCAACGTCATGACCGCATCATTTTCCCAAAAGCGATTGGAAGACAGACTTCGTAGAGAATTAGGGCACACTCACGGACATTGTCCCTTTGACAAATTCATTTGCATGAACAGTGGTTCTGAATCAGTGACTGTTAGTTTAAGAATCGCAGATGTGAATGCGAAATTAATGACTCAATCAGGTGGTCGTTACGAAGGTCATACCATCAAAATTATGGCAATTGAACAAGGATTCCACGGCCGAACTGATCGCCCTGCTCAAATGTCGCATTCCTGCAAAGGTAAGTACGATGCTCATTTGGCCAGCTTCCAGAATCGCGACAATCTCATATTGATTCCTGCGAATGATATTGACGCTATGCACGCTGCGTATGACAAGGCAGAATCAGAAGGAGTCTTCATTGAATTATTAGCCATCGAACCGGTTCAGGGTGAAGGCAATCCAGGCCAATGTGTCACACGTGAGTTCTATGACGCTGCTCGCCAACGCACGCTTGACCACGGAAGCCTCCTTCTTGTTGATTCCATCCAAGCAGGAATCCGAGGCCAAGGCACATTGTCTGTCATTGATTACGATGGATTTTCGGATTGTGAAGCCCCTGACCTTGAAACGTGGTCCAAAGCTATGAATGCTGGACAATATCCACTTTCCGTACTTGGGATGAATGAACGTGCGTCTTCGCTGTATGTTACTGGCATCTACGGTAATACCATGACGACCAATCCCCGCGCCCTTGAAACAGCCGTGGCAGTCCTCGACCGAATCACTCCAGCTTTACGCCAAAACATCCGTGACCGGGGAGATGAATTCGTTGCCAAACTCAGCGAATTACAAAGTGAATTCCCAGCGGTCATCACGAAGGTTCAGGGCACTGGCCTCCTATGTAGCGCGGAATTGGAACCTACTGCTTTCCCCGTAGTGGGTCAAGATGCAGTGGAACCGTGGTGCAGGAAACGGGGATTAGGCGTCATTCACGGTGGGAAGAATGCCCTACGATTTACCCCCCATTTCAACATCACCAGTGAAGAAATTGACCTGATTGTCAAAGTTGTTCGAGAGAGTTTGCTAGCCTTTGGGGCTTAAGACAAACTTGTAACGATATCTTCTCTCTTGAATTGCCTTGCAGCGTAAAGCGCAGCACCCAATGCATAGACGGTCGAACTCACCAACCAAATGACAATGTGGGTAGCGACAATTCGATTCATGAGAAGTTCTCTCAATGCCAGCAATACATTGACGACAGGAATCGCGAACCAAAAGGACTCGATTCCATCAAGGTTGATGACTTGCGTAAATAATGCAGGGAAGAGAATCAAGAGCAACGCAGGACCAAGGATTGAACCTGCTTCCTTCACGCTGTGCGACCTCATGGCCAATGCTAGTTCAAAGGCTACGACCATGATGGCAAAGAGGAGGACTGCAAGTATGAGCAATACAAGGGCAGTGACCGAAATGGTCGGCGCCGAAATGAGGTCCGAAGATGCAAGATAACCAATTGCAAAGAGAAGACCTGCGACCTGAAGCAAAACACCAACTCCCGTGATGGTGGCTACAGCCAACCATTTCCCAAACAGCAACTCCATTCGGCTGCATGGAAGTCCGAGCAAAGCCTCGAGCGTCCCGCGTTCTCGTTCGCCCGCAGTCATGTCGATTGAAGGTTGGATTGCTGAGGAAAAAGTCCACACTGCCAGAACCAGCGGTATGAACAAGGAAAGAGCCATTCCTGCTTGTTCACCTTGAGTGGCTACATCGCTTTCTGCAAAATCACCATTCCACTGAAGTGGATCCAGAGTTTCATTTGGATCAAGACCTGCTGCAACAATGCGCCGTTCCGTCTCATTTTCCTCCCACTGAGAGAGTACAGTAAATGTCCGACTCCTCGCCTCTTGACTCTGTTCAGACGTTGACATGTAGAGGATTGAATATTCAAGCACGGTTCCATTCCCTCTCAGCCGTACAATGGTGTCAATGGTGGAATTTCTCAACCGATTCTCATCAGCTCCCGGAGTGGATAATTGCCCGATATCATTCAGTGGCTCGTATGTGACGTTGATGTTTGAATCATTGAATAATAGGCCAAGTTCGTCTGGTATGTCATTGGATTGTACGATCACATCAACGATGACATTCTCCATCTCGGCTGCTTCCGAAGCAAGAAGGAGGGGGAATAAGATGAACAGAAGGGGAAACATCAGCAATGGGATGACAAGAATCGCTACAATTGTGCGCCAATCACGAACAAACTCTACCAATTCCTTCTTGGCGATGGTTCCGATTCGCCGTGCAGCATTACTCATCTTCCATCACCCCTGACGGTATTTTGGGCGTGAACAAACCCCTCCACCATTTCGCCCATTTGGACAACGGTTTCGAATCCTCGGTTCGTATTCTTGCTTGATCATGGGTCAGACTGACATATGCATCTTCGAGTCGATTGGTTCCAGTTCGCTCCATCAATTCTTGTGGAGTCCCATCGGCTCTTACGTCTCCATTGTGGATGATGACAATTCTGTTACAAACCTGCTCTGCTTCAGCGAGTTGGTGAGTGGAATAAACAACCGTGCCACCTTGGTTGCCCAAGTCTTGGACGAGTTGTCGAACCGTTCTTGCACTCGTAACATCAAGTCCAGCCGTTGGCTCATCGAGGAGTAATACTCGGGGCGCATGGGCTAATGCTCGGAGGAGAGCAGTTTTTTGGCGCATCCCCCTTGAAAACCCCTTCGTATGGCGGCCCAATGAATCTGCCATCCCCAGATGAGATGCGAAGAATGACGTACGTTTCCATGCTTCATCATCACTCACACCATACAGCCGGCTATGGTAACGAATATTTTCCCACGCTGTGAGGCGGGAATACAATCCTGTACTCTCCGGGACGACTCCAAGGTATTGTCTACTTTCCGAAACAGGTGAACCGTTTCCGAGCGTAATTGTCCCAGATGACGGCCTATAAACTCCAGATAAGAGGCGTAAAAGCGTGGTTTTGCCAGCACCGTTTGAACCGACAAGGCCGATTATTTCACCTTCAAAAATATCAAGTGAAACGTTGGTCAACGCCTCAATTTCTCCGAAAGACTTCGTCACATCATGTACGCTGAGCAAGGATTCCCCCATAGGGAACTCAACTCGCACGTCCAGATTCAACAGCCCAGTTAAGTCCTGGATGTTTATTTTCAATACGCTGTGCACGCTGGAGTGTTGACCGAAGGTGTTCTTGAATCTCAGCTTGTGCAACACCCATGTCGATCATGTTAGCAACCATCTCAATTGCACCCTGAATCGCACCAGCATCGAGGTATGCCTCGTTTGAGATAGAGCGCTGCAATCGAAGTTGTTCTAAACGACCCGATAGATAACTAACCTCTCCCTTGAGTCGAGGTGCATCAATATGTGGTAGTGCAAGAAGTTGGTCAACACAGGTCCTCATCAACCCCCAACTCACCGAGGCCGATTATAGGCATTATGTTCTATGGTGTTGATTCACGCTGTGCCAATTCCACCAATACTCCACCCGTTGAACGTGGATGGACAAAGGCAATCATGTGTCCCCCAGCACCTTGGCGTGGTTGTTCATCAATGAGTTGAATTCCATGTTGTTGAAGATATTCCAATAATCCTGAAAGGTTGGAGACACTCAAGCAGAGTTGCTGGATTCCAGGCCCTCTTTTTGCAAGAAATTTACCAATTGGGGTGGACTCACCCGTGGGTTCGAGTAACTCAATGTTCGGAGGATGGCTATATCCTGAAGAAGGGTCGGTGGAAAAAAAACGTGTCACGACGCCTTGATCCTCTACATGTTCGTCCACTGAACCTTGTTTCAATCCCAGGAGTTCCCAAAACTTACTGCCTTCTTCAAGATTTGGCGTTGCTATGCCGATATGGTCAATGTAAATCGGTCCAAAATCCATCATCCTCACCTAAAATCCACTTGGCGCCATGTAGGTGCCAAAATCTTCCTTCATTACGTTCATGATTTCGCCCAAAGTGCAACGTGCACGCACTGATTCTATCACGTGCGGGAAGAGGTTTTCATCATTAGCAATACCATTTCTCAGGTTCAACAAACATGTATCAGCTAGGTCTTGATTCCGGTTGGAGCGAAGATGTGCTAATTTGGATGACTGCTCCTCACCGATCTTGGGATTGATTTGAGTCACTGGAATGGATTGCAACTCATCCATGACGCCATGATTAACACCAACAATATTTCTTTTGTTTTGTTCAATCTCATTCATATATCGATATGCGGATTGATGGATTTCATGTTGTTGCCAACCTTGCTCAATGGCAGCCATTGCACCACCTTTCTTTTCAACGCTTTTGATTAATTCCATTGCTTTGTGATAAATATTCTTTGTTAAATCTTCAACGTAATAAGAGCCCCCGATGGGATCAACCACATCAGCAGCACCTGATTCTTCTGCTATGATTTGTTGGGTTCTTAATGCAACAGTTGCTGATGCCTCGGTTGGCAAGCCCAATGCTTCATCGTAGGAATTTGTATGGAGGCTTTGTGTCCCACCTATGACTGCTGCAAGTCCTTGGATTGTGACCCTTGCAATGTTGTTAAGTGGTTGTTGGGCAGTTAGGCTAACGCCAGCAACTTGGGTGTGAAACCTCAACATCGATGACTTTGGATTGGTTGGATTATACCGTTCTTGAATCAAGTCATACCAGAGTGTTCGTGCTGCTCTAAACTTGGCAATTTCCTCAAAGAAGTCATTATGGCAATTGAAGAAGAAGGATAAACGTGGCGCAAAGTCGTCAATTTGGAGGCCTGATTCAATAGCAGCATCAACGTAAGCAAGAGCATTGGACAGAGTAAATGCCAATTCTTGAACAGCTGTCGAACCGGCTTCACGGATGTGATAGCCTGAGATTGAAATCGTATTCCACTTTGGAACATTCTCTGAGCAATATTCAAAAATATCGGTAATAAGCCTCATACTGGGTTTTGGCGGGAATACGTAGGTGCCCCGAGCGATGTACTCTTTGAGGATGTCATTTTGAATGGTGCCTTTGAGTTGGTCCATAGATGCCCCCTGTTCTTCTGCAGCAACGATGTACATGGCCAACAGAATCATAGCGGGTGAATTGATGGTCATCGAACTACTGACTTTGTCCAGTGGTATCCCATCATAGAGTTCTTTCATATCCTCCACAGAAGAGATCGAAACTCCTACTTTGCCAACTTCGCCATAAGAGAGTTCATCGTCCGCGTCCATGCCTAATTGTGTAGGCAGGTCAAATGCTACGGAGAGACCCATTTGACCTCTGTCCAGAAGCAGTTTAAATCGCTCATTTGTTTCCTTAGCACTCGAGAAACCAGCATATTGGCGCATGGTCCATAGTCGCGAGCGATACATCGTTTCGTGTATGCCTCTCGTATACGGGGGTGATCCCGCATCCGAGATTTGCTGTGTGGGCTCGGAAGACTTGCCAGTTAATGGGAGCGGTAAGCCACTCAAGGATTCCCAACTATCCTTGCGTAGGTCGCCCATGCTTTACCACAGGGAAAGGCACTTCATCAAGACTCGCTTTGACTTCAGTGGTTATGTCCGCCTGGACCATGTGCATGGCCGTGAGAGAGTTCTTCCTCAGATGCTGCTCGGAGTTCAACTACTTCCACTGAAAATGTGAGGGATTGACCAGCAAGAGCATGGTTGAAATCTGCGGTCACGGTTTCATCGGAAAGTTCTGTGACGGTGAACGGTGAAGGTCCATGAGGCATCTGAGCAACAAGTTGCATTCCAACTTCCAAAGGAGATTGTTCTTCAAGTTGTGCGAAATTATCTCGTGGGATCTGCAAAATTGCATTATCGTCACGGTCACCGTATGCACGCTCCGAGGTCAATGTGAATTCGCGACGTTCGCCAACTTTAGCTCCCATCATTTCTTCTTCGAATCCAGGAATCATTTGCTTGTGTCCGACCAAAAAAGTCAACGGGTCACGACCTTCGCTGGAATCAAAAACTTCTCCAGAATCAGGCAATGTGCCTGTGTAGTGGACGCTTGCTACTGTGTTTTCTGCTAGTGTTAGGTCTGTCATTATGTTCATCTCCTTGTTGTCATTCTTTTGACGAGGTCTCGAAGGGAATCCGCAACCGCTGCCGGTAGTACAAGTTCAGCTTCTTTCTGTTCAATGAATTCCAGCGATTCGTCAATGCTGACGCGTTCGCCTTTAGCCCAAATTTGACCGAGTACGTTTGACCGGTGTTCCTCTGGGACTTCTGGGTTATCCAAAATGTCACGTGCTGCATACTTGTATTCCAGGTATTTTTGACGATTGAGTCGCTTCTCTTGCTTTTGACGGCCGCCACCCTTTTTGTCAAATCTTCTGCGTCCGCGACGCCTGTTGTCGGGTTTGACAACCTTCGTTTCAATTTGTTTGAATATGTTCTTTGCCTTAACCGTCGAAGCTACAGGAGTGGCACTCGTGAGATTCTCTTCAGATACTACTTCGGTTGCAGCATTATTTGCTTGCACTGATTCGACGGCTTGTTCAATAACTTCCACCGGTGTAAGTTCCGGAGTCTGTGCAGAAGGTGCGGCTTTCTTGAGGGCCTCTGATTTCCTCCGTAATTCGGCCAATCTGTCCTCGCGGCTTTGGTTTGTAGGTTTTACATCTTTAGGTGCGCGTATAGGTTGTTGTGGTACTGCTGCTGGTTGGATTTCAGGTGCAACAACATCGCCTTTCTGCACGAGTTTCTCAATAGCTTCTCGCTGTTTACGTTCTAGATCTGCCTTGATGTTGGGCTTTTCTTCAACGACTTCAGGAACAGGGGCTGGGCGTCGGGCGTTTTGACGCTCTCGTTCATCACGACGGCGTCGTGCTTGTTGAGAAGCATCTTTGGCGAAGGGATTGAATTCTTCCTTGCGGCCCCGACGTCGTTCGATTGGCTATTCCCCCATCCGAGTGTGTCAGCCCACCCATTAAAACCGTATGGGATTGATTCGGTTCAAGACCAAACAATAGGAGTTTGGTCAGTTCGCAGGTACTGGTCAATTGCACTCTCTTCAAGTGTTGTTGTCCTCTTTTGCAATTCCAACCATCCCAAGAGGCCAATCATGGTGCCGTTGTCAATACAATACATGCGTGGAGGTGCATGGGAGCTCCCTTCACGGTCAGATGCCATAAGGTCGCACATCTCTCTCATTCGATTGTTGCATGCAACTCCACCGCCCAGGAGGAGTTCTGATTTGCCAGTGTGTGCCATTGCACGTTCCGCTACCTCTACACATGATGCAAAGGCATGTTCCTGGAGTGACCAGCAAACTGCGTTGAGGGGGGCACCGTTATCAATAAGGCGTTGGGCCGCTGTAAGCAAGCCTGAAAACGCTAGGTCCATGCCACGAACTGCGTATGGGAGTTGAAGTCCCTCCATCGTGGGGAATGGATTCTCAGTGAGATATTCTGCTGCCAATTGTTCAATTTTAGGACCTCCTGGGAAGGGAATGCCTTGGTTTCTTGCGAACTTATCCAACATATTGCCAATGCCGATGTCCAATGTCTCTCCTAATACCCGATACCTGCCGTTGAGTCGTGCAATGACTTGTGTATTCCCGCCTGAAACATAGAGCAGGACTGGGTCATCACAGCCACATTGTTGTCGACCAATTTCAATGTGTGCGACACAATGGTTAACTCCAATTAGTGGGACATCCATTTTGGTAGCGAGGCCTCGGGCGATTGCAGCACCCACTCGCAAACAAGGTCCCAACCCGGGACCTTGCGAATATGCTACGCCACCTATGTCTGAAGGGGAAATTGAATGCATCTCCAATACTTTCGTAAATAACATTGATGCAACCTCTTTGTGGTGATCTGCAGCCTCTCTCGGATGAATCCCTCCCTTGTCAGGACGAAGTGTATCCGATGCAGCGGGATACGGTATTCCGTCTGCATCCACGAGACCAAAGGAAAGGGTATGCGCGGTAGTTTCGATACCGAGGGTCCAGGTTCCCATGGTATCCCCAAAAAGCCATTGTTCTTCAACCCTCTTCGGTAAGGGTGAGTTGTGCGGACCCTTCTCATCAATTGCGGGCCGATAGTGCACCTCTCATCAGATGATGATGTTGCGACTCGGACAGTTGATAATAGTGTAATTGAAGAAGGAAAGGCAATTATTATTGAAGATGGAGTAATAGCGAATATAGCACCTTCACAAGAGGTGATTTCGGAATACGGAGATAATTCAGGTCATCACACCATAGATGTGCACGGTCGGGCAGTCATTCCTGGCCTTATTGACGCACACGCTCATCTCTTGTGGTCAGGTGACCGTTCTCAGGAAGTGCGGTGGAGGCTCGAGGGTAAGACCTACCGAGACATCAGTGAAATGGGTGGCGGCATCCAATCGACGGTGAACGCTACGCGTGCCTCATCGAGTGATGAACTTCAGAAAGAGGGATACGTCCGACTCAGGTCTGCATTGAGGACTGGTACGACACACATGGAGGTCAAGAGTGGATACGGGCTCAATACTGAAACTGAGTTAAAACTCCTTGAAGTAGCCTCAGCCCTAAGTTCAGACAGAAACTTACCCACACTCGACCCTACGTGGATGGGAGCGCATGACACGCCAAAGGGAATGCCTCATGAGGCTTACATCGAGTCTCTGATCAGCGAACAACTACCATCGATTGTTGAGCAAGGCATCGCACGTTCAGCAGACGTCTTCTGTGAACCTGGTTGGTTCAGTGTGGAGGAAAGTGAAGACATTCTAAAGGAATCAAAATCTTCTGGGCTTGACCTTCGCATGCATATTGACGAATTCGCAGATTCAGGCGGGAGTCAATTGGCTGCAGAACTGAAGGTCCAAACAGCCGACCACGCCTATCACACATCCCTTGATGATCGATTGAAGATGAAAGCTGCAGGCGTCATAACAGGTTTTCTCCCTGGGACTCCCTATGCAATGGGTGACCTCTGGCCAAATATGTCGGAGATTCACAAACATGAAATTCCATACACGCTTGCTACAGATTTCAATCCTAATTGCCAAACACTCAGCCTCCCTTTCATGGCTTCACTCATGGTACAGCGATGCAAGGTTCAGCCCCTTGACGCGCTTGCGTCGATGACAGTTACTGCCGCAAAGAGTTCGCCACACAAGAACGGTGTCCACGGCATCATTCGGGAAGGTGCAATTGCAAACCTCAATATTCTTGATAGCCCACATTGGGAATCATTTTCGCTCAAACCGAGCCATACTCCATTTTCTGCAACCGTATTAAACGGAACATTCATCTCTCATTGAATAATGAATAGATTTTGTTTGAAGAACGAATATATTAAATGTCTATCAAAGTGTAAATGAGTGATTATCATGGTTTGGATGGAAACGATTGTTTGTTCTGGAAAGAAAGGAAAGGATGCCAGGTTGCGTCGTATGATCAAAGCCAGGCTTGAATTTAAACGACGGCAGGATGGATGTCTCGGCGCATGGGTCGGACGTGGAGCTGAAGATGACAGCATGCTGCTCGTCCAGTCTGCATTTACATCGGCTCAGGCATGGAAGAGAATTTCTTCAGAGATCAAAGAATCACTCGATGCACAGGATGGCGGGATTGAGTCCTTACTCATGGGACCTCCACTCGTTGGAATCTTTGAAATCGATGAGGATGACTTCAAAATATTAGATCGATAAGAATTGACCAAATTACCAATGCACGTGATGTCGCATAATGTGAGTTATGCGTCATTGGGGTGATTTGGGCAGATCCCAACAGCCCATAACTCATCAAAAATACAACGCAGTACCTCACTTAGAGATAGAGCGAATAGAATTTGATTCAAGAAATTATATTTTTAGGCCTCCGACCCCCTACTTTGCGTATGAAATTGAGTAATTATTCCATATTGCGAGGGAAGTATTCAAATCACAAACCAATCAGGCAGAAAATGAGTATCATGACTGCAATCGAAGGCTATTGCCTCAAGTGTAAAACATACGGCCCCATCCGCGACGGAAAAAAAATCGTGATGAAAAACGGTCGAACAAGAATGGCAGGATTTTGCTCTCAACAGGGATGTACAGGAAAGATCTCTAAAATAATCAGCTAATCCTAACACCTGCTGCACCGAATTGGTTTAATACAATCCTTCGGTGGCAAGAACACCTAGGGCTCGTGGTCTAGGGGTTTATGACGTTGCCTTGACATGGCAAAGATCGAGAGTTCGATTCTCTCCGAGCCCACCAATGAATAACTGCTAGTTAATTTTGTGTCAATTAAAATATTAAATGCTGTTGCAATCAAATAAAACTAATCTTCATCATGGATGATGTCAACTTCGAGGACCTTTACATCATCAATCTTAACCGGTGGCTCATCATCATCTTCAAAGGAAAAATCTGTTGAACCGCCCTCCCAGGATTTGACATCCTCCGATTCTTCGAAGGACTCTTCAGGCAGTACTGCGCCCGGACCAAGGGAATAGATACTCGGATCAATGGGTTCTTTTTCTTCTACGACAACTGCTACCGGTGGCTCCCGTTCTTCCATGATAGATCCCGCATGGAAGGTGCCACATTCATGACATCGGTAGATTCCTTTTCGGTCCAGACACCCACAGACTGGGCACGTCGTCAAACCAGCATATGCGTCAATTGGGTCTGAATCCATGGGCTCACTCAAGGAACATATCGTCTTGATATCCGGTGACAAGGTCACCGCTACCGTCTTCTTCAATCGTCACAGTACCCTCATCGTCATCAAATTCTATGATTGTCCCGAATACCTCCTCGTCGTCGAACAGAAGCCCTACGTGTGAACCGATATCAATTTCGTCATCGTCTCCATCTTCGTCTGCTTCTTCGTCCCCGTCTTCGATGTCGTCGTCATCATCATCAAATTCATCATGTTCTTCTTCTGAGGCGTTATCGTCTCCATCTGAATCGGGTTCCTCTTCCTCACCGTCTTCAGCTTCGGTTTGAGATGCATCGGCTTTGTCATCTTCAACTTCCTTCATTGCCTTGGCACGCGCTCGCCATGATGGTGCCTTGACGAGGTGCAAGAACAAGGTAGAAATCATTCCAATCAATGAAAGGAGAATGAAGAGAATTCCATCCCAATAGAACCCTTTTGGCATTGATGATGAGTCACCAGCTAGAGGTGTGAGTGAATTATCACAACCCCCCTCTTGATATTTGACGTCACAGGGGTATGCATCACCCTCTACAATGTCAAATGGTGGTACGAGCCCGTTCGGTTCGTAGATGACTGAGCCGCCGCTTCCGTCCACGGGTCCAATAAGGCCGTTGACGAGCAATATTGCTATTGCAATCCCAAAGACGGTGTGGAGTATCGGCCATACAATATCATTCCATTGCTTCGACATCATCCGCTTTTGCATTGGCGTAGGGAATGGTTTTTCGATAATAGATTCGACTTCTTCATCCATTTCTTCCAGTGCCCCAATAAATTCTGTAATGTCAATCATTCCATCATTATCAGTATCAATTTTATCAATCAAAGCTTCAATGTCTTCACTGTCAAATTCACCTTCGTAGTCATTTTCTAGGGCACTGCGCAGTTCATCCATTGAGACTTGGCGATTGCCATCTTTGTCAAGATCGTTGAACATACGTTGTGCCGAAATATCATGCTCGTCCATGAGTGCGACAAGTGCATGAAGTGGACTTTCAGCATCATCGTCCTCGTCAATGTCGAAATCCTCTTCATCCATTTCCGCTTCTGTTGCAGTTACATCTTCCGATTCATCTTCAGAATCATCTACATCTTCTTCAACTTCATCATCATCCTCTTCGGATTCAGGTTCTTCATCGTCAGTGTATTCCTCAGACTCAGGCTCAGCATCTTCGGATTCCTTGACTTCATTTTCGGTCTCCTCATCGGCTTCATCTTCCGCAACAGTATCGCCTTCGTGAGTGACACCCTCTGCTGAATCTCCGTGCAAGATTGTTTCAAACTCATCGAGGTCAATGACACCGTTATCATCGACATCAATTTCCTTAACGAGTCTGTCCACTTGAGAGGGGGGTAAATCTGCGAGGTTGAGGCTCAGCAAGCCGGCCTTCAATTCCGATGCGTCAATCATGCCATCGGAATTCGTATCAAATTTCTCAAACAATTTACGAATTTGTATACCGGTATCATGCACCCATTTCCGCAGGATGTCAACGACATCATCTGCAACAAATACAACGCCACATTCCGGGCATCGTGTTGAGTCAAGAGGTACTAATTTGTTACATGCCCCACACTCTCCAAGTGCTTCTTCAGAGACTCCGGAAAACTGAGTATGACATTCTGGACATTCGGTAGAATCCAGTGGTATCAATGCGCGACATGAGCCACATTCAGCCATGGCTACAGTTTCATTATCTTCTTCACTCAATGTGTCCACCGTTTCACTGGAGGTCGTCTCCAATTATAATGCTTGATGGGATATTTATCATTTTCAGGGATTAATTCCTTAGAACAGTTCCTCCTGGCTTTGACGGGAGGGTCCTGATTATGCTGGGTTTATACACGCTGGAACAGGTGTCACATGATGTCACTTATTCATGGTTTGAGAGCACGACAGAGACTGTCGATGTCAAGCGTATTTGCATTAGTAGGCTTCCCTTGCGAGCGCTCCTGCGCCATGTATCGCCTACTGGAACGAGATGCTTTTGGATGAGTGATCAACATGGTCCTTCATCGATCTCACCAACAATTGAGGATGTTGAGGCTCAATTGAATAAGGAATTTGATGCGATACCGTGTTTTGTCCTTCTCGAGGGTTTGGATTGGATTGTCAATAATGACGGCGAAGAAACTGCGCTCCAATTTCTACAGCGTCTGGACAAGCGCTGCCGAAGTGACAACCACGTGATTGTTTTCGTCGTTGACCCGTTGGTATTTTCAGCTCATTTTTGGTCACGTCTTCATTCGATTGCACCGTTGGTTCAATTGCCATCGCCTGCGGCCAAAGAGAATATTGCTGAATCCATGACGTTGGCAGTTGAGTCAGAACCACTCGTAAGAACTCCTGCTGTTGAGCATGAAAGAAAATTGGTTCAATTGGTTGCGCTGCCACGTCGCGGCTTCAACAAAACAATACTCTCCAAGCGCATGCTTCAATGGAAACGAATGGGCATTGATGTGTCTGATTTGGAACCTGCAATGGCAACGTTGGACATGGACAGAGCACATGGTATTTATTCAGAAGTAGAATCTACAGTAAGGAATGTTGTAGATTTGTGCCGGCTCATTGATGCTAATAGTGAAAAAATAAGCGTGACAGAACGTGAAATTATGACCTTTAAGATCATGCAGCTTTCGTCAATCCGCGAAGTCGAACACCGGTTAGAAGAAATCCTCGCCACGAGATAAACGGCCGTATTCTGCCTCCAAGCGTGCAAGCCACCCTCCATTTTGCAATTGATGGCTGAGTTCAATGAGTTCTTTGGAAGTGGAACGGTCACCATCCAGGGGCTTCACAATAGTTCGTAGAAGTCCTTTGAATCCATGAACGTGTGGGGCTGGTTTCAACTCCTCCTGCTCGAGCGCTTCACAAGCAATCATTGCTTCACAAGCCAATATCTCGGATAGGTGCTGTGTTGCTTCCAATAGATTCCACGCCGACGTTGCACCCATACTAACATGGTCTTCTTGGCCAGCAGATGTTGAAGTGGAAAAGGCAGTTCTCGGTCCAGCGCGCCCGTGTAATTCTGATAACGATGCCCCTGCCACATATTGTACAATCATTAACCCCGACTCTAAACCAGAATTTTGTGCTAGGAATGCGGGTAATTCACTTCGACTCGGGTCAAGCATTTGGTCCATCCTTCTCTCAGAAATTGAACCCAATTCAAATAGAGCAAGCGTCATTGAATCGCAAACCATTGCTACAATTTCTCCATGGAAATTCCCTTGTGAGACTACCTCATGTGGGCCAGGTTGTGAGGGGCTAGGGAAGATAAGGGGGTTGTCCGTTGCACTGTTAATTTCAATGCGAATCATTTCATCAAGGCGATGATATGCCTCCCAAATTGCTCCGTGTACCTGGGGTGCACAACGGTATGAATAAGGGTCCTGCACCCTATCACAGTCTGCATGACTGTTCATGATTGGCGAATCGGCGAGCAAGGTATTGAGTCGTTGAGCAATGGTTCGCTGACCGGGGTGTGGCCTCGCGTTGTGGACCAATGGATTGGAAGGTGTCAAACTGCATTTTCTAGCTTCCATCGACGTTGCTAGAATGACATCAGCCAATACAAGAAGTTCCCCTAATAATTGGTGAGCTAGAATTGCAAATGAACACATTTGGCTCGTGCCATTAATGAGCGAAAGGCCATCCTTCGCAGTAAGTGATACGGCGAATATCTCATGCTGTTCCAGTACCTCTGACGTAGGAGTTTGCATACCATTTATCAGAACCTCTCCTTCTCCAATGAGTGTTAAAGCGAGGTGTGAGAGGGGTGCAAGGTCTCCACTCGCACCCAAACTACCAATCCGGGGAACATAAGGGTGAATCCCCAAGTTGAGGTAGGTTGCAAGTTGGTTGATACAATCTGGATGTATGCCAGAATGGCCTTTGCACAACGAATTTAGTCGAATAACCATCATGCAGCGAACTGCTTCTACATCCATTGCTGGACCTATTGCTGTAGCGTGAGAGCGAATTAAATTCAATTGCAATTGTGCGAGGTCGTCTTGAGAGATTCGTTCATGAACGAGAGCCCCGAAGCCAGTATTGATGCCGTAAACGGTTTCGTTTTCTACTAAAATGCGATCTACCACGTCTCGTGCTGCATGAATTTTAGGCCATGCATCTTCGGAAACTTCAACACTCGCTTGCTGACGTGAAACCATGATCACTTCGGCCGGAGTAAGCGTTTCACCATCAAGGTAGACTATGTGAGCATCACTCATTCAATCACCTCTCGCATGTATTTTACAAGATCTTCATCTACGATGTGGGGCGTTGTGACGCTCAAGAGAGGTTCATGCTCCATTGCTCGTTGAATCGCAGCAACTGCACCATCGTTGCGTGCCCATGCCCTTCGAGCGACACCATTGTTCACATCCCAGTGGAGCATGGACTGTAACTTCAAATCAGCCTCTGATGAACCGTCCAAAAGGAGGCCAAATCCTCCATTGATGACTTCACCCCAACCCACTCCTCCACCATTGTGAATACTGACCCAGGTTGCGCCTCTGAACGCATCTCCAATCACATTGTGTATGGCCATATCAGCGGTAAACATGGAGCCATCGCGAATGTTAGCAGTTTCTCGGTAGGGGCTGTCTGTTCCCGAGACATCATGGTGGTCTCGACCGAGGATAACTGGCCCTTCCAATTCACCTGAAGCGATTGCTTGATTCATGGCAACGGCAATTTCTCGCCGTCCAACATCATCTGCATACAATATGCGAGCCTGACTTCCCACGACGAGATTATTTTCGCCTGCTTGTTCTATCCACCGAATATTATCGTGAATTTGCTGTCGAATTTCAACGGGGGCGTCTTCGAGCATTGAGTGGAGCACCTTCGCTGCAATTTCATCTGTCTTCCTCAAATCTGAGGGTTTCCCACTTGCGCAAACCCATCGATACGGACCAAAGCCATAATCAAAGCATAGTGGTCCCATAATGTCCTCAACATAGGATGGGTATCTGAAACTTCCATCCTCTTTCAACACGTCTGCTCCGGCGCGGGACGCTTCAAGCAAAAACGCATTCCCATAATCCCAAAAATACATTCCGCGTTCTGACATTATATTGATGGCAACGGCATGCCTTCGTAATGTTGATTGGACTTGAGAGACAAATTTCTCTGGCTCGTTTGCCATCATTGCTGTACTCTCATCATAGGTGAAATCTGCAGGGTAGTATCCACCTTGGTAGGGATTGTGGAGGCTGGTTTGATCACTGCCCAAGTCAACCCGAATTTCCCGTTCAACACAACGTTCCCATAATTCGACAATGTTTCCAACATAACCAATCGATATGGCTTTCTTTTGGTTTGCAGCCTTTACCATTTGGTCAATGGCATCGTCCATAGATTCTGTAACTGTTGTAAGCCAACCTTGTTCGTGACGCTTTTCGGCTGCATGCCTATTGGTTTCTGCAATGATGCATGCTGCTCCTGCGATGGTGGCTGCCTTTGCTTGAGCACCTGACATGCCGCCTAATCCGCTCGTCACGAAGGTCACACCGTTCAGAGAAGAATCTTCGCTGAGCCCAAGGTGCATCCGAGCCGCATTGAGCAATGTAATGGTTGTCCCGTGAACAATTCCCTGCGGACCGATGTACATGTATGAGCCTGCAGTCATTTGACCGTATTGTGTGACGCCAAGTGCATTCATACGCTCATAATCCTCTTGTGATGAATAATTCGGAATCACCATACCATTGGTGACAACAACTCTCGGGGCGCTTGGCGATGAGGGGAACAATCCAAGCGGGTGCCCCGAATACATGACCAAGGTCTGTGATTCAGTCATCTTAGAGAGGTATTGCATCACCAATCTGTATTGGGCCCAATTCTGGAATACAGAACCATTCCCACCGTAAGTGATCAGTTCGTCTGGAAATTGAGCAACCGCTGGGTCGAGATTGTTTTGAATCATCAACATGATGGCGGCTGCTTGTGGCGATTTGGCTGGATAGTGTTCAAGGGAGTGAGCCTTCATGGGGTATTGGTCAGGTTTGAGCCTACGCATAATGATGCGCCCGTAGGAGTTGAGTTCGTCGAGAAATTCTGGTATGAGCATAGCATGATGCCTTGGTTCAAAGTAACGTAGTGCGTTTTGTAGAGCCAACACCTTCTCATTAGGCGTCAATATTTGGCGTCGATTGGGGGCGTGATCAACATCTGAGTTGATTGGTTTCAGAGGAGGTAATTCAGATGGAATCCCCTCCGCAATGTGCTGGCGGAATACACGTATTGACTCTACCATGTTCTAGCGAGAATGAAGGATGTCCTTGAGGCTTGTTCCCATCACGGCACATATTACTCCTACACAATGTCAAAAAAGGCGGGTGCTCACCACTACATGATAGCGATGGAGGAGGAGGGGATACTTGAAGCGGAACTTTCAGAGTCTCCGTCTTCTGTTGCAACAAGAGAATTCAATCTTGTTTTGGGCACAACCGTGGCTCTGTCACTTGTATTCTTATTCCTTTCAGCAGTTTTCGGGGATGCGTTTATTGATTTCATCAACGATGATGAGAATGATGTTGGTGTTCGCGTCCCAGTCTGGGAGCGTTACAACCAGCCGTATGAGGTGACTGGAGACTTTGGAGTTGCATTGGAGACAGGCCCATACGAAATTATGCCTACGGATAACGAATGGAACTCAACCCATTATTTCGTTGAATATGAATTACCTATCAGCGAAGGAGGGGCAGCTCCAAACGGACTTATTTCATTGGCTGTGTGGCGGCCAATTGTTGAGGAGGGCGTCCTTGTCCCTGTTATCGCAGAAATTGGACCCTACTTCCAAGAGCCGAGTGTTCAAACACCTACCATCGAAGTCCCAGGGACATGGCTGGGGCAGATGATTATCGACCAAATATTGCCACATGGCTTTGCATTTGCACAAATATCGGTGTCGGGGACCGGCCGTTCAAATCATTGCATGGACCTCATGGGTAATGCCGAGCAACTAGGAAACGATGCTGCAGTGCGCTGGTTGGGTGAACAATCTTGGTCAAATGGGGCTGTGGCTCTTATCGGAAAGTCATATGATGGCAGTACGCCTTGGCAAGCTGCAATGTTCGGCTCTGAACATGATTATCTGAAAACCATCGTTCCTATTTCAGGACTCATTGGTGTCAAGGAACTGATGTGGAGGAATGGCTCATCCGAAGCGAGAGCTCCGATTATGCACAATGGAGTCTACGGTTCATATGGTTTGGACGGAGATGAAGAAGACTACCAAAACCTATGCCCCGACTATATCGTTGGCCCCGCAACAGGTGTTGGCGCATGGGCCTGGGGCGGTGAAGCTGCGGGTTCGTATTGGTCAGAACGATATTTCCTCGACCGCGTTTTGGAAAATTACGGTGGTAGCGTCTATTTGATTCAGGGTATGCATGATTGGAACGTCGACCCTCATATGGCTGTTCCAACAATGAACATGCTCATTGATGCTGGGATTGAAGCAAAAGGATTGTTTGGGCAGTGGGACCACGATTATCCCGATCGACCTGTCCAACTTGATGACCGCTCAGATTTGGGTGGTCGCGGGGGAGAAGCCTTCCCTCAGATGGTTCGTTACGACTGGATGCAAGATTTACTTGAGTGGTTTGATTTCTACCTTAGGGATGTTGGAGAACAACCAGGACAATGGATCGAAATTCAATCCAATCAGGGGTCATGGAGGCTTGAAGATCGCTACCCTCCTGAAGATATCAACGTGCTCAGCATGGCACTTGGTGGCGAACTTACGACATCAGATGGAACAACAGTTTTTCCTGATGCATCCACGGGCCCCGTGTGGCAAAGTGAGCCGTTGAATGAAACCATCTATATCGCAGGTACGCCAAGACTCCATGTAGATGTAACAACAGCTACGGTTGGAGGTCAACTCTACGCTCTCCTTGAAGAATGCAGTAGCGAGACTGAATGTATCCATATTGGACATGCAATCATGGATTTGAGATACCACGCTGGTGGAGATACTGTTCAAACATGGGTTCCTATAGTTGAAACAATTAATGCGAAAATGGAATTCTTCCCCCTTGATGCGGAGATAGAATCGGGCAATTTCCTTCAGGTTAGTCTTCTTTCTACTGGTGAAGACTATCTTCCAGCAAGCACCTCGTCGGTTGTCTTCATTCAAGAGGGAGCTACGTCTACGCTGCAACTGGACACATTTGACCCAGCCGAACGCAGATATTTCGAACCTCCAGTTTGTGAGCATGAACGTTGCGTTCAAGCGGGCGCATGATGATACGGTTCATCCCCAGCATCCCACATTGAAAAGACAATGCCAGACAGTACCATCACAGATGAAAACAGAAGTATCCCTCCATCGATGCCCAAATCTGTGTGTTCCATGAGGTAACCTGCTAAACTCGTTGAACAAGAAAAGGCCACCGATAGGATGAGCATGTCCGTAGAAAATACACGTCCGCGAACCTCATCCTCTACCCACCGCTGCACCATGATTGTTGATAGGACCCAATTTGCACCACTCGCACTGTGGGCCAATACAATGAGTCCTACGGTCAACCACAACGAAATGTCCAATGTCAGTCCTACGAGGCCGTAGAAGAGCCCCGAAATAGCAATGAGTTGGCCAATGAGTACAGGCCATTTTGATTCATTTGTGAATACATTGCGTGCGATAATTGGGCCAAGACCTGTCCCCAATCCCCGGGCAAAGAAGAAAAGGCCAAATCCAAATGCTGCTCCAAAACCTTGCACGTCTGCTCCCATCAGCACGAGATATACTCCAGCAAGTCCTCCACCGGCGATGTTCCATGAAGCCTTTGCAAATACAATACGGAAAAGGCGTGGCTCTCCACGGATTCTCCTCCATCCTCGTTTCATATTGCTCAATGCAGTAGATAGCCATGGACCTTTCATGGAAGGGTCTATTTTTTGAGGTATTTTGAGCGTAATCAAAAAGAGTGTACCGATGAGGAATGTGAAGGAATCAATGATGAAGGCCGCATCAGTCCCCCACAGAGAGACGACAACGCCACCCAGCATGGCTCCAATACAGAGTGCTGTCGACCACGAAGCAGCATCAAGAGCATTGGCGGTGGCCAAGTCTTCTTTCGTTACTAAATTAGGTAGGGCGGCACGTTCTGCAGTCATATACACGCCATGTAGGATCATCATAACTCCTGACAGGCCAATCATCCAAACAATGTCATTAGCATCATTGACCATGAGGAAACAAAGAGCCAGAACCATTTGGGCGAGGTTGGATACAATCATGAGTGACTTCCGATTGTATCTGTCAGCCATGAGTCCAATGAACGGTTGCAGAAGTGCAAAACCAGCCATCCGAACAGTAAATAGAACTCCCAAAAGGAGTTCACTATCAGTATACTCAAGGATGAGGAAAAACAATGCAATCGTATTGAACCATTCACCCATCATTGAGATGACTGCTGCTATCCACAGTTGTCGAAACTCTTTGTTGTCGCGAACAAGGGCTGTGTAAGACCGACCTTCCATCATTCTTCCTCCGAGCCGTCATTGGCAGTGGAGGACGCGAGTGTACAAACAATCCATTTAGAGGTCGGTGTATTGGAAACATCTGCGGTTGAATTCAACGGAACCAGGCTGTTTGCTTCAGGGAAATATGCGGCCAGATTGCCACGAGGGATTTCATAAGGCACCAAAAGCCATGAACTTGAATCTCTTGTTTCTCCGTTGAAATGACTCCTTATGTCGACCTCTTGACGTGCCTTCCAACCTCTTGAAACCATGTCCTCTGCGTTCATGAAGAGGACGCGTCGGTGGCCGTGTACGCCTCTGTAACGGTCATGCAATCCATAGATTGTGGTATTGTATTGGTCGTGACTTCTCAACGTCATGAGGACGAATTGGCCCTTATCCACCGACACATCTGGTAATTTGTGAGTTGTGAAATTCGCTAAACCATCGTGTGTATTGAAGATTCGACCGTCTCGCGGAGGATTGGGGAGAGCGAAGCCGTTCTGGTCACGTACACGATTGTTATAATCTGTGAAGCCGTCAAGTGAAGCTTCCATAAGGTCTCGGATTGAATCGTAATCTGAGGCTAAATCGGTCCATGGGAGATGATCCGTACCCAATGTATTCTCAGCCAGAGTGGCAACAATCCAAGGTTCACTTCGCAACATGTCAGAGGCGGGTTGAAGGGAACCTCGCGACCGATGAACGATACCCATTGAATTTTCAACGGTGACAAATTGGTTTTGTCCATTCTGGGCGTCAAGTTCAGTTCGACCCAAACAAGGCAAAATCAACGCTTCTTTACCAGTCACTAAATGTGACCTGTT
>QQSD01000020.1 GCA_003602485.1 Candidatus Poseidoniales archaeon | reverse complement strand
CCCGACCGCTGGTTAGTCATGCGTCAATGGAAATTACCAAGTGGTCAAAATGCTGCTACTGCATGGGTCGTTGAATCGGAAAAGCAGACCGTAACGTCACTCGACCTTTGGCGAGCATCCTCATCGAACTCATCACTGACGGCGTTGGATGATGGCATTCCAAACAACGGCGATGATATCGGTTGGACTGGGACGTATCATGGTTCTCAAGGCCGATTTACATTTCACGAGAATCCCGGTTCGAAAGTGGTTGGGCCGCTCACCTATTCGGTGGCTGGCTGGTTCAACAACGAGAATGATGACCCGCTGATGTGTTCTCCAGAAACAACTCGAGGTCAGTGGATGGACATGATGCAAGCACTGGGCTGGTATGTGCCACAAAGTGAAATCGTAGACATTGTTAACGCCAAGACACCAAAACCGAACCCCGGTCCGATACGGCAGAACACAAAGGGCCAAGGGTCCCAAAGGAAGTGAGAAGATGGCTGTGGCGAAGGACAAGGGTGGCGAACCAGGCAAGGGAGATGCGCCAGGTCCCGTTAAGGGTGAGGGGAAGGGTCAGCAGATGATCCGTAACCCAGATGCTGATCCCATCGGTCAGCACTGGCCTCGCCAATCGCTTTTTGTGGGACAAAATTACAGTGTAGAGTGGAACGGTGGAGGCGGGAAATTTGCCGCCCATCAAGAAGCTGTCAATGAAGCAGATGTTGACGTCGCCATGGGCAGGAATCCGATTGAGAGCTTTGCGACGGTTCTGGCAGGTGAAATTCCTAATCTCTCTGGAAGTGAGCGAAAGCAAGCGGAAGAATTGCTGACAGCATTCGGTTTAGGCGTATATTCAGAAACTTCACAACCAAACGGGGATGTCGCTTTAGAAACTGCTGTCCATCGTGAAAGTTTTGAGTCCCTACAGGGTGGTACCTTCACAGATAAGAGAAAGAACAGCGATGGCATTGTGAGCGAACAAGATTTTGCCGCTCCAAATTTCTATGAATCACGAGATATTTCATTGATGATTACCAACACCCACCGCTCCACCCGTCATGGTGAGGATGGCCTGCACAATACCGACGGGCTCCTTCATTGCCGAATCACCGAGACGGCGTTTGAAAATTATCGGGAGAATCAACACCTTCAACCATCAATGCCCAACCATGGAGGCATCCCCCCAGAATGCTTCTCTATCGCCCTTGAAGTATCGTGCTTTGCTTGGTTATTCGACAGATTTGTATCTGCGGATGATTTTGAGCCCATCATTCGATTTACAAGAGGGGAGTCCAGCGATCATCTCCAGGCTCAAATTGACAGCAACCTCACTTTACAAGCCACACAAACGTTCTTGATGAATTGTCTTCGTTCGCCTGTTGCTCTTAACGTTTGGAGTCAAGCATGGGTGCCCTTGTTTGCCGACTGTACGTATGAATTGGCCAACCTCTCGTTGGCAGATTTTGAATTCAGGGATTTGGACTATGAACTCAAAGAAGAAGTTTGGAACTCCATTCGAGGTGGTACATACGACCTCTCGTGGGCTTCACTACGTCAGGTTCTACCCCTCTTTGCAAAAGCCGGTTCCGTTCTCAGTCGGCAGGTCAATTCCTATCAGTTGAACGAAACCAATGAGGCCCCCCTCGGCATGGAGGAGTTGGCCATTCAACTCCAGGGCTACGATGTATTGTCAACCGTGCTTGATGTGAAGGATGCCATTGAATCTCTTGGTTTTGATGACCTCATGCATTGCGGTTTGGTGCGTCTGAAACGGTTGCTTATCGTTGATGCCTTCGGAAATCACATTGAATTTGACCCTGAACAAAACCTTCCGCAGGTTGCGATGAGTTTGGAATCATCCGATGATTCTGAATTTGCTATTTTGCGTCCTCGTTCGATTGAACCCATGCGGGTGCTCTTGAACCTCGTTGACGGCGCGGATGAAACTGCGCAACCGGGCCGGGCCGGCTATGATGTTTCGCCCGTGAGTGCCTTCCTCCTTCCCGACCACATTGAATGGGCCATGGAAGTGTTTTCTTCCGAAGGGGTGGCTGCAGGACAACTCCGTGTCGCTCAGCGTGACATTCGTTTGGGCGGTTTCCAAACCGGGCGCTTGTTGTGGGACCCTGCGCCCGGAGTTGAGACCGAACTTGGAGCATCGCCCGACTTGGGGAATGCTCATGCAAACGGGATGTTGAGCGAACTCATTAACTTCAGCCTGCAAGACGAGGTTCGTCTTCAGGAAGCCAAACGAGCGTATCCTGAAACACCAATGGATTGGCCGGAGGGCGTGCTCTCTTCGCTTATGCGGGCCATTGACACAACGCTGTGGAACACCGACCCCCTAGGGAAATCTCCCGAAGATTTACCAACCTTGTTTTCGGGTCGCCCACTCGCAGTTGTTCGTGCTGAATTGTCCGTTGAAGTGAATCCAAATGACCCAGGTCGAAGCACTGAAGGGACCGTTGTTGAAGTCAAATTGGGAGACATGGAGCGTTTGGTTGATGGACTTCTTGGGTACTACATTGACAACGACTACACGAGGTTTTACTCGGTACTCACCGACCATGTGCTCAACGATCCCGACAACAATCTGAAGCACAGCTACCTCCGAACCGACTCAACCGTCGATGTGCGAATTGGGCAGCGGCGCCAATTGACGCTGATCATGGACCCGCAGTCCGATGTACACGTGACCACAGGCATTCTTCCTCAGAAGGAAATCGGTTTAATGCGAGAGCACAAACAACAGCAATTGGCTCAAATTGCGCCAACCTATCGAGCGGGTCCAATGCTGGTGGACCCAACAACGGTACGCATGCCGGTTCCTGACTTGATTCTACCAACCGAATGGACATGGTTAACAAAGAAAGATTCCAGTGAATGGGGCGAAGATTCCATTGTACCCGAGGATGGAAAACCCCATCTTCCTTCCGGCAGAATTGCTGCTTGGAACGGATGGCTCAAATTGCAAAGAAAGGATGATTAAGATGAAGAATAAACTTGTGATGATAATTTCCTTGCTCCTGATCGCTGGGCCATTGATGGCGGTTTCGGATGAAAAGATTCTTTCGAACTCCATTCTGATGGCGAAGAATACTTCAAACCCATCAAGCCAAGAAACTTCTATCACTTTGAATGTCAATAACCAATGGGATACAATGTTGGATATTCGCGACATGCAGGTGTCAGAGGGAGGAGAACTCTTTGTTGTTGGCACGATAAAAGCCAGATCGGCTGATTATCACTTTGAGTCAATCGGAACAATTTACATCCCTGGTGATGGAGACCAAGCCTTTGCTGGAAAAGTGAATTCAAATGGGGAATGGGATTGGATTTTATTAGCACCAACTCACCAAACCACCTCGTTCTTATCGATTGATGTACATGATTCATTAGGCGTATTTATTGGTGGTCTTTCTCAGACAGGTAACGGATCTAGTTTCATGTTTGATGTTTACACTCCGGGGGGACAAATGACTCCTTCAAATCCGACATCTACCTCTGCGGCTGGAACAACTGATCCGTCTCAAATGATTTTGTGGGTATCTCATTCTGGCGTCATAGTCGATCAATGGTATGGAGGTGGAGCTGCCCCCACAATCGGCTCAATTAGAGATATTGTTTTTGACCGTTCAGAATTACATGCTGTTGGGATGCTTGGACCGTCAGAAACGATGTATGGATCTGGAGGAGATGCAAATATGCAAAATTCTTATTCCTCACACGTGGGTGTTATGGCTCGCTTTTCTATCGTAGAGAATACAATTGATATGAAATGGTCAGAAATGCTTTGTGATGCTGCTAATGTTGAACAAGCTTGTTCTGGTCAATATGTTGTTGAACATCTCGCCATGGATGAATCCACAAGTGATTTTGTTTTATCGGGGTGGTATTCCGGAACTACAAGATTTTTTGATTCAACGGGAAATGAAATTTTATTGTCAAATAACGGTTTTTCTTCAGGATTTTTGGTAACTTACGAATCTGATGTGGGTGTCAACAAAGCAACAGCAGTCTCTACTGACAACGCAGATGCCATTTATGCGATTTCGTACAATGGTGGAAACATTGCAGTATCTGCGAAACTAGGAGGGAACGATTCAATTCTTGCTCCAAATATGGAAGGTTCTGCTGTAATAATCTTTGATGATGCTAGCCTTACATCCAATACTTCATCGATTCACCGTTATACCGTTTCTAACTCCTCCGGAACTTATGTTGAATTCTTTGATGCACAGTTTCTTTCTTCAGGAAATCTTCTAGTGGCATCCAAAGTATATGACGAAGTTCAAGTTGGCTCCTCGTCATATGATTTAGATCAATTTCCGGGCATCGTCTTATCTGAATTAGATTCAGAAGGCAATTGGATTAATTCTATTTTGACAGATGTTGGAATTGACGATGACTCCACGAATCATCATCTTGCCGTTTCTAGCAATGATGAATTTACTGTTCACATTGAGTCAATTCATGATTTGCAAGTATTCGCAAGGATGATCTTAGATTTTGATTCGGACGGAATTCCAGATTTTGTTGACAATTGTCCAATCGATTTCAATCCCGAACAAACTGATACAGATTCTAACAAAGAGGGAGATGCATGTGATAAGGACGATGATGGCGATGGTATTCTTGATCGTGAAGATAATTGTCAGTTGACACCGGGTGTTGCTTCTTATGATGGGTGCCCCGCTGTAACTCTCGAAGGATGTATGGATAGCACTGCGAACAACTACAACCCATCTGCTAATTCTGGGGACAAGGCAGTATTTTGTGATTATGATCTTGATGACGATGGAGTAATGGACTTAGAGGATACATGTATGGGGGTTGCAGGGAATCAACCAAATGGTTGTCCAGAGACTGTTGTTGCTGGTTGCAATGATCCAGCAGCTAACAATTACGATTCTCATGTAAACACAGATGATGGAAGTTGTGACTATGATTTTGATGATGATGGCGTGGTTGATTCTTCAGATGGTTGTCCATACATTGACGCCTCAGGACAAGATGAAGATGAAGATGGGTGTATTGACCCAGTTGAACCCGTAAAGTGTCCGACATGTGACACTACTAATCAGAGCATTGAGGGGGGAGATGATTCCCCGCTGATTGATCCCAATGATACGACAACTCTTGTTGTAGTTACAAGCACGGGTATCTTGGGAGGGGGCTTGATTTCCGTGTTGTTGAGGAGACTGAAAAACATTGGAAAGTACGTTGATGTAGGGGACGGTCTTGAATTGGTCCGACATCTTCCAAAGCGGAAAAGAAAGGATGGAGATGCCGACCATTACTTCCGTCGAGGTTTGGTCAGGCAACGAGAAATGACCCTTTCTGCTGATAAAAATCTAGATGACTACATAGAGGAAAACGACGGAGAAGGAGATGGTACAAATGAGTGATGAATACATTCTTGATGATGTGGTTGAAACCTTTTCTGATGAAGATACGCTGATGAGCGATATTCGCAACAACCCTGTGAAGTGGTTACTTTCCCTGGCCGTCGTTGGTCCAGGAATGGCCTACACCATGTCGGAACAGGCATCCTATGAGGCAGCATTGAACGGATGGGGTCTGCCAACTGGATTGGAGTGGATTCTTGCTGTTTTTGTCACTGGACAACTGTTGATTGCACCCTTGTCTTGCTACTTTTTAGCACGCACAGGAAACGTGGCATCTGGCCTCTTTATCGCCATGGGAGGCTCTGCAATTCTGGTCGCGAACCCTGACGAAATAGCCCAATTTTCCGAGGCCTTTGGTTGGCCGTTCTTCCTGTTTTGTGTCGCCCTGTCCGCACCGATGCTTTTGGTTCTCAAGAACAAGAAAAAACTCCTTGATCCCGGCAAAGAACGTACCACTTGGTGTACACTTCTCTCAACTGCCATCATGATGTACACGGTGGCTGCTATTGTCCCTTCGGCAGGTGTGGCGTTGATCGATGTCTCTTGTGAAGATGACACGGGGGCTCTTCTCAGCGAGGTTGATATTTTCGCAGGGGCCACGGACGCATGCGAAGCCTTGCAATACCGATATGCTCCCGTCCTTGGTATGGCCGCTGCTATCGGTTGGGCATGGCCACGTGGGAAGAAAATCATTGATGATTTAAGCGATGATTTCCTTGACGGCTTGAAGGATTGATGAACTGTAGATTGAACTTTTTTCTTTCAATTTGCTCGCTCAACGCTTGACGACGATGGTCAACACGTCGCCATCCTTCAGTTGATTGTCGAAGACTCACTCACGGCTCATTTTGACCCTGAGGAGACTGACCGAACC
>QQSD01000002.1 GCA_003602485.1 Candidatus Poseidoniales archaeon | reverse complement strand
TCGGTCACGGCTTCCGCCGCTGTTTCTGTCACGGTAGCCTCCGCCACCACGGCTTCCGCCGCTGTTTCGGTCACGATAACCCCCACCAGAGGAGCGAGAATTGGTTCGGCCTCCGCTGCCACCAGGACGGGGAGCTTCACAACGGTTGCATTCTTGACGGAATGAAAAGTTCGAATTTTTACATTCAGGACACGTCCAATCGTTGTCATTGAACGTTTCACGTCCGCCGCTGTTTCGGTCTCGGCGTTGGAAGTCGTTACGACGGCCTTGACGTTGACCGCCTCCGCCAGGGCGGGGTTCTTCACAAAGATTGCACACGGTACGCCGTGCGAAATTGGAGTTGTTGCACTTGGGACAATCCCAGTCGTTATCCCCGTGGTTGTCGAAATTATTACGTCGTTGACCTCCTCTGTCTTGTCGGGAGAATGAACCACGGCCTCGGCCTGAATCGTTTCGGTCGCCACGATGATTACTTCTTCGGTCGTCACGACGTGAAGAGTCTCCTCGATCGTTTGACCGCTCACGTTCGGGGCGGGGCTTCTTTGCTCGAATGCCGACTTGGGAGCCCATGAGTGTATCAAGGTCGAGTTTGCGGTCAACGTGTCCGATATGAGCAAGTGGGTGGCTCGTATTTCCAATAACGCCATCGACTTTTCCGATGTAGGTGCCATCCTCTGCTAAAATTACAATTGCATTGAGAGCGGGTGAAGACCCATCAAAATGGACGAGAAGGCCACCTTCGTGACTTCGTGCCTCTACAGTGCCCGTAAACATACGTATCCCTAAACTCGCCCCGCGAGCGCTGCCTTTTGGTTGTGTCGGTTTATTCTTCGCTCTTTCTGCGGAGGATAAGTGCAGCTCCAAGCATGGCTAGGGTTGCCATGAAAGAGGGGAAGGGGAGGGAGGAATCGCTTTCATCAGCCGCTGTATTATCAGGTAGGGGCATATCGTTGCTCAACGGATCTTGGATTCCTACGGTGACTTGAGTTGATGCTCCCGAATCGTCTGTCGCCGTGATGACAACATCGTAATCTGTGAGTCCGTTGGCCATGCAGATGGCGGTTGAAACTTCTACATTCCAGTTGATGTTATCAATAACAAAACCTTGGTAAACGGCGCCACAAATTGTCAAACTCATACTCACTGCTTCGAGGTCTGGGTCGTTCACGAGCCCATACATTGCAAACTTCTGTTGATTGTCGTCCCAGGTAGCGTTCTCTCCGTTGAAATTTACTGCCACAGAGATGACAGGTGGGGAGTTTGGTTTAGCGAGATTCAAGTCCATGTCAACCGCGAAGTCAATCATGTTGGTTGCTTCAGCGATACCCGAGATGCTAAAGGACCCGGGTCGAATGTTTGTGAGACTAACTGCGACGGTAGAAGGTGCACTGGAACTGATTGTAACAGCATCATTCGCTCCGCCCATTCGTTCATCTTGCATGGCTCGGGGAGTAAAGATAAATTCGCTCACAAGTCCTGATGATGTGACAGTAAGGCGAGCGTTTTCTCCGTCATCATCTACTGTTCCAGTGGCCGTAAAGAGCGTGCCAAAGGTCCACGTGCGAGAATCATTTTCGTCGGTAGCACCCAGAGGGTCCACGATGGTGCAGGTCGCTTCAGACATCGTTGAGGATGATGGTTGAGCAACGAGGAAGTCGCCCAAGACATTGGTCGAAACGGACCATCCTTCTTCGTCAAAGACGCAATCAAGAGACCATCCATCGTCATCACTCGCCCAGGCATTACCAATCTCAGCGGGGGTGAATATCGTAGTTCCAGTTCCACCAGTGGCAATTCGTGTGCCGTTGGCAGGCGCAGTTGAGGTCCAAATGGGGACGTCATTTGTTTCGGGAACCTGTGTAGTGAAATCCATGAACATTGCACATTCGAGGGACCATTGTGTTCGGTCAAAGTTGACCAATTGTGTCACTTGGAGACTTCCGTCTGGGAGGTACATGAAGGAGGGTTGGTTGATGTAATCGCAGTTTAAGCCGCTTTCAGGACTGTTATCTGTAACTCGGAAATCATACATCCGTAGGCCCTGAAGCACAGGGAAGGTCACAACAAGAGCGGCATCGCTCATATTGGTAATATTCATGGCGAGTGTGAAGTTTGACGAACCGCTGTTGGGGAGTTGGTCCCAGCGAACGTTGTTCTCTTCTCCATCCTTTACGAAGAGGCTAATTTCCATATCATCAGTGGTAGAAGTCGGGACCTCTTTGCAACTCTGCTCTGCGCCAAAGTTGGTGCACGTGCGGGAATCCGGATGACCGTCAGGAACAAGGTTGACTTCATCAAGCGCGATTCCGCTTTCTACGAATTCAAAATCATTCCAATCAACGCTGCCCGAGTGAGGGATACCTTCACGCATTCCGAGTCGTGTTTCCATGTCAGCAATGCATTTTGGCCCGATACTTCGCACTGCATCTCGCTCATCGGTGCTGATCCAGTCGTTGTCACCACCTGGCAAACCTTCGAACAACCCGTCAAGGTTGTCACGCACAATAGCCGAATTTGAGCCGTTGACCCATGCATTTGCGAACATATCACCGGTTGCCCAGTCGTCAAGGATATCGAGTTCAAACAATGCAAAGTCGTATTCAAAGAGGTCTTCAAAGGAATATCCGCTGCAGTCAACGTCGAGAGTATCTTGGCGCCCCTCGGCAGGAAGCACGAGAGATTGTTCATCCAAGTTGGACGTCATGAGAGGTGAGGTAGTCACCAGAACCATCAGCACCGTCAGGGTCAACGAGGCGATTTGCAGAGAGAGCGAGCGGCGTGTCATAGACATGCGTGGACTTTCGCCTTCATGAAGAATTGCCTTTTTCTTCAAGGAACAAGTGCTTCCATGCGCCTTTGTAGTGCCCACCATGGTAGAACGGTCCAAGCGATTGCTGCAGCCCATGTTTGCCACACAGGAACGCCGCGGTCAACTGTTGGAAGTTGCGTCTCGAGGAGATGGTGATACACACCATTGGGCGATAACAAGTCAAGTGCGCCTTCCAAGGCCACCCATGCGGGGTCGTTGGCTTCCCCTACCGCAACACCAGAGGCATAGGCCACCATGGTTGTCACCAGGGCCCAAAGGAAGGTGAAAAAGAACCAAACGCCAACTCCGAAGGCAACTGCAGTCCCCTGCTCTTTTGCAGTGGTCGAAGCAAGAAGAGCGAACAACGTGTACCAAAGCAAAATCAGCCCTGTTGAAACAAAGTAAACCAGGGTTTCCTCAAGATTTGTCCATTCACCCATGCGGATACGGACGATCACAAGACAAATCACCATGAGTCCATAGACGGGAATCAAAATGCTTTGCAAGTATCCCAATACCAACGCCGTCGCCTGATGTTGACGAGGCATCGGTTGAGCCAATCGAACTTCCAGCATACCGCTTGCTCGGTCTCGGCTCACTCCGTCAAAGGAGAGCAAAACAGCACACATGGTTGCACCAAATACAACGCCCAGAGAAGCATAGAACAGGACTTCCATTGCAGTGGATGGCTGATGGCCACCAGGCAAGATGATGTTGGGGTCCGAAAACCCCCATGCCATTCCCGGTAAAAACAGGATGAGGATGGGCAGCATGATATTCATGCGAATACCAAAAAGCCGTTCACGTCGTATGCGGGCAGCCATGCTTCGGATTCGACCGAAATCACTCATCTTCGCCAACCTCCTTGGTGCGCATTGGTAGCAGTGCGGAAGAGGCAACTTCCAGGGAAATGTCCTGAACATCCATTCCAGTTGCAGCACATAACCACTCGACTAAATTCGGGGCGACAGGAGACCAGGAGGATAGAATAACATCGTTTGAAAGCAACGTTTGCAACACCTCGTGTGGTTCTCCTCTGAATGTCAGACTCCATCCGTCTTTATCGGTTACCAGTTCGATGTGTTCAAAGTTGATGTCTTTCAAATGCTGATCGAGGTCAATGTTGTCAGGCCCGGACACCGTGTAGCGGCCGTTGAGGGCCAACCTTGTTTCTACGTCTTCAAGCGGGCCTTCATCGAGGAGTTGGCCACGGTGTAACAAACCAATTCGGTCAATGAATCCGCCTAATTGAGCAACCATGTGCGATGAAATGACGATGCTGACACCTTTCTTGGCAAGTCTCTGAATGAGTTCTTTGAAGGCTTGTGCAGCGACGGGGTCGAGTCCGTTGAACGGTTCGTCCAGCAGCAGAACTTTGGGGGACCCCAGCAATGCTGCTGCTATGGAAAGACGTTGACGCATGCCCTGGCTGAGATTGTCCAAGTGTTCGTCTTGACGATGTTGAAGGCCGACGAGGTTGAGCAGTCCGTCAATCCGCGCCTCCTGTAGTTCTCGCATTTCTCCGAGTTCAAGCAAGATGTTCCTGACCGTGGTTCTGCCTTGCCATCTTACCTGTTCAGGCATGTGACCGACCCAGGTTCGTAAATCATCAACTTGAGTCCATTCGTCGCTTTTGATACGTTCCGTTACCGTTCCTGTTTGAAGCGGAAGTATTCCTGCCATCATGCGCAACAGCGTTGTTTTCCCGGCTCCATTCGGACCCACGAGTCCTAGAATAGACCCGGGATAGAGCTTGAGGTTAAGGTCAACAATTCCCGGCCCCAAGCGTTGAGCCCAAGGTTTTGACCAGCGGGGGGCGGGGATCTTGTGACGGTGTTGGGCGTCCTGAAAGGAAAGAACCGCCTCCGCCATGGTCAATCTTACACGAAACCCTCGCATCAACCTTGGGACAACCCGAACATCTATGGCGGCAGGATGCAGGGTTAATCTCGTCGTTCATGGTATGGCAAGGCATCCTTCAATCGCTGCTACCTCTCCTTGGAGGTGCGTTGACGCTGGTAGTGATTCACCGTCGTAAGGAAGAACTTGAGGAAGAACGTTGGCATACTCCAATCGATCCTCAAGGTATCAAAATGGCTCTCTCCTTTGCCATATTCCTCTGGATCTTGCCGGGTGGAGCGCTCCTAGCCCTTCCAATTCTGGTGCTGCTTTCAGTGCTCAGTCCAGCGGCCCGTGAAGATTGGAAGGCCCATCGAACACCTCGAATATTGGCGTTGAGTGTAGCGCTGCTGTGTTTAACTGCTACTGGTTTCCTTCCCGTTGACGAGCCCGTCGCACCGAGTGAATGGGGTCAACCATTGTTCACCGAAAACCCGGACGCTCCACTCTATCCTGCTAGTGAGCAATACACTTGGGTGACCTCTGATGTGGAAATCCTTCAATCAATCAGCATGCGATTGCCCCATCAAACCGGCCTAGCGGGGTCAGAATGGACGGCCTTATCTCTTGCATCTCTGCTGAATATGGAGACGGGACGCATGCATCAAGCCATTCAATTATTGGACGCAGAAGTCACCATCGTCCGGCTTGACCCCGAGACGATTCTGCTCGAACCTGTTGCTGCCCCGAATGAATTGGAGGTCCGTCTTCTCGATGATACCACCGTAACGGTCGAATTCCGACGTTACGACATCAAATCCACTGCTTTTGGTTTGGATTCCAGTGGAACAAAAGTGGGTGAAGTCGCCCTTTCTGCTGTTTCATCTTGGGGCGGTCAGTTAGACATGCTCGTTCTCGTTCGCCCTATCGGCCATCCTGACTTGGAAAACGATGCATTTGGTGAATCTTTGCAACGTCAATGGCTTACTGCTCAGGTTTGATCTTCCAAAAAGGCGAGGTTAGCTCTCAGGTTTCTAAAGCGAGGGCATCGATGATTATCTGACCTTCAGATATTATAACAACGACCTTTGGCGTGGAATGATGAATGCAAAAGGGTCTTGGCGTATCCCCACATTCATGGTAGTCATTTCAATTCTGATGATTTCCTTCTCACTTCCTTCATTGCTCATTCCTCCAAATCACACGACATCCAAAACATTGCCTCCAGCAGGATTAGAGCCACTAAGTGAGCATGTTCTCCTGGTTGTCCTTGATGGTGTTCCACGGTCTGTTTTTGATGATTCTCAAACAATGCCATTTCTGTCGTCGTTCGAAGAAATTGGTGTGAAAATGGAGGTCAAAACTTCAGAGCTAACGCTTACGGGTTCATGCGTTAAGGAAATTGCGACCGGTCGCGAATCAACGCCTATGGATGCAATTAGAAACTGGGAAGTAACCAATGAACTCCGTGAAGATCCCTTTCATTTTGTGGCGTCTCGTGGTGATTCCGTAGCCTTTACAGGGTTTTATGTTTGGCAAAACCTCTATCCTGAATCTTACTTTACGCACGAAACGGCTCCAGATTTTGGCTTCAGTGACATCTCGATGGCGGATGATTATACTCTTCAGGTTGTGGACAGGTGGTACGAGACATACGAGCACAATCTCATGGTAGCCCACTTGGGAGGCACAGACCACGCTGCTCATATCCACGGTCTTGAATCGGCAGAATACCAACAACGTATGCTTTCTCTTGACTCCCAACTCAATGAGTTATTTCTGAATGCTCCTGATGATTGGACTCTATTGTTAACCTCAGATCACGGTGTAACAAAATCGGGAGGGCATGCACTTGGTACAGGAGGTGAGGCTGAAGAAGTGTATCTGTACGCAAAAGGAGCAGGGATTGACGAGTCTGTGAACTTCAATGAAGAAATTCAACAACGCGACATCTCCGTACTTATTTCAGCCCTGATGAACGTACCCCTCTCAGCCTCAACAGATGCACAAATACCAGTTGAAGTACTGGATTTATTGGCATTTGACCGAGCAAGGGTAGAAGCGTGGAATTGGGAAAATGTTCGTGCCCACCATGAACACGCTCTAAATAACGGTGAAGGAGGGGTTGAATCTCTCCCCGAAACGCCGTCATGGGAGTTACTGGATAGCGAGACTTCAGATTTCCCCATCATTCAGTTTATGTTATCCTTGATGGTAATTACTTGTATTCTGTACATATTTTTCGTTAAAATAAATCTTGAAATGATTAAAATAGATACAAGCAGGAACTATGTGATTGCATCATCGCTTTTGTTAGGTTTGACCTTCCTTACAACTCTGGCAGCAAGGGATGAGTCTTTTTTGATATCTGCAAGGTGGTGGCGAAAGACCTTGGGTATCTTCCCCCTTCTTTTTCTTGTATTGGCAATGTTTTGGCAAAAAATAAATTTAAACTCAAGTTCAAGCAACGAGATTCCGTTAATCTCTGTAATCATTCTCGTCTTAATCGTCAGTCTTCCGGAATCCAGATATTCAATCATTCTCATCTCAATGAGCATACTCGCCTTGGTCAGTTTTTCAAGAAAGGAATTCTTCGGTTTAGGAATCAATCAAGTTGTGGCTTTATCTTCCCTTCTCATGTTGGTATGCTTTCAACTCGTTGATTATTTGCCAAGATATCTGTTCGGGTCATCCCTTCAAACAATCCTTGACATTGACGTTCTCTACAAGCCAATGCAACGCCTTGTTTTAGTTTCCTCACCATCGAACCCCGTAGGTGCGGCAATCATGGTTTTCGTCTTCACCGCCATTTTCTGGATCAAACTTGATGAAGGTCATTTTACCGTTGAATGGGAAAAATACAGGTTCGTCGGATTTGTGTTTTTCCTTTCTGTATTCCAAAATAATTTCTTCGATTGGATACTCATCACGATAATTCTTATGTTGAGCTGGAGTGTAATTACCCAAAAATATGCAACTCATATCGAATCTCTTACAAATTTCAAGCCACAGGAAATGGTCTTGATAGCATGGGTTGTACCGACATGGGGTTGGTTCCCAGCACTCGTAACTCTGTTCATTATCTCAGTTGCTCCAAATCTTATCGAGGCGCTCAAGTCTCAAGAGCCAAAACTCTCTGGTGTCAATCCTAAAATTACCGAGCGTCTGGCTGTAAGTATGCTTGGATTATCAGCCATTTACTTGGTATTTTACTCATTTTCCTTGTTGACGACGATGGGTATTCTCGAGTTTAATCCGAGTAAAATAATCGTCACAGGCGGTTTCTTTGGAGCAAGAATCGACCCCCCGATTCTCTGGATGGCACTAATGATTTTCGGGCCTCCAATGTATGCAGTGATGTTGGTCCTTCATCGCATTCGGGCCAACATCAATCTTGATGATCTCCTCGTGCTCTTGTCCACCATCATCCTGAGCATGTCCGCTATGTATTGGACAAGTTTGGTTTCAATTGAATATTTTATCAGCCTCAGCACGTCAGGAATGGTCTATATTCTCGTCTTTATCTTGGCTTTAGTAGTTCACACCATGTTCCATAATGAACAAACTGAACAAGGTGTCCTCCTTCAATGAAATCGGTTACAGCGGAGCCGTTGTCCTTTGAAATTCATATCTGAATGGCCTTACTGCGCACCGTCGCTCGTTTGACTCGGCATTACCGTATCAATAGCGGACTTTTTGACGCGTGAGTGTGCGCCAAATACGCTGAAGAGGGTCGTAGTAGCGGTCAACAACACGTTCCTTCAATTGGATGATCGCATCGTCTGTGATTTGGATGCCAGCAGGGCAAACTTCAGTGCAGCATCGTGTGATGTTGCAGTATTCAACGCCGAATTCTTTCTTGATTTCTGGAACACGGTCTTCGGTATCCAACGGGTGCATCTCGTACTGGGCGAGGCGAACGAGGTTGCGAGGTCCTGCGAAATCATCGAATAAAGCATGGTCACGAAGTACGTGGCAGGTGTTGACACACAGGAAGCATTCAATGCATTCACGGAATTCTTGGACACGGTCTGCCTCCATCTGATTGAACTCCCAATTCATCTCCTTGGGTCCATTGATGGGCTTAATGCGCTGGGCAACTTCGTAATTCCAACTGACGTCGGTGACCAGGTCTTTGACGTGAGGGAAGGCTTTCATCGGTCGGATTTCAATGGGTTGTCCCGCAGGTGTTTCAGCGACCACGTCACTCATTCGGGTCATGCACATCAGACGGGGTCGGCCGTTGATTTCTGCGGAACATGAACCGCATTTTCCTGCTTTGCAGTTCCAACGGACAGCCATATCGGGCTCTTGTTCGTGTTGAATACGGTGAAGGCAATCCAACACGACCATTCCTTCATCGAGTTCGATTTCATAGCCTTCGAGCGAGGCCTCGTCACCTTCTCCGCGTAGAATGTTGAACGATTGTTTGGTTCCTTTGAGTGACATTAGTCCTCACCTCCAGCTTCGGCGGCTCGTTCAGCGATCATGGTTTTGACTTCCTTCAATGCTTCTTGGAGGTCGTCACGCATTTCTTCAACGGGCTCTTGTCGAATCTTCATCTCTCCATCTTCCATCCAGATGATGTTGAGTGTCTTGCCCCAATAGTCGTCTTCCGGGGTGGGATAGTCGTCGCGGGTATGGCCGCCTCGGCTTTCTTCGCGGGTGATGGCGGCCAGAGTTGCCGCATGAGAAACATCAGCCATGTTGAG
>QQSD01000019.1 GCA_003602485.1 Candidatus Poseidoniales archaeon | reverse complement strand
CAGAATCTGAAATAGATGAAATCAATGGTTTCAGCCGGCCGAAGATAGAACGCTAAGCACAACATGGTGCCGCACGCTGCGCCCCACACCACAGGATGGCGTCGAGCAAGCCATTCTTTGCCTCCACCTATTTTACCGCTCAATCCATGAAGGAGAACGAAACACGCTGCGAGGGCAAAGGTGAGGAACTTGATCTCAGGAAGGAACTCGTACCCTTCTTTCCAATCAAAGTGCCCGCCCCATCCGACAAATGTCTTCATTGACGGAATGAGCACGGCCGTGTCTTCGACTCGGAAAATCAACCATGTGAAGAACACGAAGAATTGGGTTACCACCCATGAAATGAGAATCCCGACGCGCCCCGATGCTCCAAAGAAGCGTTTGACAAACGAAATTTCCTTGCCAAATCGATGAACGATGAGCAGCAAACCGTGAACAAAACCCCAGAGCACGAAATTCCACGAGGCGCCGTGCCACAAACCGCCCAGAAGCATCGTCATCATCAGAGCGAAAATCATGCGATTTCGGCCGTTTCGTGAACCCCCCAACGGGATGTAAAGATAATCACGCAACCAGGTGGACAATGAGATATGCCAACGTCGCCAGAAATCTTGGGGGGATGTAGCGGCATAGGGGGTTTTGAAGTTCTCAGGAAGTTCCACGCCGATGAGGTGGGCTGAGCCGATAGCAATGTCGGTGTAGGCTGAAAAATCACAGTAAATTTGGATGCCAAAGCACAGGGTAGCCCACCAAATCAACCCGATATTGGCCAGGTGCTCGCCTTCAACAAAGACTTCGTTAGCGTGAACAGCCACATTGTCGGCAATGACGAGCTTCTTTGCGATGCCGTAAATGATGAGCGTCAATCCGAAACGAAAACGATAGGCTGAGGGCGCCAACGGCTCCTTGATTTGTTCACGAAAGTGGTCAGCACGAACGATTGGCCCCGCCACCAATTGCGGGAAAAACGCAGCATAACAGGCGAAATCCAGGAAGGAATCGTAGGGTTTCTGCTTCTTGCGGTAGATATCGATGGTGTAGGACATCGTTTGGAAGGTGTAGAAGGAGATGCCTACCGGCAACGCAAGTCCAACTACTCCCACATCCAACGAATCGGTGAAACGAAGCGACACAAGATTCCAACTCTCTATGAGGAAATCAAGATACTTGAACACACCCAGCAAGGACAGATTTGTTACCAGACTGATGCGAAGCCACCGCTTTCGCTGAACTGCATCGTCGGTTTCGTGCATTTTTCGTCCGGCGGTCCAATCGATACAGGTCGAAATCAACAACAAGATGAGGTGCCAACCTGATGCGAGCCAGAAGAAGACATAACTCATCACGAGAAGAATGAGAATTTGACGACGACGCTGCCTTGAAGCCACGCCGAAGGTGAGTAAGAACACCACTGGGAGGAAATAGAGGTAGTATTCGAGGGTGACAAAATCCATGCTCACCACTCCTTGATTGGGTCAAACAACGGGTTGTCAGTAATAATGATGGCGTCAACCTCAACTCCATCTTCTCGCATAGCAACCACGATTTGTGTAGCGGTGGAATCGGTAATGTTCATCGCAAGGGGGACGCGGGAAACCTTTGGCTCCCATTCCCATTGCCCGTAGGAATCCCACCCATAGGATGATATTTTCAGTTCTTGGCTGGTGCTCCCTTCGTGAAAGATGAGGCTTACAGTATCGTTTCCGTAGGAGTTACCTCTCATGAGCAACCAAGCGTAATAAGTCCCATTGGACTCAAAATTAAGGTCGTAAATCAACGAGGGGCCGTGTTGTTCATCGCGCATGTGAACCCGAAGGTCGGGAAGCGCTTGAACGTAGGATTGCCCAGAGGCATTTGCACCATCTAGTTTGGACCATTGGTGTTGAACGGATTCACCCGTACCAAACACGCAAGAACTGTAATCCTCTGCCTCTATCAACCATTCGCCAGTTGATGGAATGGTGAATACGTCATCGGTTCCTTTGCAAGCAAGCGATTGTTGTTCAATAGCATGAACATCAAGGCTTTTCGGCTTGATGTCTGCGATAGTGGTAATCATGATTTCATCAAATTCAACCCCATCTTCCATCATGAATACACTCAATTTGTGGGTTTGTTCTTCTGTAATATTGATTGAAAATGGAGCGCGATTGAATTCTGGTTCCCACTCCCATTGCCCTTCTGATGTCCATCCGTAGGAACTGTAGGTCTCAAACTGGTTGGTTGTATGGTTGTTGAAATCCCAAACCAACCCTACTGTATCGTTACCGTAGGAATTTCCACGCATTCGCAACCAAACAAAATACTCTCCAGGTTCTTCGAACGTGATATTGTAATCCAGCCGACTCCCAAGAATTGATCCCTTGTACTGCGAAACATCTTCGGGTAAGGCATGGAGATAACCGCTCCCTCGGTGTTGTCCTTTGTTCTGAAATTCCCATGTATCTGAATAACCGACACCTTCCCCGTATGCACAATCAGAGTATGTTTCAGCTTGAATAAAATGAATCTGCTTTTCAATCAACGTCGTGACATCGCTTCCGCTGCATGTATTTTCAAGGTAGTTTGACAAGTTGATACCTTCTATTTGGACAACATCATTTTCGAGCCCTCCATCTGCCAACATTTTGTCGATGTAGGGAGATATACGCTCACAAAAATATTCTCTTCCTGCATCTCCTAGATGATTGCGATCGCGAAACATGGCAGTATGCCATTCTTCCCAATACATGTTTACTCCGTAAACGCCAGAGAGATTTGCATATTGATTGAACGTTTGATTGAAACCATCCAGTTGGCCCGGGGAAAGATAGGAATTTACCTTTGGATGATGTGGGGTTGCGACCATCAAGATGGGGATCTCTGCATCTCTCAATTCACCGATGATGTATTCGTAGGCTGCATGATTCAGTGTCCCATTCGCCCGTGGATTGTAAACACCTTGCTTGGCTTTCTTTGGCATTTTTTCGCCAAGGTATTCTTGAATTTCAGCATCCGATTTAAGTTCAAAAAAGGGAGGCCGAGCAAAGGAATCCATGTAGGGTTGCATGAGATATTGATGCCAGTCTTCATCCCCCGGTAATGGCGCCCTGGCCTCAACCCCGAAGTCTTCATTAAAAGTTGAAGCCATGTTCTGAAGGATATAATCAGCAGATTTTTGTGAATACGATTGTGTGAGTTTCATTCGTTCCTCAAAGGTATATGCTAACCACTGTCGGTCTTCGTCTCGAATGAGCCTTGTCCAATCTCCAATATCTCCTTGACTCATCATGATGCTGTTAATAGTGAAACGAAATTGGATGTACTCATCCAAACTTTCGTCACTGTTGTAATTCCATAGGCTGTTGGGGCCCAAATCGAGAAGAACCAATTCTGGTTTCGCTTTTACAAGTGCGGGAATTTGAAGTATCTCAGTGTAAGGATTAGCCCCTGAAATCCCTAGGTTGAAGACATTTATGTCTGGAGTGTTCATTGCATCGGTAATACAAACGCCATCAACCGAGGCTTGGATGATCGATGAACCGATTGCAACAACTGCGTCCTCATCGTGATGAGTAATGTATTCAAGAGCAGGAAAAGTGACGGCATATCTTGAATTTGAGGTCATTGGGGTGGTGATCAATTTGTCACTCACGATGGAAAATGTGATTGACGAAGACAGAAGAAATACGATGCAAAGGGCCACTACAGAACTGGAAAACTCGGTAAATGTTGACCTGTTCTTCCCATCCATGCCTCTGCCGATATCCCTTCGTCCTTCAATGATTCTTCAACTCCGGTTCAATATGTTCGGTTTAGTTGGTGATTGACACGCGCCCAGTACATGATTCACAGGTAGAATTGGCGGGAGAGCCCTCAAACTTTGCCAACATCTTGAATAATCCGATGCCTCGCGAAAATCAGAGGAGAGGGGGAGTTGTCAGATATGAAAGTCGTCAACCCCATTTCCCGAACCCTCACGGCCGTTCCAGAAGCCTTGCGGAATCTTTGGGCGCATCGGGGCTTGATTCGAAACTTCACGAGCAGGGACATATCTCAACGCTACCGTAACTCCATCATCGGATATTTTTGGACCGTCCTCGAACCCTTGCTTCTCTCAGCCGTCTACTACTTTCTCTTCACCATCATTTCAGGCAACCCGGAAGAACGGTACCCCTTGTGGATTATTCTCGGTGTGGTGACCTGGCAATTTTTCTCAAGAGGCCTCAACGAATCCGTGAATTGTTTGACGGGCAACAAGAACATGATTCGCCAAATCTACTTCCCGAGAGAAGTGTTTGCAGTTTCAAAAGTGCTTGCCCAGTTGATCGTGACATGCATGAGCCTCTTCGTTGCCGTACCGTTTTTGATGTACCTTGACATCTCCCTCACCTCTCAAATCATCTATGTTCCGATTGCATTGTTGCTGGTTACCCTCCAAGTCTTGGGCGTAGGTTGGCTGTTTGCCGTACCCAATGTGCATCACGGTGATATCGCTCACATGACCCGATTTATTACGCGTGCTGGGTTTTTCGTTTCACCCGTCATGTGGACCATCAGCATGGCCAAAGGCGGTCGTGCTGAGTTACTGGATTACCTGTTTCTCAACCCGATGGTCTTGCCGCTTGAACTGATGCGTTCCGG
>QQSD01000018.1:11644-28903 GCA_003602485.1 Candidatus Poseidoniales archaeon | reverse complement strand
TTTCTCCCCTGATTGGACGGTTCATAAACCTGCCCGTCAGATTGACCAATCCACCTCACAGGCCGGTGATTTTAGCCATATGATGAAGTGACAAGGTTCATGAATCGAAGGGCGGTGGTTGGGTTTGAAACAACGGAGTTGCTATTCATGACCAACATCATCGTCCTCGTAAAACAAGTTCCAGACACCAACGCGAAAATCACCGTGAACAGCGGTCGTGTGGATTTATCTGCGGTAAAGATGGTCATGAGCCCCTACGACGAATTCGCGGTTGAAACTGCGCTACGCCACAAAGAAGCCGTTGGCGGTGAAGTGACTGCTTTGACCGTTGGAGGACCGGCCACCGAGAAAATCCTCAAGGATGCAAAAGCAATCGGTGTCGACCATATTGTGCGTATTGATTCCAGCGAAGAAATGGATTCAAATGCCCTTCAAACTGTGCTCGCACAAGCCGTACAAGACCTCGGAGCCACCACGGTGTACTGTGGAAAATCTGCTGCAGATACCGGAGCGGGTTCAACCGGACCAGGTTTGGCCGAACGCCTCGGGTGGGCATCTGTATCAAACATCATTTCTGCTACCTTTTCAGATTCCGTTTCAGCAGTCGCACCGGGCAGTGGTGGCAATGTGAAACTCAATGTTCCACTCCCCGCTGTGATCTCGTGCGACAAAGGTGACTTCAAAGTCAGAAAACCAAATGTCAAAGGCATCATGCAAGCAAAGAAAGCAAAGGTAGATGTCCACTCTATAGACGCTCCTGCATCTTCGGTCACCGTTGTTGAGCAAACACTTCCTCCTTCCAAACCTGCAGGGAAATCCTATCAGGGTGGCGCTGCGGCTGCAGAGGTCGCACAACTGCTTCGTGACGAAGCCAACGTACTATGAGGTGATGAAAGATGACACAAACAATTGTAATTGCAGAAATGACAACAAACGGTGTGCACCCAAGCACAGCAGAACTGATCTCAGCAGCCACAACCTTCGGAGGCGAACCCACACTCGTTGTACCGTGCACCGATGCAACACATGCTGATTCAGCCGCCAACATGGGCGCTGGGAGTATCCTTGCGGCAAAATCCGATGTTTTCGCAACCTACGATGCAGCTGCTTGGTCTGCGGCAATTGACGCTGTTGCACCATCGGGAACCATCATTACTTCTGCGAGTCCTCAATCAAAAGACCTGGCTGCCCGTATAGCGGCAAAGCGCAACATCTCCGTCGTCCAAGACGCAGTGAGCATCGAAAACGATACGGTGACCTCCCCTGTTTATTCAGGCAAGGCCATGCAAACCGTCGCAATCAACGGACCAACGGTGATATCTGTACGTTCAAACATCTTCCCTGCCGCAACCGGAGGGGCAACGAGCACATCGGTGATCGACACAACCGGAGACATCGCAACCTCTGTTCAAGAATTCATGGCTCGTGCATCGCAACGTCTTGATGTATCTGAAGCCAACATCATTATTTCTGGAGGCCGTGGAATGGGCAACCCCGATAATTTCAGCCATCTTGAAGCGATAGCAGACACGATTGGAGCCGCAGTAGGAGCATCTCGTGCCGCAGTTGACACGTGGGAGCCAATCTCTCACTCCATGCAGGTTGGCCAAACTGGGAAAACCGTCAATCCGAACCTCTACATTGCAGTCGGTATTTCTGGCGCCATTCAGCACCTTGCAGGCATGCGCTCGTCAAAATACATCGTGGCCATCAACAAAGATGCTGACGCTCCAATTTTCCAACATGCTGATTACGGCATCGTTGCTACATGGGAAGAGGCACTTCCAGTGCTTCATGAATCCCTAAAGGCAATGATGGGATGATCAGGCGTACTTACCAAACCCATAGACGCCAGAACCGGCATCATCACCAACGAATGGATTTGTTTTCCTTTCCTGTCCAATGGTCGTAAGGGGCCCATGACCGGGGTGTACAACGGTTTCAAGGTCAAGAGGCCACAATTGTTGATGAATTGAGGAGGCGAGGAGTTCAAAGTCTCCTCCAGAATTTGCAATATCCGTTCGCCCGACGGAACCTGCGAAGAGTGTGTCCCCAACGAAGACATGGTCAGGGCCTTCCTCACATCGAACGAGGAGGCAGCATCCGCCTAAGGTGTGACCAGGCGTATGCAGTACATGGAGTTCAATGCTACCGAAATGATAGGTTTTACCACCTTCAAAGGCCACATCTGCTTTGGCTGGTTCAGGCAGTACCATACCGTACCTCAAGGCAGAGTTTTTGGCCAAGGTTTGGAGGAAATTATCATCAGCGTGAAGGTACCAGTCAACCTCATAATGCTCTTTGAGTGAAGGAATGAAACCGCTGTGGTCAAAGTGTGCGTGGGTATTGACAAGAGCAACAACACGCCGTTTTGGGAGGTTTGCCTCCTCACTCAAATCAATTGACTCCGGGCCAGTTGACCAATCTGGACCACGCCCCTCGTATCGGTCAACCCATGCGATAATTCGTTCAGGTTCATCTCCACCATCAATGATGATTGTATCTCCTGTAGAACGGTCGGTGACCACTGAGCAACGCATCTGAAGAGGACCGACGAAAAAATGGTCGATCCACGGATCGGTGAGCCCCATAGCAGGAGCGAGACGAGCACCCTTCATGAGGTTGAGCCTTGGATGATGCTCACCGTCAACTGGTCGGTAGTCCAAGCTCCTTCCTTGTCAACGACACGCAATTCAAAACGGTGTGTGCCTACGGGAAGTTTCAATTTGAGTTGGGGCGAACTCGCAAGTTCTTGCCCCCGCTCGTCCAACCACGTCCATGAAACGATTTGGTTGTGGGGGTCTGAGGTACCCCGACCATCGAGCAGGACAATGGCAGTTCCTTGAGCGTCAGCAAGGTGCCGCTGGTCGTCTCCGGACAAAGCCTGAGGGCGATATACATCCTGTATTGGAGCTGCCATCGAATCCAATATCATCTCGTGAATCTCATCTCCATCGTGGATTGTATCATTGGTTAATTCATCAAACAATTGTTCTGTTGATTCCAAAGGGGACGCACTTGGTGATTCAGACAAATTTTCTTCCATGGCTGCCAATAAATGAGCGAGTTCATCGGCTGGTTCACCTTCTTGGCTCATGGCATCTCGTTCATCTTGGGTGAGATGTGCGTAAACTTCAGATTGGTCTTCAGCATACAAGACCTCAGCACTGACCTGTGCTGTATCTGGGGTACTTTCAAACCAGAGAGAAAGTTCTGTTTGGTCGACTTCTAACAAATCGGATTCAAGAGAAAGACGACCAATGGGTTCCGCATCAGTGTAGTCATTTTGATCCTCACCAGCAAAAAAGAGCATGGATTCCTGTTTTCTAAGAGACAAGTGCGATGGCATCCCTTGGTGTTCTACCTTCCAGGTGACCTCGTCAAGTTTACCGTGGATGTAGAACCACGACGCAGCCAAGGTTTGACCTTGGTGATGAAGGAGAGATACAACGGGATGGTTGGTTTCCATAACCAGTTCCATCTGGCCGTTTTCTTCGAGTTGGTAAACCTCCCCATTGTCAAAACCAAGTACTGCCCCCATAGGGTGATGGTTTGAAGTAAGCATCCGCATACGTAGGTCGCTGCGCAGCACTAATTGCTCACCATCCCATAACTCAAACTCAATCGCCTCCTCTTCATCTGCCACCAGAGCATGACCTTCACGTGTCAAAAAGAAGGAACCCTGAAAGGTCGTCCCCATTGACGTGATGCGTTCGCCAATATCGCCTCGCTGGGGTCTGGTCCAAAGCAAATCTGATTCATTGACTGCTACAATAGTCCCGTTATGCTGGGCAATGTAAAGGCGGTCTTTGGCAACATGCACCATCGAACAGTCCTCAAGATGGTAGCGTTGGGTCAAAGATTCAAGAGGACGCTGATATTGACCCAACAATACTGAACCCATTCCATCAAGGAAAACAATACGAATACCCCATGAATAGCAAGCCTGAATACCAGCATCTACGGTTTGGTGTTCAAGTAATTTACCATCAAAGTCGTGAATAGAAAAGCCCTCAATCTCATCTGCAATGATGAGTTGAGACCGATGGAAATGAACGGCACTTACTGATTGAGGGTGTTCAATGACCTTGATTGTTTCAAGTGTGTTGTTTTCTGTGATTGCAGCGAGGAGTACCTTTCTTTTGCCCTCACTCCAAGCAAGATAGTCTCCTTCATCACTCATGGCGAGATGATGGATTTTTTCATCCGGCCGAACAAGTGGGGTCACTTGACGGGTGAAGGTCATGGTGGTTCTTGTGAGCCTATGGTTGAAAAGCACTCCCTGTGGGTGCGCATTCAAAGTGAATCAATTCTCTTCGTCATTGTGCATGCCAATGACATCATCGTCCATGTGATTCATTCCTTTTGCACCATCATTACGTGCCTCGTTGAGCCGTGCGAGATAAGCAGCATCAATATCACCCGTGATGTATTGTCCGTCAAAACAACTTGCATCAAAGGCAGCAATATCGGGATTTTCCATGCGGGTAACATCAACCAAATCCTCGAGGGATTGGTAGAATAATCTATCACTTCCAATCGTAGCACTGATCTCATCAATCGTCTTACCATCGGCGATGAATTCTTTCACCGCAGGCATGTCAATACCGTACACATTCGGATGGCGGACAGGAGGGGCTGCTGATGCAAAGTACACTTTGGAGGCACCGACATCACGGGCCATCTCAATAATTTGCGCACTGGTGGTGCCACGTACAATCGAATCATCCACGAGGAGGACGTTCTTGCCGAGGAATTCGTGCTCAATAGCATTGAGTTTACGACGCACTGACTTTTCTCGTAGGGCCTGACCTGGCATGATAAAGGTTCGACCGACATAGCGGTTTTTCACGAAGCCTTCTCGATAGGGTAAATCGAGAGATTTGGCCATTTGCAAGGCTGCGATTCGGCCTGAATCCGGAATGGGTATGACCACATCTATGTCGTGGTCTGGCCACGATTCCAATAATCGCTCCGCAAGACGTTGCCCCTGATTTCTCCGAGCCTGATACACTGAGATACCGTCAATCACCGAATCGGGACGAGCAAAATAGACGTGTTCGAAGATGCACGGCGAATAAACCGCTGCTTCAGCGCATTGTCGTGTAAAGAGGTGGCCGGACGAACTGATGAAAATAGCTTCACCGGGAGCAACATCCCTCACAACTTCAAACCCGAGCGCAGTTATGGCGACCGATTCACTCGCAACGATGTATTCTGTTCCTTCATCTGTGACGCGCTGGCCATAAACAAGTGGACGAATGCCGTTGGGGTCTCGAAACGCCAGCAATCCATAACCAGCGACAACTGATACACATGCATAGCCACCACGGATGTGCTCGTGAACTGCGGAAACTGCTCCAAATACAGTCTCGATATTCATGTGAGGGTCGCCTTCAATCTTCAATGCCCTGGACCGCTGACCGAGTTCAACTGCAAGGATATTGAGCAATAACTCAGAATCACTTGAGGTATTGATGTGTCGCATGTATTCGTCTCGTAGCATTACTGAGAGTTCTTCGGCATTGGTGAGATTGCCATTATGTGCCAATGCAATGCCGTATGGGGAATTCACATAGAAGGGTTGAGCCTCGGCACGGGAAGAGGAACCTGCTGTTGGATAGCGGACATGCCCGATACCGACATTCCCTTCCAAACGCATCATATGGCGCTTGAAAAACACGTCTGAAACAAGTCCGTTGGATTTCCTAAGGCGGAAATTACCTCCGGTGTCTGTGAGTATTCCGGCAGCATCTTGCCCCCGGTGTTGCAAGACAGTAAGCCCGTCATAGAGAAGTTGATTGACATGATGGCCTTGACGACCTACAACGCCGATAATGCCGCACATAGGTTCGCCTCATGTTCACGAGAAGGTGATGCCTTCTTATCGTTGCGATGCTGAAAAGTCAGGCTTTGGGTCGGTGAGACTTCTTCGACCAGTTGTACTTGCGGATGCGAGATGTTTCGCCGTATCCACAGGAGGAACAAACAGCTTTTTGCTTGTGATACGCGTTGCGTCCACAACGTCGGCATCGAATGTGCGTGGTCTTTTGACGTCGACCCATTGATGGAGTACCCTTGGACATTGTATCACCTGAACGACTTGGCCACCAACCACCCCCTTATGAAATAAGCGGCACGGTTTCGGCGAGCGAAATTCACTCTTCCTCAAACTCAAGACGAGCAGGAGGTGTGTGCATCAATGATGCGAACAACATGCCAAGGACAAGCATTGCTGCAATAGCACAGGCAATGACGGTCGTTGAAAAACGGATGATGTTGGTCAATGCCTGAGCACGCACCGAGCCGTTTTCTTCCATCAGCAAATCTCCCTGCGATAGGAAGAAGATGCTCATAGCGACCCCAAAGAGGCCGCAAAGAAGCATTCCTATGAAGGGAGCAACTGGTCTTTTTCTTGCATCCCCATAGACAAAGAGAGTCAACAGGAGTAGGAAAGAAATCATGGTGAAAGACGTCAACATTGAATTTGCAAATCGAATCAATGTCCCCTCTCCGATGTCAGGGTGTAAGCCATAGGTGAGGCCAAGGAGGACGCCCGGAATGAGAAGCGTGGTGAGCAAAAGTGTGCTGAGTTTGTTCGTTTCACTGCCTTCACTCATCTTCACTCACCCCCCCTACGTGTTTGGCGATATGCTTTGCAGCCTCTTGCAACTGTTGTGTCGTTGGAGGGTCCAATTGTTTTGGAAGCGGTTGTTGAGATTCATAGATGGTCAAAACCAATGCGAAAAGGAGAATCGCAAAAGCCGCTCCAACCATTAGCCCAAACACATCTGCTCCTGCGAGCCAAAATTCCTGTGCAAATTGAGTGGCGTCTACGTTGGGCCCGTTGCGCATGAGGCCGAGAACCACCAGGAGTGCGGTGAGCGCGAAGAGAGTCAAAAGAAGACGTTGTTCTTGGTTGCGCTCATCGCCAACGGTCTTGACGATGTAACGCACAACAAAAGACCCAGAGGCCGTAACGAGAAGAAGCGTTGGCCAGAAAATAAGCCAATAACGATTGATTTCATCCGGATATGTCGGCGTCAAGACCCACCAGTGCATCCCTTCAAACCAGAGCACGGCGATCAATACCATGCCAAAGCCTGCCCGTCGGTCACCTTCTGTAAGTCGGCCAACCGGTACATGACCGGAGAAGGCGATGTTGTAGATACCCACGCCAAGAAGGACTGAAGGCCCTAAGATGCTACCGAGAAAGTGCCCGAATGCGCTCGATGGTGAGAATGAAAGTGTCCAAGGAGTGGCGAGAATTGAAAGTGTTCCAAGGACCATGAGGACCATGCCAAAACGACGTATTGCGCTCTGTTTGGAGAAAAAACCGAGCATGAGCCCGACGATGACTGCGAGTCCTGCGAGCCAAAAGAGAAGGAAGGCTTGGAGGTACTCATCCATGGCCATTCCAGTTAGAAAGGACTTATAGAGAATCCCTTAAACTTGAACGCAGTGCTCCATTTACTGACGCAACCATCTGCGGAGGGCATAAATACCCGACCCTAGTGGGCTGAATGCTTAGGTGTTCACATGGTCAAGCGTCCTCGTCAAGTCAAGCGTTACAGCCCTTCTGCTGGCAAGCACACAATGCATACCGTCGAGCGTGTCAAGAAGAGGCGAGCCTCTGAATTGCGTTGGGGTCAACGACGATTCCGTCGTGTGATGGCTGGATACCGTGGTTTCCCACGTCCAAAACCCGACGGTCGTGAAAAACCTACCAAGCGTGTTAACATTCTTTACCGATGCACCGAAACTGGAAAGGCGCATTATGCACCCTGCAAGCGTGCAAAGAAGTTTGAACTGGTCGACAAGTGAGGTGTGTAAAATGAAAAACTATTTTCTCAAAGTAAGCTGCCGTGACTGCGGTAGTGAATCAACGATTTATTCACGCGCCACCACCACCATCTCCTGCGATGTTTGCAGTGCTACTCTCACCAAACCATCAGGCGGAAAGGCTGAACTGATCGGCTGCACAGTTGTTGAAACACTCGAATAAGGAGGCTGAGCCTCCATGAGTAACGATATCAAAAACACCCCAGACGAGGGTGAATTGGTCGTTGCCACTATCAAGACCGTCAAGCAAAACGGTGCCTACGTTGACCTTGATGAATACGAAGGCGTTGAAGGCTTCATCTTCATTGGAGAAATAGCCAGCGGTTGGGTCAAAAACATCCGTGGAATTGTTCGAGAGGGACAACGTGTGATTTGCAAGGTCATGCGCACCCGTCGTGATGGTACATCGATGGAGTTGTCTCTCAAATCCGTCTCTGAAGAACGTCGCCGTGCTCGCCTCCAAGAATGGAAGAATGAGCAACGTGCTCAACAACTTCTGAAAGTTTTAGGGGACAAATTGTCTTGGGCTGAAGACGTGCTCGCTGAACAAAAGGAAGAGCTCACAGAAGCTTTTGGAACACTTTACACTGCCTTTGAAGAAGCTGCTATGCAAGAAGGGGCTTTGGAAAATGCTGGATTCGAAGGTGATTGGCTTCAGCCATTCATTGAATTAGCAGTCGAGAATATCATTCCCCCATTCGTCGAAGTGCGCGGCATACTCACACTCAGCATCAATGCCATTGACGGTGTCAAAATCATCCGAGAAGCACTCTCCGCCGCAGAAGACCTTGCAAATGCGGAGGAAGAAACTGAAGTCAAGTGTTTCTACGACGGCGCTCCAAGTTATCGTCTTGAACTCCGAGCACCGGATTTCAAAATCGCCGAATCCCTCTGGGAAACGGCAACATCAATGGTCGTTGACCATATGACCAAAGCAGGTGGGGAAGCATCCGCACAAAGAGAGTGATATCATGGCTCGTCAACGTATGCAACAATGCCTTTCATGTGGCAAATTCTCCCTTAAAATTGAATGTCCTTCCTGTGGCGAGCGCGCCCAGGCTGCTGCTCCACTCAAGTGGTCGCCCGAGGACCACAGAGCTGGCCTTCGTCGAAAGATGAAACAGGTCGAAGAAAAGCAATGGGCTGAATCCCTTCCAACGCTGCCTTCTCTCGAAAGCATGCAACGTTCGCAAGAAGAGGAATAAGACGGGCTCACGGTTTCCGTCCCAAATACCCCTCATTCCCCTTACAGGAACGTCAAACATTATAACGCGTCTTGCTACGATTTTGGGTTCATGGCACTACATATAGAATGGCGTGGAAACCATCAGCAACTTCCAGAACACAAGTTGCTCTTGATTGCATTCCCCGGAATTGGCAATATAGGGAAGGTCGCCATTGAAACAATTCGGAAGTTGGATAGCACCACAGAAGTCGCTCGACTCCACCCAACTGGACTTCCACCGCTCGCCTCACTTGATGATGACGGCCTGCTTGCTCCACCACATCTTTCACTGAACCAAACCGTCAATCAGGACGGTACCAGCATCTTAACACTGGTCGGCTCTGCTCAGCCAAACGAACCGAGCCAACAATCAGGAATGGCTACAGAACTCATGGATTTTTTCAGGGAACAAGACGTCCATGACCTTCTTGTTTTAGCGGGTATGATCGACGCTCCAGAACGAAAAGAGACATTTGCTGTCGCAAGTTCTGCAAGCCACAGAATTGACTTGGAACAAATGGGCGTGGATGTGCGAAGAGATGAACCAAGGTCTGGTGCGATTGGTGTCACAGCACTTCTCGCCTCAATGGGCCCCCTTTACAGGATGAATTCAACCTGCATCATCACCACAACCGTTGGCTCAAGTGGAGACATTTTAGCCTCTCAGCGAATGATTGAGCGAATCGATGATTGGTTTAATCTCGGCCTCACCCTACCCAAGGAGGGCAATGAGTGGTTGAAGAAGAAATTAGAGGCAATAGCGCCAACAACCACGGAAAATCTCGTCGGAGAATTAACTGCATCTCACGACGCCTTCTACATGTGAAGAGCGCCGAGAGAGGGATTTGAACCCCCGCGTCCAAGGGACAGTGGATTTCGAATCCACCGCAATACCGGGCTATGCGACCTCGGCTCTGTGACTTGGCTCATACGCGACGGTCATAAGGATGATGTCGTGTCGCAATCATATGGAGATACGCTTCCACGGTCGCGACGTTGAGATGACCGTTGATGTTGATGAAGGCACGACTGTACGCCAAGCCCTTCTGAAGGCAGATGTTCTACCCTCGATGGTCATCGTGAGTTTTGAGGGAACTATTCTTCCTCACGGAACACCGCTCCAACAATCTGTTGAATTGCTCGTGACCACGATTTCATCAGGCGGCTGACCGATCAACACGATTGATAATCTGCAGTCGAGAATTTCGAGTGTAATCGCCGCGCACTTCGGTTGCCCATGCATCAAGGCCGATGTTGGTGAGAACAACATCATCTCCGACTTCCATCATCTCAAATTGAGCATTCCAATCATCAGCCCAACCTTCAACTTTCATCGCACCTGTATGATCAAGCAGCATAAGGCCACGGCGTCGCCAGGTCTTTCCATTGCGCCCAACACCACTTTTCTGATAGGTATAGACGACCTTTCCTCCAACGCTGTGTTTTGCCTGATAATCCATCAAATTGAACGACTCTGTGTCAGGTGATTCGTCAAGGCTCAGTCGTGCGAAGGGGTCAAATTTGAGAACGATTTCACCTTTCCAATTCACTGTAAAAATCGCATCTTCGACAATGACTTTTTGTCCTTTTGTGGGCACAGAGTGCCAGGTCGAACCACCGAGATGATGCTCATTTGAGACGAAATAGAGTTGAGCAAAATATTCATCCTGTTTGAGAACCATTTTCAACGGAGTTTTTTCCCGAATGAGACCAACTGAAAATAATTCACCTCGAACGGTAGCTCTCGCATTGAGTTGTCCGATCTCCTCCAACATGGTCGTATCAATTGAACCGGGCAACTGCAGGTGTGAAGGTAACACAGCTTCATCTGTCCCTGACCCTTTAGGACACATTGTTTTCCAGTCACATCGGTCGCAACGCATCATTTGAGGGGGTTCTGCAGGCTTACCTCCGGGAGAGAAGCCTCGCATTGGAGCTGGTGCTGGTGGACAATCCTCTCGAGCAGGTTTTTCTTGCTTCAACTCATTCCACAGGCTTTTCAAATCCCGTTCCATTTCAATCATTTCATCAACCGAAGGGCAGGGAATTTCTTTGATACTCGCGTGCCCAAGGTACCAAATCTGAAGCGAGTTGACCTGTGAAGAACGCCCGTGAGTCATGTACCACAACATTGCATAGATTCGCAATTGCTGAACATAATCACCCGACCGGTCATTGGCGCCAACGCTTGCCTTGAGGTCAACGATGGTGATTTCACCATCCCAGCGGTATACCAAATCGTATTCGCCCTGGAACCAGTGTTCGGGGTGAATGGCATTCATGGTGAAGGATTTCGCATCCGGGTGAACGAACCATGGCCTTGAGATTTCCCAAGCCTCTACCCATGTGACTTCACCGTCTGCTGCCAGGGGGTGGTGTCGAGTAAAATCATTCTGCTGATAACCATCTGGTGCAGGCCATTCCTCTCTTTTTCCGGAGCGCCATTGACCCAAATTTGGGCCACCGCCTGCTTCGAAGCAACGTTCAACTTCGCGTAGATGGAATGTCAAACCCTCGAAAACCATACGAAGAACTTCTTCTTCTTCAACATCAAGCCAATCACCAGCCTTCCGCTCATCTTTTTCCCATTCTCTTCTGCAACGCTCATAGACCAATGGAAAGTGATGTTCAGCCCTGGTCAGCGTCCATTCACGTAGATCGTGAGGATTATCGGGGGTCATGGATTCTTCTAGAGGAAGAAGCATTGATGCAGGCCATGAACGCCCTTCGTCACGATTCGGACGCCCCTCTTCGTCCAGAGGGGGTTTTCCGTATGTCTCAGCCGGAGCTTCACCAATAATCAATCCAGGCGACTCGCGAAGCACTCGACAAATGGTTTCCTCAACCGCCCTACCAACAAAGAGGACGGGTATCTGTGGCATCTTGAAACGGAGAACTTTTTCGTAATACCAAAGGCGAGGGCAGGCCTTGTAGGTGTTGAATTGACTCGCAGAGAGACGAGCATAGGGACCGATTGTATCGGTATCACTGTCAGCAAGTTGAACGGGCATAGTAGGACGAAAGGAACCACTCCTTTTGAAGGCTCACCAATTCAGTTCTTGAATGATGGTTGTGGAGAGGTTTCAAAGCGTGTTTTACGATTATCAATACGCAATTGAAGGATACCTGAGCGCCACCCAATCTCTACCCCGGTCATTGAGACGAAATCTCCAGGTCGAAGTTTGAGGAGACGCTGATTGATGCTGGAACCAAAGGCGACAACTTCAGCCACATGCGCTCCATCCCAGAGTATGAAGGTCATCATCGTCCAAGGTTTCCCATCAAGGCGAACACCTGAGCGCTTGTTTAGAGACAAGACGTGTCCGCTGACATTCGCACGTGTTCGCAACAAGCCAAGTCGGGTGAACTCATTGGGGCTCGCTTCGGTGGATTCTGAGGCTGAAATGATGGTCGTTTGTTCATCGAGGTAGACTCGCGGTTGGTCCCTCCAAACACCGGGCATGGCGTTGTGAATTTCTACTTCTCCCCCGAGTTTGTGGAGGTCTGCAAAGGTGCCTGGTTCACTTTCCTCAACCGTCACATGCTTTTGTCCAGAGACCAAGACCGCTCCCAATACCTGTTCTCCAAAATGGTTGGCTAATGACCATTCACCGCCCAATGACCCACGAACAGACACTCGGCCCTGTATGGATGCCAAGGGTTGGTAAGGAGTACGTAGGGGCACGGAGGGAATGGATTCGATCCATGCGGTCGTCTGTGTCGTATTCCAATCTGAATCATCTCTTGAAACAGAGCACCAAACACATCCGGCAGCAGAACCATCGCAAGCCTGCTGAGATGTTCTTGGAAAGGCAAGTACGGCTTCCCCCTCTGATTGCATTGCTTCATGTTGTGTTCGATAAAACTCCGTGAGCGTCGCAATCTCCTCGGAATCTGGAGCATCATACACGACCCGTTCCCCACCATTGAGGTACCAACCTTCCATTGAGGCTACTAATTCTCCGTCATGCGTTTGATTCCAAAGCCAAGAATAAAACCGAAGTTGGTGTTCAAGAGATGAAGAAAAAGCCGACCCTGAGCGTCCAGATTTGATATCGACCAGACGAATTCTTCCATCCCACCGTAGCACAAGGTCCAATTCACCAGATGCCCAACCATCGGGGTGATAGAGGCGTTGGGGCTGATGAACACGTGGGTCCTTGACCCAGGGGCGGGCACATTCCCAAGCTTCGTGCCACGCAACTGCTGCCCCCTCGCCATTCCATGTTGCTTCGTCATTTGTTTCCCATTTCATTTTCTCAATATCTGGGACTTTTTCAGGGCGCGGGAAGGATGGTGCTGTACCCCACGAGGGCGATGGCACAGAGAAGGTTTGCACGCCTTTCCTGTTCGCTTCCAAGTAAGGCCCTCCCTCCGCATGAAAACAGGCTTGAACTTCCTCCAAAAATAAATCAAGCCCATCTGATATTCGTTGTTCAAAGGAGGAAAGAGGGACGTCATCCCAATCTGNACCTTCTTCGGTCCAGAGTGAATCTTCCCACTCTTCCGCCCCTCTGGTGTGGGCTTTCTTGGCCAAGGCAGGAATGGCTGAGCGCGCCCATTCCTGTAGCGACTCATACGAATCGAGCGCAGGAGGATGCATCATGAGTAATTCGCAGAGAGCGTCTTCCAACACCACCCCAACAATCTGTGATGGCCATGTCGGGCCTCGTAAACCAACTTGGTATCCGAGCAGCCATTGTCGTGGGCATCGCAAATAGGTGGTTAACGAGCTTGCGGAAAGACGGCCTCTTGAGCGACCCAATGGACCTCCAAGTGGAGGCAGGCCTACTGGTATGGCAAGACCTCCATCATGGCATCTAGGCCAACAATGACATCATGCGTCGTAGGAATAATAGTCACCACTGTTTCGTTGTTCTCTGTCTTTGCGACTTTTGGATTTGTTGATGCGTGGTCTTCGGGAATCATGGTCACGGCGGAATGTCACATCAACGCTGGACAAAAATTTGTTCATTCCTTCTCGGAGGTCAAATGGACCGGTTGCACGGCCTTCGATACCGCCTTTTCCTTCAAAAACAAGAAGTGAGTCGGCAACGATATCGATAAAGTAAACGTCGTGGTCAATGACAAAGGCTGATTTTTCATTCGCCTCCATGGTTCGACGTATCGCCTTTGCAGCCTCCATTCGAGCATTTGCATCCAAGTGCGCCGAAGGTTCGTCAAGCAAATATAAATCTGCATCGCGCCCTAAGCAGACTGCGATTGAAACTGCTTGTCGCTCACCACCAGAGAGTTTCTTCACTCGTTTTGATAGAAGTTGGTCAACACCCAGGGCTCGGATGACGTTGACGTTGAATTCACCACTACGCCATTTGGTACCCAATTCACTATCCAGCCACAATTGAACAGAGCCGTCGATGTCAACATCAATGTGCTGAGGTTTGTATGAGATGGTTGCATCAGCCGTTACCCATCCTTCTTCGTATTCATGCTCACCAGCAAGCAATTTGATCATCGTGGATTTACCAGTTCCGTTAGAACCTACAACACCCACTACTTCAGAACGATGAACGGCTCCTTCATCCGAAGTAAGGGTAAACTCACCAAGTTCTTTCTTCAATCCACCCCAACTCACAACCGGAGTGCCTATCTCTGCTTTGCGGTCACGATGTCGAAGGAACTTTATCGGTTTGTCTCTAATTCGTACGTTCTCCTCTGGAAGAAAACCATCAAGATAACTGTTGATGGCTTGGCGGGTTGAACGAGCTGGTGTAAAGATGCCAAAGGCCCCTTTCTTCCCATAGACGATATGGACGAGGTCTGCCAACACGTCCAGTACGGCGATATCGTGTTCAATCACAATAACTCGCTTGGTTTCAGAAAGGCGATGGATGATTCCAACAATTCGCATGCGTTCGTGAATGTCAAGGTATGATGATGGCTCGTCAAAGAAATACACGTCAACATCTCGAAGGATGGTGGCACAAATAGCCATTCGCTGTAATTCACCACCAGAAAGTTGCTGAACCGTTCGGTCAAGCAGATGGTCAATGCCCAAATCTTTGGTCATCTGATCCATCATATTCCGTTCATCCACCTTGCTCAGCAATTGCTTCACGGTGCCTTGCACACGTTTTGGCAGCCGATCGACGTTTTGGGGTTTGACAGCAACACGTATTTTGTCGTCCTGTACGGCGATGAAGAAGTCTCTCAATTCACCCCTGGGAAGGGACTCTATCACCTCGGACCAATTGGGCTCGGTATCTAGCCAATCACCAAGGTTGGGAATAATACGTCCCGAGAGAGCGCTGATTGCAGTAGATTTCCCCATCCCATTGGGTCCAAGAATGCCCACAACGCTTTCTTTTGAGGGAGTGGGGAGACGAAACAGACGGAAACCGTTCATTGAATAACGGTGGATCATATCTGTCTCGAGTTCGCTTGGAAGGTTTTCGATAATGAGAGCATCGTGTGGACATTTATTGATGCAGATTCCGCATCCGATGCACAAACTCTCAGAGATGTGAGGCTTTCCAGTTTTATCATCCATGATGATGCATTCTTGTCCATTTCGAACTGGTGGACAAAAGTCATGACATTCGTCGTTGCATTTCTTAGGTTGACAATTGTCTTCCTTTAGAACTGCAACACGCATGGCCTCACCTCTCCAAGCCTCTCNGCCGTGTTATTTTGTTTAAACTGTTCAACACCGAGATGAACCCGGCAATTGATGTGTCGGGCGTTGAACTCAAATGAGCCCTTTGAGATGCTCGTGTCCACGAATCAAGCGGGTCGTGCATGGCGTTGGGAATTTCATACTCGCCTTGCGCAATGCATCACGGGCAGTAAGGTAGTGCTCTGGGTGGACTTGAATGGAGATCACACGTTGTCCACGCTTGACACGGGCAGCCGTTCCAACGTTTTTACCGAAGGCACAGCGCATACCTTGTGAAACACGGTCAGCACCAGCACCAGTTGCTTGCTTGTTCTCACGGAGTACGTGGTGAGGGAAGGTGTGAATGCGAAGTGCGTATCCTTGAGCTCCAGCGTCCTTACGGATGGTGGAGTTGGAAACAACACGGGCAGCCTCAAGAGCTGTGTGGCGAATTTGCACATCGTTGTCTGCTCGCAATTCGAGCACAACTGGGAATTTTCCAGTCTCTGCAGCGCGGCGGTTGCCGACGTGGAATTGGTGGATACGGTTGTTGGGTACACCACCGATATACTTGCGGCGAGTATATGCAGGACCCTTCAAACGACGGTACATCACAGCTGGTTTACGTGCCATAGGTAATCCTCCAAGCGTTCTTGCCACCGATGCTCCCTTTATGATATCTCCGCATGCCTAATTCCGACCTTCATATCAACAAGGGAGAGACTGCACATCAACAAAGCCTTCATGGACTGATGGGCCTACCTTGCAGCATGGCCGGTGGATGGAGGGGACTTCTCCGAGAGGAATCCGAACATCAATGGCTTGCCATTGCTGTTTTCTTCCTTTTCATCTTGGTCGGGGCTTTTGCCCTTGAAGGGACGCAACACTTTGTTGGTGACACCCTCAAACCACTTGATGCTCAACACAATGGCGGGCTGGTTCTCGATGTAGAGTACCACGAGGGGAATTCATCCTATACTGCGCTGGTGTATTCTCCAGGAGCCGGCTATCATTTCTTTACCGAACATGTTGATGACGGGACGACGTCGGTCATTTACACCCCGGAAAGCAACGACCTGGGCAGAGATGTCAACTTTGTCAAATCCATGCCAGACGGTGAAATCGTATTTTCTGTATCTGACAACCAACTGATTGGACTGCAATCAAATCTCATGGTCAGCTATGAGTACAGCACCAATAACGGCGTATTTGGCATTCTTGACGTAGCTGAACAAACCACTGACGGAGTAACACAACGCCTCCTCTTAACTCAAGAAGGGCAGAATAAATCCTTCCGGGGTGTTTCAAGTTTGATTCCAACGCCTGCTATGTCGATGACTGCGGGAATCCAATGGCATTCGGTTGAAGCACATTCCGCAGGAATGTGGTTGGCAATAGGGTCCCACAGTACGACTGCGGGTGGAGATGGTTCAAGTCCAGCATCTCCCCAAACAAGAGCAGCCCTCGGCTGGATTGACTGGGATGGAACCGAGACTACACCGGTACTTTCTCGCCTCGACGTGGTGACATACCCTGGGCAATTCCACACCATCTCAACCCTGCCAACCGGCCTGGT
>QQSD01000018.1:0-11439 GCA_003602485.1 Candidatus Poseidoniales archaeon | reverse complement strand
ATTGGAACAAGTGGGGACAACATACACGTCCACGGTACAAATGCTGACGGTACGCCCATTGTATGGAGCATTGATATTACAGCCAACGGCTCTATAGAAAGTGGTAGAGGATTCCTTAGCCTCCTCTTCGTTATCGGCGGTGGAGTCCTCTTGGCAGTCATGGGTAAGTATGCCTTTGAGCAACGCAAAGCCCTAGAGTAACTTGTGGCTTTCTTGGAAAGCAATCAACTGCGAGCCAAGAATTTCTCGAGAACCTTCATGTGCCCTCGTCAACTTCCTCAAACTCCAGCGTAAGCCATGGAGGTGATGATGATGACAAAACGGGGCATGATGGACCAGTTCTTTGATCTCAAAGAAGCTCATCCCGATACCATTCTTTTCTTCCGTATGGGGGATTTTTACGAGCTCTTTCACGAAGATGCTGAAATTGCAGCCGATGTACTTGGACTGGCTTTAACATCTCGAGACAAAAAGGCGGCTGAGCCAATTCCCATGGCTGGATTCCCCTGGCATGGTTTGGAAGAGCACTTGCGAAGTATGCTTCGGGCAGGATACAAAGTGACCGTCGCAGAGCAAGAAGAGGAATTGAGAGACGGTGCAAAATTACTCGAGCGTGTAGCGACCCGTGTTTACACCCCTGGAAGCCTCTACGAGGAGAACTTGCTCGACGGAGATGAGCGCTCCATGCTCGCTGCAGTGGCCCTCGCAAATGACAGCCTAGGATTAGCTGTCATCGATGCTTCAACTGGTCAAGCATGGGCCAGTACACACGAGGGTTCTGACCGCTTTCTCCGCTTGACTGATGACCTACAACGGTGGCAGCCTACCGAATTGGTTCTCTCACCCAAGGATGCAGAACATCCACAGATGGGGACATTATTCCTTCACTTAGACGGTGTCATGGTGAGTCATCACCAACTCAGCAAACAACGTCGAGAAGACCGATTGCGAGACATGCTCAATGTAGCAGATCTCGGGCATTTGGACCTTGATAAGGCTCCGTTAGCCCTCTCTGCAACTGGTTTGGCTGCCGATTACCTAGCAAGGGTACATTTGCGCACTGAAATACCACTCCGTGACGTTGAAGTGATTGAGGAACAAGGGCACTTACTTCTTGACCAAACCACACTCAAGAATCTTGAATTGACTTCCACACTCGCAGGAGAATATGAAGGGAGCCTCCTCTCCACGTTGAACCGTTGTAGGACTGCAATGGGGCGTCGGTTACTCAAAACCTGGATTCTCCAGCCACTTGCAGCAACGGATGCGATTGCGGCACGCCACCAAGCAGTTGGGGCTCTGAGCCGGTCCTCTCAACGCTTGAATGGATTACGTGAATCACTCAAGGGCATTCGAGATATGGAACGCCTGGCTACACAACTGTCCTACGGGCGAAGCAATGCAAGAGATATTTTGGCCACTGCATTAGCCATTGAGCGAATGCCTGCCATTATGCAATGGTGTGGAGACACAAAAGATCCACTCTTGGAACATCTCGCTTCCGACCTTGATGCACTCAATGAAATGGGTGTACTCATTCAACAGACGTTGGCTCAATCTCCACCACTTAGCCTCCGTGATGGTGGCCTGTTGCGTCAAGGAGTCGACGAGGAGATTGACCACCTGCGAGACATCACTTCGAAAGGGAAGGCATGGTTTTCGGAACTGGAAACTGACTTACGTGCTCAATTGGAGATACCATCGCTTAAAGTTCGAATGAATCGACAAATTGGTTGGTTTATCGAGGTCACGCAATCCCATGTAGAAAAGGTCCCAGACGCATGGAGAAGAAAACAGCAAATGACCAATGGCTCACGATACATCACAGATGAATTGGTCGAACGTGATGACCTCCTCCTCGGAGCAGATACCAAATTGAAGGAATTGGAATATAGGAAATTCTTGGAATTACGAACCTATTGCCTCCAACACGCTGCTACTCTTGCCGACATCGCAAGGCACATTGCGGCCATTGATGTTTTGCAATGCTTTGCAAGTGTGAGTCGTGAACGCCAATGGGTTCGCCCAGAAATGGTCGAGAGTGATACTCTCAAGCTGGAAGGTGCTCGCCACCCTGTACTCGAACTTCAGTCTGGCTTTGTCCCCAACGACTTCACGATGAATAAAAAACGCAATTTCTTGCTCATCACGGGACCGAATATGGGTGGTAAATCGACCTATTTGCGGACGGTAGCTCTCCTCACTGTCTTAGCACAAGCAGGTTGTTATGTTCCTGCAAAGAAGGCAAAGATTGGGATGGTTGACCGAATTTTCACTCGCGTAGGTGCAAGTGATGACCTTCGTAGAGGCCGCTCTACATTCATGATGGAAATGATTGAGGTCGCCCATATTCTGAAGCGTGCGAGCGCTCGTTCTCTTCTTCTGCTCGATGAAATTGGACGTGGAACATCTACCTTTGATGGACTCTCTATCGCTTGGGCGGTAACCGAAGATGTCTGTCAGCGTATTGGCGCACGCACCCTCTTCGCCACCCACTATCACCAACTCATCGGTCTAGAAGGAGAAATTGATGGCCTCAAGAACGTCCACGTCCAAGTGGTCCAAGACGAAGGTACCCTGCGATTTTTGCATACCGTTGCTGACGGCCCTTGTGATGAATCCTATGGCGTTCAAGTTGCCGCTCTTGCGGGTTTGCCTCGTAACGTTGTAGAGCGAGCAACGGACTTGTTGGCCTTTTTGGAGCTGCAAGCCCACGGGGCTAAAGCTGGAGAGCAGGGGACCCCGGGAAGCAGAGATCTTGGTCAATCAAGTCTGATGGGGTACTTTGCTGCTGCTGCCATGACAGACCAAGGGCAACATCCCACGCCCCAACAACAACCGCAACATCATCAAGACGTCATTGAACGATTGCTTGACGCGAACGTTGATGAATTAACGCCAAGGCAGGCCCTTGACCTTCTTTATGCACTCAAATCAACGGCAGGAGGAGAGAACCTATGACACAAAGAATCCAGCAATTGGATGATGCAACCATTGGCCATATTGCGGCTGGTGAAGTTGTTGAACGCCCAGCCCAAGTGGTCAAGGAGTTGATTGAGAACAGTCTTGACGCGGGTTCGACAAGCATCGCCATCACCGTTGAGAACGGTGGTTTTGATGCATTGGTCGTCGAAGACAACGGTTCTGGCATTGTCGCAGAAGACTTACCATTGGCCCTTGACCGGCATGCTACGTCAAAATTAACCAATAAAAATGACCTTGCATCCATCGCATCCCTTGGCTTCCGTGGAGAGGCTTTGGCGAGTATTGGAATGGTATCTCGCTTGACCATCGCCAGTAGGCCAGCATCTGTAGAGGGTTCGAGTATCGTCATGGAAGACGGAATCAAGAACGAAGCGAAGCGAACTGGAATGCCAGAGGGGACAAGGATTTCTGTTGAACATCTGTTCGGGAATACACCTGCACGCCTTGCATTCCAACGTCGTCCAGAAACAGAAACTGCTCGTATTGTTGATGTTGTCGTAAGCCATGCACTCGCACACCCTGAATGCTCATTCCACCTGAAGACAGAACGCAGAACCTTGCTCAACGTGCCTGCGACTGACGACATGCTCGAACGGCTTTACGACATTATGGGGGCTCAAGCCACGGATCTCATCGGATTAAAGCAACCACCCGAAGATGAAGATGCTCCAGGTAGCGAGCGATGGGAGGGATGGATCAGTACGCCAGATATTACTCGTGGAAAGGGCGATGATATCCACATCCTCATCAATGACAGACCTGTTGCGGCTGGGCCATTCCTACAGGCCATTCGTCGTGGTTACAAGACACGCCTCATGCACGGGCGCCATCCCGTTGCAGTACTCAACCTCACATGCCCTCCTAACGAGGTCGACGTGAACGTTCATCCAACCAAGCGAGAAGTGCGATTAAGGCATTCATGGCGTGTTCTTGAGCGCCTGGAACGAGCCATCGCTTATTCTCTTGAGCAAACACCAACAGAGCCGGATGCAACAGGGGGAATACCAGCACTTCAGGGATTAAAACAGAGTAATTCTCCTGCGTTAGTAGAAACTCACTTAGTCCACAAAGAGCAGGTTCAAGAGACTCAAGACACCTTGAGCTCAGCAGCTGGTTTGACCCAACGCCCGACCACACAAGCCCCTGAATCCGTGGCCCCACCGGCATGGGCTGTTGCTGCTGGCCGTCAACTCAACCTCGTCGGTAATGAAGCGCTTGAGGAGAGTGACACCGTCAAAGCAAGACCCGTCTCATCCTCTCCACTGGGGCAGGCTACCCTTCCGAACATGGACAAGATCGCTATTTCACCCGCATTGTCCTCTGGAGAACGTCACCTTCATCGGCTTTCAGGGACTATTCAAAGCCGTTCTCCTGAACATGAAACACCGCTCGAAGGAGTTCTCAATGAACTACCCGAGATGGAACCACTCGCTCAATTTGCAGATTCATATATCCTCGTACAGGCAGGAGATGAACTCCTCTTGGTAGACCAACACGCCCTCCATGAACGTATTCGATACGAGCGTCTGAGATATTCAGGCCAAGCGTGGGAACCTCAGCAACGACTCACTCCCCTTTCACTGAAACTCGATGCCCGACAGTCCGCAGTGGTTGATGCACAGCAAGAGCGGTTAATTTCACTTGGATTCCATCTCGAACGAATTGATGATGAATGGTGCCTCACAGCATCACCGCAATTGCTTGATGGGGAATCGCTTCGTTCCTTTTTCCTTGATGTGCTTCAGGATGTCACTGAAGATGGGGCACCGCTTGAAACCATCGAAGAGCGGAAGGACCACATTGCGTTCATGAATGCATGTAGAGGTGCTGTCAAGGCCAATCAATCGTTGACCTTGCCAGAAATGCGCAGATTATTGGATGATATGAGACGTATTCCAAACCCGTGGGCTTGCGTCCATGGTCGCCCAACTTCGCTACGAATACCTGTAGACAGCCTTGACCATCACTTTGGCAGGCACGGCTGATTCACCAGTGTTGATGCAAATTTACCTTTGCCTCGACGCCGACGTCAACCCATCGCTGTACGGCGTACGGGTCAGCAACTGCGTGAAGATTTGCCCCTTCAATGACAACCTTTTGCTTACAACCCATTGCCAAGACGATGGCTGTCATTTGCATTCGGTGGTCGTGATAGGTCTCAACCAATTCCTTCGGAGGCGTCAATGATTGACCTCCAGGTATGGACAACCCCCCTTCGATAGATGTGGCCTTGAGGCCGAAAGCTGCAAGAAGTGTTCGGGTGTGTTTGAGACGATTTGTCTCCTTGTATGCTGCGTGTGCAGCGCCTGTAATTTCACCACCACTGCTCAATGCAAGAAGAGCAGATAAAGGCGTAATGAGGTCGTTTGCATCTCGGAGATCATAGGAAGACGGAGCGTCTCCATCCATTGATGATATCGTGCTGTTATCAAGATTGATCCCCAGGTCCTTTGCACGATGCATCAGTACTTCATGCCCGAGACTGTCCTCGTCACCCGGTAGCACCTCCACATCAACAGGTGCTGCTACCACCTTAGAGGCAAGCATAGCAAAAGCAAGCATGGAGCAGTCGGGAGGCACATGGAGTTCGGTTTGTGAAAATACAGGCTCCCATGGATTGAGGCTTCCGCCGCTTACAGAACTGCATCCAAGTGATTCGCACATTTCACGAGTTAATGACGCATGTCGGCGGGAAACTGCATCGCCTTCCAGCGACAAATGTAGGTCTGATGGCAATGCAGGTGAAGCAATCAGCCATGCGGAAGTTGGTTGGCTTGACTTATTGGCGTTGATTTTCAAACCTTCGGGGCATTTCCAAGGCCCTTGGACCAACAGAGGTAACATCTCCGCGCCCTCTCCATGAGATGATTGTACCTGAAATTGATTCAATGTATCAATCATGCTCGAGTAATCTCTTGAGCGGAGGGAAGCATCGCCGTCAAGCATGATGGGAACGTCAAAGCGTGCACATAACGCCATCAAAAGACGGAGCGCCGTGCCGGAATTACCTGCATGTAGAACGCTGATTGGAGGCTTCAGTCCGTTTGGCCCACGGCCTTGTACCTGCCACGATACGCTTTCTGGATGGGGATTAAGGTCGACATTTGTGAGGTTTGGAAGCCGTTCGCCCTTGGCATTCAAATCGGTAATAGCGACACCCATTTGAATCAAACATCGACGCATCGAACATACATCTTCCCCTGCGTATTTCATGTTGTGAAAGGTGATGAATTGATTGCTTTGTGCGGCAAGAGCAAGCCATCTAATAGCGTGGCTTTTTGATGGGGGCAGACTCCAAGGGACTTTATCTATAGAGGTTTTTTGATGTACTTCAAGAACCTCAACGTAACTTCCTTTTTCTCCACGGCCAGAGGGTTTCCAACGCTTCACCCAAGCCCTGCCCATGGGACTGTGTCAGCCTATGTCCGTCATGAACCCTTGCAATACAGATTCAAGAACCGCCACACGGTGCAGGAAGTATGACGCTGGTGGACGCAAGGAACCGTCCTCTTCGCGACCTTCGTATTTCGGTCACTGACCGCTGTAATTTCCGTTGCACGTACTGCATGCCTAGGGAACACTTCGGGCCGCAACACTCGTTTCTACCTCGCGATGAATTATTGACCTACGAAGAGATGACATTTGTTACGGCGTCACTCCTACCACTCGGTCTCGAAAAAATACGACTCACTGGAGGTGAACCTCTCTTACGCAAGAACATCACGACCCTCATCGGACAATTACGGGAACTTGACCCTACTCTGGATATCGCCCTTACCACCAATGGAGCTCTCCTTTTTCAACACGCAGCGTCTCTCAAAAAGGCGGGGCTTAATCGCGTCACGGTAAGCATAGATGCGCTTGACGAAGGCACATTTCAATCCCTTGCGGATACAACGAGTCACACGCCAGAATTGATTCTGAAGGGAATTGAAAAAGCAATAGAAGTTGGCCTTGGAGTCAAGGTTAACACCGTCGTCAAAAAAGGCGTGAATGATGAAGAGATACTACCGCTTGCTGAAAAGTTTGAATCCATCGGAGTCCCTCTCCGATTTATTGAATTCATGGACGTAGGCAATACAAATGCCTGGCAGATGGAAGATGTGATGAGCGGAGCAAACATACGAGAACTTCTCGCCCAGCGTTTCGGAACTCTAACACCCGTACAAGGCCAACAGGCAAGCGAAGTTGCGAAACGCTACTCAACTTCAGAGGGGTATGAGTTTGGATTCATAGAATCGGTCACATCTCCCTTTTGTGGCGATTGCACGCGGGCGAGGTTGTCTGCTAACGGGCAGATCTACACCTGTCTTTTCGCAACGAAGGGACATGACATCAAATCCATCCTGAGAATGGGTGGCTCAACACAAGAAATCGGCAATGCCATTGCATCAATTTGGACAACGAGAAACGACCGCTATTCGGAAGAACGTGGGGCTCAACGTCGTTCGGATACGAAGGTAGAGATGTCTTTCATTGGCGGTTAATCACCGCATTGCAGGAAGCGCTACGTCGATTAACAAAACGCCTGCGGATTCTTCGATCAAGCGAAAGCGCCAGGTTCCATCGTCGGAACCAACGCTCTGTGAATCAATGACGAAATAATCACCTTGTGTGACGGAATAACCTGCATCTCGGTCGTGGAAGGAAACATTTGAACCGACCACACCATACACGTCGTCACCCGAAACCTGCCCACGAATTGGTACGGATTCAGTTAGGTTTGCAGGTTGTAGGTCNAACTTGAGTCGGGCGGGGTCGATGGATTGGTCGAGACTGGTGATCCGCACCACGTGGAAGCCATTGTCAAGGGCTCGTACGCTAACCGTTGCTTGTGGAGGTGTTTTTTCAACGGTAGTCAATGCTCCCTGCATCAACACAAAGACCATGCTTGAAAGCATGACTGTGATGGCGAGAAGGAGGACTGTTGCGATGACTGGACTGACGGCTTCACCGTCTCGCCGTAGTGTGCCTCGCATACCAAGACCACACGGTCAAATCACTTGAACCAACCGATGAGGAATATGGCTCTTGGCTGGATTTAGATTCACAGAATCCAAATTGGACGCTCACATTCCATGGCCCGTTTAATGCCGCCTATCGGGCCGAGAACACGGAGGATAAGTTCGGTGAAAACATCGCCACGCATGAAGGCGTAGCCCATGTTTTTGCTTCGCAAGGAGTTCTTCAGAGCGCCGCCCATACTCGCACGTACTCTCTCTTCGTAAGAACTGAGAGGTGCACCGTTGTTGATGTTGTCGATAATCGATTCAGCAGCAAAGCATCCTGAAATAATTGCTTGACTGATACCACCACCGTTACTCGGCATGACCAGGCCAGCAGCGTCGCCAATGGCGAGTGTATTTCCGTCAACCATGCGACGAACAGGCCCTCCCATCGGGATCCAGCCACCTCCAATGGACAATATTTCCAAATCGAGGTCCTTACAGAACTGCTCAAGGTGGTCTTTGAGTGAACCTTTTAATTTCCCTGCTCGAACACCCAAACCGACATTCGCAAAGTTAGGCCCTTTCGGAATAATCCAAGCATAGCCTGAAGGAGCCACTGAGCCGAGGAATACGTCAAAGGTTTCAGGTACGTTCCCTTTGACTTGAGCGTAGATTGTTGGCACCTGGTCTCCAGGGCGTACTGCTGGATCTTGTCCGTGCCTTAACCGGCCAACATGTGCGAGGCTTCCTGAGGCGTCAATGAGATAGTCACAGGAAAATCTGCCTTCCGAGGTAACGAGTAGGTCACGATTCTTCTTTCGCTGATGTTGAATTCGTTTGAGTGAAGTATTGATTCTAATTTCAGCACCTGCATGAACCGCTTTATCGGCCAAATAACCATCAAATTGCAGACGATGACCTGCAAAGGCATCAAGGGCAAAATCATATGATTTTCCCGAGGGAAGGAAGACGCGCATGTTGTCCAGGCGATGGAGGCGAAGTCGATCTGGGAAATCAAAATAGGTCTCCAACCAATCATTATCATCGAGATTCTTGAAGGTTCCAATGACCTCACCCCAATTTGGTATGCACTCACCGCATTGAGCAGGATTCCCAATGATGGTTCGTCGTTCAAGAACCAAGACATCAATTCCCTCTTCAGCAAGTCGTTGAGCGCAGGCGCTTCCAGCGGGACCAGCGCCAATGACAATGACTTGTCGGTGTTCAACAGATTTTACCGTCATAATTCCACCTCAGGTGTGGCGTTGCATCACAAAATCCGTGATGAGAAGAAGTACCTCTTTGGCCTGAGAGTCTGGGAACTTTTCAAGCTCGCTGCGAGCTCGTTCCAAATGTGTTCGGACAAGAATTTCTGCATATTCCAAACTGTCTGAACGATTTAATAGCATCATTAATTCATCAAAGTGCTCATCGCTGAATGTTTCAATGAGGTTGGCCAATCGTTGCCGATGATGACCGTGTGAAAGGGTGAGGGCATGTATGAGGGGCAGGGTCATCTTACCTTCATAGACGTCAGCACCTCGGGGTTTGCCCATGCGTTCATCTCCTCGGAGGTCGAGTAGGTCATCAACAAGTTGGAAGGCTATTCCCAATTCCATTCCGAACCGTTCGAGCCCGAGGGCTTGGTCTGATGGAAGCCCTGCGGTTAATCCAGCAGCATGACAACCTGCGGCAAAGGGGCCTGCAGTTTTGCCACGCACGATGGCCAAGTAATCTTCTGGAGAAGTGGCGAGGTTGTGCACGTGGTCAAGTTGAAGGAATTCTGAGACCGCCATGTTCGCACAACTTCGTGCGATGATGTCAACCACTTGCTCACTTTGCCGTGCCGCAAGAGAAAAACCTTGAACAAACAGCCAATCTCCTGCAATCACTGCTTTGGCTTGACCAAATTGAGTGTGAATGGTTGGTATCCCACGGCGTTCAAGCGCGTTGTCATTGATGTCATCGTGCACTAATGTTGCAGTATGGATTAATTCGAAACCCAAGGCGAGTGGCATGACCTCTGCCTCGTCTTGACCTCCTGCTAGTTGGTAGGCGAGCAAAAGGAGGAGTGGGCGCAATCGTTTCCCACCCGCGTTGAGGATACGGCCTGCTTCACGGGCTACTTCGCCCGCACCCTGTTCAAGTTCGGTCTCAATGAGTAAATGCAGCGCTGTGTTGACGCGTTCGCGCATTGACTCTAACGCAACTTGAAGGGTGTCAACATCACTGCGCACAGTCTCGCTAAGACGGTGGGCTTCTTAACCAGTCGTCACCGCCCATAACCTGCGAGGGCTTGCTTTCGCCGAGGTCATTTGATGGAAAACAGGGAGCGGTTGGTGATTCTAACTACGCCGTCCCGCGGTGACGGCGTTCGACTTCACGTCGAACGTGCAGTTGATACTCACGGCAAAAAAATGGACCTCCTCATGAAGCAACTGCCCCACATGGAAACAGCCATTGAAACCCTGCGAGATGGTACAGGAGACATTCTCGCAATGAGTGCCTTTGATTGGCAACACTTTGATACCTCTGAATTGAGCATCGCTGGACTCTTAACTCGCAAGGAACCAACTTGGGTTTTGGTTGCCGACGACAAACCAGAATATCTCGAAAACGAGGCTGTCGTTATTTGCGACAATGAACTCCTCCGTCGGCAAATGAGGCGCATGCGACCTGACATCGTCCTGAAAACAAGTGCTAGCCTCGCATCAGATGTGGGTGATTTGGTCCATTTTGAATCCCTTGAATCGGCTGAACGCTGGTCTTGGCTCGAAGGTCAGCGTAAGAAAGGAGTCATTGACGGATTTATTGCGCCGAGGGCTATTCACTCGGATTACCGCTTCAAAGGCCGAAGACATACACTTGGACTCCAACGTGATAGTTCTGAACAAAATAGAGAGCGCTTTATCCCTCCACCACTACACGGGTTTACGCTCTTGGTGACGCGTCAGGGTTTCCTTCCTTCAACAATTCAGGGAATGCTGGACCCAAGTGCCCACCTCGCATACCGTCTCGAATCGGCCATGCTAGAGAGCCTTGATGATGACCTCCAGCCCATCACTGGCATTTTCGTTGAGCAACGAAAGATATCAACCATCCTCAAAAAAGCCAGAGAAAACGATGACGAAATTGTGCTGAATTCCCTCACAGATCCTGAGAAGCCCACCAAAAAAGCACTCCGGCCTGGACCGCGAGTCGAAATGATGATTGAAACGTTGAACCCGTCTGGAACCGTCACAGCGGCCTGCGAACGAATGGTTATCACCGAAGACAGCCATGTGGGCATGGTGAACCTGCTTCGGGAATTTATCCACCTCATCACCATCATGACCACGGACCATGAAGCCACAAAACGTAAGATTCCAGGTATGCCAGACGCCTTCAGTGAGGCCAGCCCGAAACTTTTGGACTTTGACGAAAATTAAGCGACCGGTTTCTTTCTTACCATTGGAAAATCGGCCTTCACAGCATAAGGTCACTGCGAAGACATATATGCTTTCAA
>QQSD01000017.1 GCA_003602485.1 Candidatus Poseidoniales archaeon | reverse complement strand
AGCGCGGTGTGACTCTCGCCGATAATGCGAAGTCGGAGTTCATTCTTCTCTTTCTTGAGCACTGTCACTGACATGTTAACCGTCCTGCCCACCAGCCAACTCGTTTTGAACCTTCTCCTCAAAGTGTCCCGTGGTTTCGTCTTGGAGCGTTGCAAAGAGTGGATACTCGATAGCAGAAAACCCTGCTTCTTTTTATGCCATCTTTGCCGAGAAGGACCATGGATACGGGGGGCCTTGAGGATAGCTTGGCCCAGCGGGCGCCTCAATTTAAGCAGGCAGCACCGTATATCGTCGTTTTTTTCACCGTTGTCACCCTCCTTTTAGCGGGTCAACTTTACGTTTCTCCCCCTACCTTCCAAACAGATTTGAATGACTTTGCTCCAGAGTCTGATGCCTCGATTGCACACGACAGAATTCACGAATTTTTCCCCGATGAAACACGCCCTCTCTTCGTTCATGTGACCTCTGATGATGGTTCAAACGTACTGGACTTTGAACACATGAAGTCAATGCAAGAAGACCTCCTCTACTTCCAGAATGAATCATCACAACGGCAAAATTTCGTCCAGGTTTGGACCACTGCGCCTGGAATTGTTCAGTTGAGTCTTGATGAAGAAGCCAATGCAGAAGAACTCGCTTCGCTATCAGGGTGGAGCGAAGTTGTTGACCTTCTCTTTGACGAGAACGAAACCTGTGGACTTACCGCTGATGACCAACTCCTTTCTGCAGCAACCTACGCGTCCTCAGCCTTGTTGAATCAGGATTTGGATTATGAAGAAGTATGTACTTACTTGAGTGATGGGACAGGATTAGCCACGCCAAAAGCATCATCGACACTTTGGGTCCTCGAAGTTGACCCGGAACTTGAGGAAGAGGTTCGCAGGGACCTACAAGACGAATTGAGGTCGGTGTTCAACGAGCGTTCAACAACATCAGAACTGAACTATGAAGTCATCTCAAACGACCTTCTGGCCCATGACATTGATGAAGGAACCTTTGACAATTTGCTCTTCCTCATCGTTTTGGCATTCCTTGTCGTTGTCTTGATGCTCAGTATCGCATTTAGGTCAGTTAAACGCGTGGCCTTTCCAATCATTGGCCTTTCCAGTGCACTGATTTGGACCTACGGGATTCTCAATGTAGCAGGTGCACGGTTTACAGCGCTTGAAGCCACAGTTGCTCCTCTCGTCCTCGGGTTAGGCATTGACTATGCAATTCACCTTCAACGCTCACAGCGCTCCTACACCGATGAATTCCCTGACGCTGCTGAATCTTGGCTTCGTGCAGTAGGCCATTTGTCTATCCCGCTTAGCTTGGCTGTTGTAACCACTGTTGCAGCCTTCCTTGCAAACATCATTTCGCCACTGCCTCCGTTGGCTACCTTGGGCTATGCTCTGTCGCTGGGTGTCATATGTGCCTTCCTTTCATCCACAGTTTTTGTTGGTGCACTGCACGTGATGTTCGATGGAAAGGAACGGTTGATTACTCCTGCACCTCTCACGCTTCCCGCTATTTCGGGTCAAATCTTGAAAGTTCAACAAAAGCAACAAGTTGGTGTGTTGCTGGTTACCGTGCTCATTTCTGGTCTGTCGATTTACGGAGCATTCTCGCTTGAAACAGATTTTGATCTCGCAGACTTTGTTGACCAAGACATGGAAATCATGACCGTACGTGACGCACTTGACGAGAGTTATGAGAGTGCAGGATGGAAGGTCATTCACATCTTGATGGAGCCTGCGGCTGGTGAATCGGCCATTCCGGGCGACGAGGATTTATTGAGTGAATTACGAAATTTACATTCAGATCTCCAATCCAATAACGATGTTGTAGGTACAAATTTCAGGATATCTTCCCCTTCCTACGAGGGGCCCTATCCGTTGATTCGTGATGCGATTCTGCGCAATGGAAGTCTCGGAGAAGACCACAATATGGAGGTCTTCGCTGGAGAAGTCTACTCGATTGACCGAGAACAAACCGTTGACCTGGGGCTGTTTTTCTCAGCACTGGCAGGGAATGCCAGCACGGCTGACCCGCTGACCGGGGAATCGTGGGACGAGCGATTGGCCAATACGGTATATCTCAACGGAAACGAAATCACCTATCTGCGCCATGAAGTAAGAGTTGAAGCTTCCACCTCGGTCGAGTCGGATCGTGTGGTTGAGAATTTCATTGAGATCCTTGGTTCAACCGATGACTCTGGCACACTGACTTACGAACTCAAAGACCATGCTGTGCTTCATGTGACTGGCGATTTAGTCATGCTTCAAACGGTATTGGACGGACTGAGTGTAACACAAATTGAGAGCACTGCCATCTCGCTGACCGTTTCATTCCTCGTTCTCTTCATTCTCACCCGCCGTATCATGCCTGCCGTCATTGTCCTCTTCCCGGTGGGTATCGCCTCACTTTGGGTGGTCGGTTCGATGGCACTCATCGGCTTGAAATGGAACGTACTGACGGTAATGGTAACGGCGTTAACATTGGGTATTGGAATCGATTATTCCATCCACATGTGGCGGCGCTTTGAGGTTGAATTATCCAAGCGAGGCAATCACTGGGAAGCCTTACGGGCGGCACTGAATACAACCGGTGTTGCATTGATGCTCAGTGCGATTACAACGATGGCGGGCTTCGCAGTGTTGTTGTTTTCACCCATGCCTGTGATTCAAGACTTCGGGCTCATCACGGCGATTACCGTTCTCTTCTCGTTGATACTCGCAGTGATGGTCCTTCCCGTTCTCGTAGAATTATCTGCACGTGGAAAAGAGTCTTCCATTGACAGCAATGAAGATTGAACTTAGACGACTGCCAAGGCATCGACGATGTCTTGCATTGCCAACCCTTGTTCCCTTGCGACTAAGGCATACGCCAGCCACGGTGTGATGTTGTGGAAGGCAGAAATCTTCCGCTCGGCTCTGCGTTGTAATTCGGTTGCCTCTAAGCCACTTTTACGAGCAATAAATTTCACGAGACGTTGCGTGAGTCGACTGCGAGGGTCAGAAGAATCAACCGTCATTGGCTTGACTTGACGAACGGGTGATGGATGGTTGGCCGCTACTGCTTGGCCAGACGTTGCGGGTGTCTCAGTTTCTCCCTCGAGAACACCCACCGGGGCGAGCAATCGTGACGGGCGTGGAAACCATCCGAGTGGTACGGAGATTGCTCCAAGTTCTACAGAAAGTGTCAGTGCTCCTTCGTTGAGATCCAACCATCCTGCCTTGATGAGGGATTGAACGGCTTGCTCGGCTTCGTGAGGTGCCACCCATTCCATGTCGAAGGAGAGAAAACGCTCCATGTCCATTTGACCGATTGATTCACGCCCGCGAAATGCGATGGTGAGGACGCGCCGAACATCATTGGCTGCCTCGCTCATGACCTGCACAACCAGTTAGCCTTCATCAAGATAGGCTTCATGCTTCATCGGGGAGGCGTGTGAATGATTTGTCTTCATTGAGAATCCATCGACCGCATGTTACGCCGACGTAATACGTGGCATCTGGCGTATATTCATACTCTCCACCGCCGGGGAGTTGGGAATAGTCAGAAGCATGAGTTTCATCCCTGACCTCTTCATCGGGCGCTTCATCGACTGCGGGGCCGAGTGCGTCCATGTATTGGGCAGCAATGGCTTGAGGCGATTGCTGTTCAACGGATGATGTCTTTGGAGGTCCACGAGGAGGTCCCTTCGAGGGTTTTTTACCGGTGGTTGTGGAAATCTTTCCACCCGGAGGGCCACGTCGTTTTGCCGGTGCTTCTGGCGTGGGAGGTGCTTCCTCAGGGCCCGAAGTGGGACCCAATGCAGCAACAAGTTTCTCTTCATCGACTGATTCTGAGTTTCGTCGTCGAAGCATGATGAAGGCTCCTGCTACAACAACGATTGAGATTCCACCGCCCGCTACGAGTACTGCGCCAAACCCTCCAGCATCGCTGGTCTGTGTCTTGGTCCAGACGTTATTGGTTTCATCAATTTCCCAAATCAACCCTTCTTGGTCGACGGTAATCTCAACGGCCCATGTACCGTCGGGTGCGTCGAAGGAACGTTTGACAGATTTAGCGGTATTTTCATCCATTGAAGAAAATATAGAACGGCCAATGAGGGTCCTCTTATCACCTTGGACAAGTTCAATACTCACGTTGAAGGCGGTATCGAGTGTTTCGCCCTCATTGACAACAAAGAAGGAGAGTCGAACGTTCTCACCTGCTGCAACATCGTTGGTCATCTCGATGTTTTCGAGCGCCAAATCAGGTCCAATATTATTCAGCGGTGCTTCCAGCCAAGGGTCGAAATCGCTGTTGCCTACATCAGAGGTCAGTTCCCATCCTGCATCATCCATACCTTCCGCCCAGCACATCAGGTTCGCTTGTTGAGGGAGGGTTGAAGGGTCACCGAGTTGACTCAAATCAAAGGAAAAGCTGAACATGGTTTTACCGTCAAATACCGTTGTGGCATTCCGGGTCATTGTGGTCACATTCCAATTTGAATCAAGCGAGCGAATTTGGCAGTTGAGGGTCACAGGTGAGGACCAACCTTGTTCTTCAAGGATGTTGACACCGATGTCCACTGCATCAAGGTGATAGCGAGAAATATCTGCTGAAATTGTGGTGGGAAGCAATTGAGGCGCTTCTCCGTCGAGTTTGAAGGAAGGCACATCATAGGTTGAGAGTTGTTCAAGTTCCAGAGGGTCCCACAATGAAAGAACGATGTCGTGCATCAATCCAGAACCTTCAGGAGTCGGAATTGCATGAGTTAGCGCTCCGTCTACTACAGAAATTGCTGCGCTTCCCCTCCAGTTATCGCTTTGTTGTAATCCACTCCATCCCAGACGGAGGTCGCCAGTATACGGCGTGCCGCTGTAGCGATGTGTGATGGTTGCAGTCAAGTTCAAATCGTCTCCACTCATAACCGATACACCCTCATCGATGGATTGCTTCACGGCGCCAGTTTCATCCCGCAATGAATTAACTTCGATGTTGAGTTCTCGTTGAAGTACCCAAGCACCTGTGTCATCATAATGCTGGATGCCGTCATAGTCACGCAGATAGATGTCCACTTCTCCTTGAATGAGACCGGCTAATGTGAAACTCCAAGCTACTGAAGCGCTGAAGTCAATCTCGAGTTCTTGTCCAACTTGACGAACGGTGCAATCTCCTGCACGCATGATCAAACGCTCATCAAGAGGTGCGCAGATGTTGTCAATGGTGGTGTAGACGAACCCGAGGCGGTCGTCATTACCCAATTCAATTCGAACTTCGTTAATGTCATCAAATCCATTGGCATCACGAACGATGAGTGACCAGCCTACCTTTTGTTGGGGTTCAAGCCGCAAGAGGTCGGGTTGTAAAAATTGGCCAACTGGTTCAACGCTGACCAATTCCGACTTGAGGGGAGTACGTGATTCCCAACGAGCATGTCCATCTGCGGCCGAAGCCACAGGAACACCAAACCCAGCAAGGTCATCTCCCTCTAACAAGATTCGATTCCATTGATGGTCTTCGTTGATGGTATCGTTGACGGTAATGTTCACCAACCAACGGTTTTCATTCTGATACAGATAGAAGATGTTGGGTTGGTACTCGTCTCGTTGTGGGATTCCGTCTGCTGGATTGCCATTGCTTCCATCATCTCTCGCCTCAATCCAGGAATAGGCCTGAAGACTTTGGTTGTTGAAGCCACCGACATCATAGAAGTCAAAACTTACCCGTTGGTATGTATCTTCGTTGAGGTAGGTGTCAAGGGCTGGGGCTACGCTCAGTAAGGTCGGACCTTCTCCATTGACGACAAAATGGTGGGGTTCAGTTGAGTAATCAAGGGTCCAATCTTCACTCGTACGAGCCTCAAACCATAACGAGACATTCCCAGATACTGCTTCGGGAAGGTTGAGCAAGGCGTGATATATTTGACCAGCAGGTAAGTCAAACCATTCTGAACTTTCATTGAACCAAATTCGCTGCTGGTTAACATCTCTATCAAAGGTGAGTATGTCGATATGAATACGTGCTTGGAATGCACCGCCCATGAGGCGAAGGCCGCTGTTTTTGAAAGCGTGATCAATACTAACATTCAATCCTGCATTGCCGGGGAGAATTTCCTCATGCGCTACTTCTGCCCCCCCTTGGCTTGAAGCATCTGCAGTGACATCGGTGATGAAGAGGTTCACTTCTCGGTCAATGGAAACGATGTCGGGGTGGATGTAGGTTGTGTTACGCAGCGCATGTGTACTGGCTTTGAACCGGAGGTAATCCGTTGGCAGAACGCCACTCAGAGAAAAGGACCAGTTCATACTGTGCCCGTCAGTGCCTGAGTCTCCTTGGACAGCGTCAGCCTGGGTGTTGAACAGAAGTCCATCGGGGTCGTCAATCGTGAGTGTGGAGGTGCTTGAATTCCATACGAGACGAGTCCATTGGGATGTTTGTTCAAGAGTGCCGATTTCATTTGTTGAATGAATCGAGAGGACATAATCTCCCTGCTGTGTAGATGCGTGGTGTTGTGTTTGGATGAGGATGGGTGTCGATGTGGGCTGCATTGTCTCGGGAAGCTGTGTGAGGAAGGCGACATCATCGTAACCGAGACTCATCGTTTGTAGCGAGGGAGTCTCCCAATCCATGATTTCCGTCGTACTGTATTTCGCTCTGTATTGGATAAAGGGACTGTTCTCCGGGACTTCACTCAGTGAATGATTTGCCTCATACAGATACGAGAATACCGGTACTGTAGTTGGTTTCCATGATGCACCAGCGATTCCTTGTGCGGTTTCTGCAGTTCTGTACTGGAGTCCCAAATCAGTTCCCTGCGGAGTTGAGGCGTCAAAGTTGAGCCAGATAGGACTCGCTGAGCCATGTGCGTCAGGTCGTAGGTCTTGGGTCGGTGATGTCAGCCACCCTTCTCGTAGTGTCGGATTGACGAAGCACTCATTTTCAGCCAGATATTGAACGCTCCAGGTTGAGAAGCGGGACGTTGAACTGTCTCCTGAAGCATAAACAAGCGTTGAATTGGCCCGCGCTAACGTTGAATCATAGAGTCCAATCTGTGATGTGGCATAGGTGTCCCACCGATTTACGAAGGGGTCGTAACCGTAGGTTTTGTCGTTCAAAGAGGCCTGCCATCCTGAGAGAGAATACCCACCTATGATGACGATTTCATCATTATAGACGGCAGCAGCGTAAGCAGACATTGCATGTGTTGCATTGGGGAGTTGTGACCATGAATCCGTAACGGGGTCATAAGCTTCTGTGAGATTTGTTTCTTCTTCGACGGTCGTGTTCGCAATCGGGTCAAAGAACTCTGCAACCCCACCATATGCGATGAGTTTGCCACGGAAGGATACCAGCTCAAAGGAATGACGTGTGTGGTTCATGCTCGTCATTTCAGTCCATAAGTCGTTCACAGGGTCGTACCTCATGAGTCGGTCTGTGGCATCTGAGCGGTCTTTGAGTGAAACACCACCGGCAACATAGATCATACCACCTTGGGATGCGACACCAGCAAGGCCAACAGATTTCGTCGCTGGCATCGATGTCCCATACGACCAATTTCCATTGTTTGGATCATAGACTTGAACCACTCCAGTAGCCTCTACGCTTGGAGTTTCGAAGGGGTGATGATCTCCGATTGCGTAGATCTTATTGTCAACAACAGTGCATTTGTGATACTGTTGTTCTTCCTTCAACTCCTCAACGGCGGGTGTCCATTCCTGGTTGGCTACATCAAAGACTTCAACGGTTTTTGTTGGGGCTTCATCGCCTGTTTGTGTCGGGTCTCCGTCAATCCGGCCACCGATGAGGAATACCTCGTCAGTAGCGGGCAGATAGGCTGAGCATGCACCTGTTCGCATGTTTGTGAGGCCGAAGCCAGAGGTCGCAGACCAGGAAATCGAAGGACGCTCAAGCGTTGTAATCCCGGTGATGGGTGATTGAGACAGGTTGGTGTAGGTAAATCCGTTTGCCACGGGGAATTGTTGAGTCAGTTGGTTGACGTGCTGTGTTTCTTCTCCGAATTCAAGGGAGGTCTTTTCATCGGTAGCAAAGGGCATGGCCCCCCAAGGTGCTGCTATCATGATGCTTACCAAGACAAATGCAAGATGCCGTTGCTTTGCCGTGATAGGGTAGCCCATAGCCCATCCATCACCTACCAGTTTGTATATCCTTCTCGGTTTCGTTATTGGTCGGATGGCGTGAAATACGACCTGTTCCTTTGGAAATGATATTTTTACGCTGTCTGCAAATTACCACCACGATTATAAGACAACGGGAGGCAAAAATAACCATGCGACAACAGCGAACATTGGTTCTTCTGGCCGTTTTGATGCAGGCACTCATGGTCGGCGCTACCGCAGCACCTGTTGCAGACGGCATGAATCCATACGGAGATGCCACCAAAATGAACGCTGACCTCATTGACAAACTCGTAGAGGAAGACGGTTCGTTGGTGGTTGAAGTCATTTTTCAACTCAATTCTCCCTTGACTGAACAAGATCGTGATGCTCTCGAGTCGTATCGTTTGACGCTGCTTGGCGAAGCCCCACTGGTCGACGGAGGTTTGGTTGAAGGTACGCTGACAGACATGAGGAGCCTTTCAATGTGGGACCGTGTGGAGTACCTCGAACTCAACAAAGAATTGGATTTCTTCTACCTGCCCTCCCAATACGGTGGAATAGATCCGTCGGATCTTGATACGGGCGAAGTTGGTATCATGATGCATGAAACAACACATGTCGTGAAGGCCACCACTTCATGGGACCGGATTATTATCTCACCACAGGGTGATGTAGAGTACGAGACTGACCTCTCGTTCACCGAATGGGACGGAGATGGCACAACCATTGTTGACCTCGATACGGGCGTTGATGCGGGACACCCTGATTTTGATTATCTTGAACCTTGGGTGGGAGAGAAAGTCATTTACTCTGCGAAATTCGATGGGATTCAATGGACTGAAACTCGAAACTCGGATACATCCTCTGGACACGGAACTCACGTTGGTGGTACCATCGCTGGTAACGGTGACGCATCGGGCGGACGACGAGCTGGCGTAGCGAAGGGTGGCCAAATGGTCGCTTTGGGAACGGGCGACGGAGCATCAATTTTTGCTGCTGAGCAAGGACTCGAATGGACCTTTGCGCACTCAACACCGGGGCAAAACAACCACCACGTTCGAGTTGTCTCCAATTCATGGGGAACAGATGGTGATTACGACCCCAACGGTGTTATTGCACAACTTACGGACCGTCTCACCTACGAAAACGGGGTCGCAGTCATCTTTGCAGCCTCAAACTCAGGTGGCTCAGGGGGAGAGTGCTCAGGTGGACTCAAGACCAACGTCTATGCAAATACTCCCTCTGCAATATCGGTGGCTGCACTGACTCACGACGGCACCGCAGTCACGTCCTTTTCATCACGCGGTTGCATGAATCAACAACATACATGGCCCGATGTTGGAGCGCCAGGGCGCGATATTTGGGCTACTGCTCCTCGAGGCACTGCCATTGATGCGTCGACTCGCACACAAGGTGACCTCTACTACATGGCCATCTCAGGAACTTCCATGGCAACGCCTCACGTCGGCGGAATGGCAGGGCTTCTCATCAATGTCGCTCCTTCCTTGGGTGTGGCAGATTACCATCGCGAAGACCACGACTTTGGCGACAGTATCGTTGGCGGAGACGGAACGGCAGCATATGGGCAATTCGAAGATTGGGAGACTGCAAATTACAGTCGTATTCACGAAGTCGAGCTAATATTGGAACTGACTGCCACCTATGAGGGCATGGAGAATTCCTGTGAAGATGGAAATTCAGACGATGCGTGCAGCGATATTCCAACAGAGTGCTACATCAGTGCTACGGGTGAATGCCACGACTGGCGCGTTGGACATGGTTTGACCGACACCGACGCTGCAGTTGCCCTCGCACGCACCTTGCAGTTGATGCGTGACCAAGACGGTGATGGGATGATTGACCACCCAGAATATACTGTTTGGGATGCTTGGGAGATTTACGAAGCCATGATGGCTGAAACCACCGTATCTCTCAACACCGACCGCCTGGGCCATTCATGGAAAGGTGACTGGAATCATTTCAACAATGGACAAACCGGTGCAGTGTACTATACCGAAGATTCACATTATGTTTGGATTCCAAACGGAACAGAGCGACTGGAAGCTACCTTCAGCGCTACAGAATTTGAACTTGATAGCGGGCAAGCGGGCTCTGTGCAACTTGAAATCGACCTCGGGGATGACGGCAATAACGATGCACAGGGGCAAGGCTCACGCGTCGCTGATACGTGGTATTACGACCTTGACGTGGATTCTTCTGCATGGGGCCAATGGGCTCATTTCGATGTCACCGGACAAGCTGTGACACTCTTTGGCTTCATTGATGACCCTGAATTCTTTGAGTCAAGAATTCCTTACACAGTTGACGTCGTACTTACATTGGCCTTGAATGAGCCGGTGAATGTACAATTTGACCAGCGACCGGATTTCTATTCTGACTTGAATCCAATCGCACCTTCAGAAGTTTACGACGAATCGATGGAAGGCATGTTGACCTATACGCGTGGTGCATACGACCAGCACGCTGTCGTCCAGTTAATCCAACCCAAGAGTACGGGCGATGCAGATGATGAAGGTGGATTCTTTTCCTCGATGGCTGATGCGATTCAGGACAATGCATTGATCATTATCTTCCTTCTCCTCATTGCCCTTGGTGTTGCAACAACAGTGATTGTGAAAAGAGGGGATGAAGACGAGAAAGTCCTTGTAGCAACGGCAGAAGTGGACGATTCTTCTTGACTTGATGGCCAAGTCAGGCTTTGATTGAATTTATTGACCCGCCTCGTAAGTGGCGAGTATGCCGATGATGTTCATCCTCAATCAACAGCCCTACGACGGAACCGATGTCACATGGAATGCCTTGCGCCTTGCACGGCAACTGCATGATGACGGGCATGAAGTACGAATCTTCCTGATGAACGATTCTGTGGACCTAGCGAGAGATGGTATTCTTCCCCCCGAAGGACATGAGGACATGGTTGAAATGCTTCGCAACTTGATTGGTCAAGGCGTTGCAGTGAAAGTTTGTGGCACGTGCCAAAGCCGTTGTGGCATCCGTAAAGGCCAGCCCTACTACGATGAAGGATTGAAGTCGACCATGGCGGAATGTGCTTCTTGGGTGGCATCTTCTCAAAAAGTGATGACCTTCTGAAGACCCTGCACCACTCTATAGAATCGGATTTACTTTTCCGTAAATTGAGAACGAACGACAAATGAGCCGAATGTTGAGAGAACCCAGCTTAGACTTTTCAATTTCAGTCAATCTTCTTATACCTCCCTCACGTGAACAAATCATGAACCGACGCACGAACCAGACGCAACGGAAAATGCGAATTCCAAACATCCTACGCGGACGAAAGAAGGTCGTAAAGCCAAAGGAGACTGTTGTTGAAACGACCGAAGCATCGTGTCAAACGACTGGTTGTGGATGTGGCCAGTAAGCCTGATGTCAAATCCCCGCACCATAAATCATTTATAGCCCGATGATTGGATTAAAGATATGTGGACTGACGAGCAACTACGCTCTCAAGGATGGACAGATGAACAAATCGCCATTCATCGCTCGGAAGAAACAGCCAACATAAATCCTGCTTCATTGGTTGAACAACCCTCAATCTCTCAACAATCGGAACCTCACTTTAGTGAAACCCTCGGCATTCCAAAGGCGAATGTGAAATCAACCTTAGATGGACTGAACATGCCAGCCATTTTGATGGCCACCCTGTTGGTTCTCGTTCCGTTCTCTCTGTATTCAATATCCAATGCTGAGGGGAAACAAGGCCCCTCCGGAGAGAACGGTGCATCCGGTATGAATGGAAGCGATGGTTCGAGTTTTCATCTTGTAACCTCAATTGATACCCTTCCTAGGTGCGATTCTTCCATTAACAATCAAATCTTCTTCATCGCTTCTGAGGCCTCATTCCAAGTTTGCCAAGAGAGCATATGGGCTGCGATAGACCTCACTGGACAATCGGGCACCGACGGTAAGGACGGCCTAAACGGCAATAACGGTACGAATGGCAGCAACGGAACTGATGGAGAAGATGGTCAAAATGGTGCGAGTGGACAAAACGGCGCAGACGGTTCAGACGGGAGCGATGGTAATGATGGGCTCTCATCCCTTATTGTCACTCGAAATGAGCCAAGTGGCGCCAATTGCCCAAATGGAGGTACGCTCGTTGAAACTGGAGTTGACGATAACGGCGACAATTCACTGTCAGTGTCTGAAGTCGATTCCTTTGTTTTTGTCTGTGACGGGGTTCAAGGACAGGATGGTGCCAACGGCGCAGATGGCGCTGACGGAGCAGATGGGGCTGACGGAAGTTCAACCCTCACGATGATGGTTGCACGTCTTTCCGTTGCACCATCACACCTTGGATGCAACGGAACTGGAGAATTGCTTCAGCAAGGCATGGATAATGGAGCTGGCAACGGCATTGCGTTGAATGGGGCATTGGAATCCGGAGAGGTGATCTCAAGCATGCTGATTTGCACCACCTTTGAAGTGGCGCTCGTCGAAGACATCAACCCGCTTGGGAACAGCGATCCTTCCAATTTTGTCACCATTAATTCAACCATGTATTTTACAGCAAACAATGGAACTGCGAGCGGAATTTGGGCCTATGAGAATGGTAACATCTCACTGGCACATTCTGGAAGTGTTCTCTCATTACATGCGATTGGTTCTCAGTTGATGTTCCTCGGGCAGGATGCGTCCCTCGACACCGAGCCATACGTGTTTGACCCCTCTAACGGAACTGCATGGCGAATTGCGGATGTTTTTCCAGGCGGTTCTGGAAGTTTTGCGGCAGAATTTACCCTCATTGACACAACCGTGTTTTTCTCCGCACGGGACAGCAACGGTGTGTTCGACCTATGGGCTTATGAAACTCTAAATTTCAGTGTTTGGAAAGTGGAAGCGAACATCCAACCAAGTTGGTTGATTGCCGTCAATTCAGACCTCTATTTCTCCGCAGGACCAAACAACGGAAACGTCGAATTGTGGAAGCACGAGACCACGACGAACACCACGTTCATGGTCAAGGACATCAACCCTGGTGTGCTCTCTTCTTCGCCACAGCATCTGGTGCTGATGGGGACAACAATCTACATGTCTGCTAACGCAGGCACAACCCATGGAACTGAGTTGTACGCTTATGAGACGACCAACAATTCCACCTGGCTTGCAGCTGATATTCGCACAGGATTTGCCAGCAGTTCCCCTTCTGAGATTGTTGTTCTTGGCACCCAAGTCTACATGAAGGCCACATCAGGAACACACTTTGAGCTCTGGGTGTACGAAGGCCGAAACAACACATTCTGGGTAGTATCCGACATCCAACCAACTTCTGGAGTCAATGGGCCATCCGATCTCACTGTGCATCAATACACAGTGTACTTCTCCGCCAACGACGGAACAACTGGAGAAGAATTGTGGGCGCACAATTCGATCAATGGAACCACATGGCAAGTCATTGATTTGAAACCAACCGGGGGAGCCATCGGCGATATCCATGTTCATGAGGGCCATGTGTACTTCTCCGGTGAAGACAACTGGGATGGTCGAGAACTTTGGCGTCTTGTCTTCAGCAAAGACGTTTCCTTTGTTTGATACGGACTGTGAGGTTTCCACAGCATCATTGGTGTGCTATGGTACGAATAAGGGGTCCACTCATCATCCCGTGCCAAGTATGGCGATTACTGCGTCCAACTCACCCATTCGCCAGTGGAACGGTTGCGGTAATACCATGTTCCACTCCCAACAGGATGCTCAAGGTATTCATGTCCGTCAGTTTCGCTTACTTGACCAGTGAGTTCCTTGAGTGGGTGGTTAGAATGAAGGGCGACTGTTGCGCCTTCATGGTTGGCGTCAATTCCGACGTCACGCATCAAGGCATCTTCAGAAAGATAGTCAGAGCGTTCCTGGACGTCGATTGAGCCTCCCAGTCCAAAGTAGGCATCGTTCTGAGCGATGCGGCTAAGTTCCTGTTCATCCATGCTCAATAAGTCCGTTATGAGCGTGTTCAATTTTTCAAGCGTAACTTTCTTGATTTCACTGTTGGTATACCGTGCAGTCAGTTCAGATTTGAGTTGGTACAATTCATCTTTGAACACCTCTCCATCTTCATAATAAGTTTGGACGAGTGATTTGAGATATTCTAATTCACGCACCTCCTCGTCGTTGAGTTTTGAGTCGTTTCTGAGAACGCGAATCCAACGAACTGAATCTGGAAGCAGAGCAGCGACCATGTTGGTTTGGAGGAATCCAAAAATTGCTAGGAGGATTGCTCCGATGCCAACCGTCTGGATGACCGCACCTTGATCACCTGAACTCAACGCATCAAGGAAACTTCTTGAAACCTCATTTTCAACAACACATCCATTGGCGTTAACGGTTGCATCGGATTCTGTGCCCGGGCATGCGTCTTTGGAATCATCAACGCCGTCCCCATCTTCGTCAATAAGGCATCCATCATCGTCGACGTATCCATTTTCAACCGTCGTTGGGCAAAGGTCAGTTCCGTCAGGTATTCCGTCTCCGTCAAAATCACTCAATGAAGTCTCATTGGTTTCATTTGTAGTGGGTTCTGTCTCGTTCTCAACTTCGTCGTAGATGTTGGCGATACCATCACCGTCAGCATCAAGACAGCCAAAATAGCCATCAACGGTAGAATTACCGAATTCATCTGGACAGTAATCAGCTAAAACAACGCTATCGAGATATATTCCAGGCCAATCAAGCGAGCGACTTTCATTCCATGTTGAGTTCCCCCAATTATCACCATAGCCATCACCATCAGCGTCAGACCACTGCGTGGCATCAAATGCAAAAGCATCTTGATTATCTCCAACACCGTCACCATCTGAATCTCTACTCTCGCTTGCATCCATTGGGAAAAGATCCCAACTGTTGGCAACACCATCGTTATCGTCATCACCGTTCCAAAGCATCATGGAGAAATTGATGTAATAATCGGTACGGTACATGGAAGCCTTGCCAGGGCATGTCTCTTGTTGCTCAGTATCCCAAAATTCCTCGTAGGATTCACAACCGTGGGGCGTCCCCGTCACATGTGCGCTGAAATTGACATAAGGACCAATTTCAGTGATGTACTCTCCGTAGAAAAACTCCTGAGGGATGTTTTCCATGAACTGGTAATTTTGCAGTGTCAATGTCGTTGAATCTCCACCGTAGAAGCCGTACGGTAACTCCCCAGTGTTGGGGACAATGTTTGGAGTGGATTGAAGTGAAACCAAGGTAAATCCTTCAGAGGTATTGGCGGTTATTGTGAGAGTAAGATTATTTCCAAAGATGTGGTAAAGGTGAATCTTTCCATCTTCGGAAGATGTTGTTATTTCGACTTTGCTTGCTTGTGAGTTATCTGGAATCTGGTCACCGTCCAAATCTTCCCATTCATTCGCATTGAGAGGGTACAGGTCACTGTTATCACCGACTCCATCAGCGTCCGAATCAAGGGTCTCATTGGGGTCATTTGGGAAGGCGTCGCTGTTATCACCGACTCCATCAGCGTCTGAATCAACGGTCTCATTCGGGTCATTTGGGAAGGCGTCGCCGTTGTCCCCAACCCCGTCGCCGTCAGTATCAAATGCTTCATTCGCATTATTTGGAAAGGCATCCGTTGCGTCGCTGTATCCATCTCCATCAGCATCGGGACAACCAAGTTGTCCGATGGAGGATGTGCCGGCTGTATTGGGGCAACCATCATTCGCATTGAGGACGCCATCGCTGTCCACATCATCCGGTGAGATGAAGGTAAATGCTGAGGCAAGTATGTGAGCAGTACCGTCTTTGTCTCGCAGCGTGATGTCGATGGTATCTGCTGTTTGACCTGCATTAGGTGTGGTCACGATGATGGTCGTATCGTTGACAACCGTGCCCGTCACGGAGCCGTATGGGCCAAATTGAACGGTTATTTCCATTGTTTGGCTGAGGCCAGTTGATTTTGTTGTGTACTTCAAGACGTCATTTGTATCGTCACTAAACGGAACGTGCATAACCCCGCTGTCATCGATGAAAATAGAGTTCCCCTCTCCTACATCGGCATTGTTTACAATTGTAGTGGCGGTCCAGTTGGAAGTCGCTGGGTTGATTGTTGCGTACTTCAAATTATTTCCCGACCAGGTGTGGTATACAATATGGGGTTGATCAGCAGCATCAACTGCGATTGAAGGATCGAGACCTGTATACCCACTTGAATCCAAAAGTGTAGTCGTCCACAGGCCATTGGGAGCGCCCGTTGAGTATCGTAAATCGTGTTCATAATCATCGTAATGGGCGATATGGAATTGTCCTTGTTTGTCCATGGCCATCGATGTCATGTAGCCCGGATACAAATTGCTCCCGAAGCCTCCTTGTTCAACCAAATAGGAGTCCCAAGATCCACTTTTGTCTGTTGCGATTTTCAATTTCGAGGAGCTGCGATCTTGATAGGCGATGTAAATATTATCACTTTCATCAATGACAATTGCAGATTCACAACCGCGATTGTTTCCCGCCTCAACAGTGGTGTGGGACCAAGCAGTTCCGTTGGAAGAGGCAATGCGGAGTCCATCACCGCATTGATTTGATCCGTCGACAGCATAGGAGATGTGCGGGTTGTTGGCCGAATCAACTGCGATGCCGATTGGCCCAAAATGAGCAGAGTATGAAACAACGGTGTCCGTCCATGTTGTTCCATCGTAGTTCATGTAGACCAGCGTTTCATCCCATTGGGTGTATGTTGTATAGGCCAAGTGTATGTGGTCATTATCATCAATGACCATATGGATGTCCCAACAATATGTATTGCCACAAGTATTGATTCCGTTGCTATTCCAACCGGTTCCGTCATAGACACTGTGGCGGATTTGGTAACTTTCATCCTTAATTTGCACAACATGGATGTGGTTATTTGAATCAACGGCCACGGCATTCCATCGGCCTGCTTGGTCACTCATGTCCAAATTCGACGTCACCCATTGATGGTTGATACCATCGTATGTCATATTCTTAAAAGCAAGGCCAGAAAAGCCGCTTCCTGTAATGGTAATCTCTTCACCACCGGTAGTCCAGCCACTGGAAGGCGTCACGTTGAAGGTTGATGTTCGGGCAGCAGTCTGCTGAACATCAATGGAATGAGGAGCTTGATTTTCGAGTTGTTTCGTACTCTCTATCGAGTCCGCAGGCACAGCGACTACGCTGAGTAACAGGAGTGTAACCAAGACAAATGCAGAGCGCATGTATTCATCATCCTAAGCCTACATAATGAATTTTTATCAGACACCCGCAAGTGATGCGCGTTTATTGTTTTGGAATTTTTTGCTTCATTCTTTAATACAAGTCGAACAAGTAGGTAAAGTATGATTTATGAAACTCCTTTTGGAATAATAACAACAGAGTCTGAAGTTGATCCAAACAGAATGAAGGCAGTACAGCGAGCGCTGCGATGGTGCGAGACGATCCTTGAGTCAACGCTTTGGACACGGTGTACAGAGGGTTCTGAAATTTCACTTCAACAAACCATCAACCAACAACTTGTCGAACTTTTTCCCCTTGAGGCTGCCATGATGGACCTTGGAATGAAATCCCGTTTTTCCTCCAATCATCTTCCGATCCATCTCAACCGCTCCAATGCCTGTGTTCGCACCATGCAGCATCAACCCCGTGCATTGCATACGGATTTGGTTGCCAGTATGCTTTTACTACTGAGTTGTTCTAATTTCAATGCCTCAGCAATCCCGAGAACAATGCACTCAATATTAACGTCAGAACAGAGGTCTTCACTCCCACCTCCCGCTCGTCGTCAGCCCTATGTTGCAGGACGCCCTTCTACATCAGGGCGTGATTTTCTTCCCGAGTTGGAAATCATGAAATTATTGAGTCAACACCACAACGTCATTTTTGATATCCAATTTGAAATGCGAAACGGGAATCTCCGTGACATGAGGGCGCGAGAAGGAATGTTAACGGAAGAAGATGAGGGCGAAACCTCACCTCAAATTTCCGGTGCTGGCATGTCCTATGACCCGTCCGATTACCACCTCAAAACGGTGGTCGATATGGAGAGGGGGCAGTACAGATGCATCGCTACCGACCGTGTCACCAAGGTTACGATTGGTGGAAATACGTACCGCACGACCTCTGCTCGGGATTAAGATTCAATTCCATTCGCTTCGGTTGAATAGCGTATCCCATTGAGAGGATGCTTACTGGGAACCTCTCTGCAAGTACGATGGCATCTTGGCAATTCTCAAGTTCCAAACTCCTCATGAAGTTGGAAGAACGACTAAATGCCGAAACTCATCCACCGGAGCATGGAAGCAAATGAGTGTTTTATCGCAAGCGTTGGAAAAGACTGGCACAAAATCTCAAACTGCAACGTTCACATGGCCGTAAAGCGAAGACTGCAACGCACAGTCATTCGCGGTAACGAAGGGGATGACCTTCTCGATGAAGGTGCTGAATCTGCGGAATACACCATCACTGGAAATATGTCCTTGCCAGATTACAAAGAAATCTTGGCAATTTTCAGAGGCGGCCAGCCCTGGTTTCATGATCCCTTCGAAGAGCGTCAAATGAAAGCTCTCTTCCTGAGCATTGACTACGATAGCGCCACAGGAGCGTTTGAGTTTATCCTTGTTGAAGATGCGGAACAGGACGAAATCAAATCGTAATGTTTGTTCCAACTCACAGCGACAGCGGTTCGAAGCGTGATGGTATAGATGCGCCTACGATGAGTGCTCGCACCGGGAATCAAGCAAGTTCTCAAATATCTGCAGAATGAGTTCATGCCATGACAAATCACAAGTTATCCATTTGGTACCATCCAATATACACGAATGGTATTCATCCTGATGCTCGATTTCCTCGTGATCGATACATTAAATTGGTCGACAAGCTCAATAATCCCGAACATTCTGATAAATTTATCATAAAACAACCAACAGAAGCATCACGCAACGAACTTATTATGGCACACGATCCGAATTATGTTGATAATTTTATGAATCAATGTTTGACTCAAAAGGAAATGAAGCGAATCGGTTTAACTCCATGGACATCACAAATAATCCCACGTACATTGCTTTTGATGGGAGGGGCGATTGCTGCTTTAGACCATGTAATGGAACACGGGGGTATAGCAGGCAATATGGCTGGAGGAACTCATCATGCTCACTATGATTTTGGTTCTGGCTATTGTATATTTAATGACCTTGCTGTATGCTCCCTTTTAGCATTGAGTAAGTATCATTTGACTCGGGTTGCTGTAATTGATTTTGATGTCCATCAAGGGGATGGGACAGCTACCATTTTACAACATGTGGACGAGGTATTGACAATTTCTGTGCACTGCAAGCAAAACTTTCCATTTCGTAAGTCAGAAAGTGATTATGATCTAGAGTTACCTGCAAGTGCGGGTGACAAGGAAATTCTTGCCATGGTTGCCACTGCATTAGATATAACCAAACAATTCGACCCGGAACTCATTCTTTTCCAAGCAGGTGTTGACGGATTGGCCACCGATACTTTGGGTAAATTGAACATATCTCGCCAAGGTATGAGCAAGCGAAATGAGATGGTTTTTGACCTATCGGTTGAACATCTGATCCCTACTGTAGTATTCATGGGAGGCGGTTACTCAAATCCAATTGGTCACACTATCGATGCTTTTGGCGATTTATTCCTAAGTGCTTCCAGTGCAAATAATCAATTTCTAAGCAGAATTTAACTCAACAGAAAGGTGCTCGCACCGGGATACTATCTGCATATACCATGGTAAATTGTTTTCGGATTTCCTATCAGGCTAATCCCATTGCAACGTTCGGTAAAATTCTATTTAACAAGGACACGAGCAAATATCTCCTCCATTGTAAACGACGGAGAACTCAAAAAAATTGCTTCACACTTGCCTCTATCGCAAGAAGATTGAAGAAGCGAATTAAATGAGGTCAAACATGCAGGAAGAAGGACAGGCTAATTCTCCGTTTTGGAACGCTGCCGATGAAGACAAATCCGATTTGCAGAACAAACAGGAGACAGAGCGATACGGTTCAACGTCTCCTGAATTGTCTTATGAGGCATATATGGAAAAGCAAACGATATTGAATGATCAATGGAAAGATACCGTCCCCGATGATATGATCATGATGCGATACGAAATTGGAGGTGCGAAGTTTGTGTACATCGGGTGCACCGCCATCTATCTCTTGATGACCATTTCAGACGGCGATGCATCACCGATTTCACCGCTCCGAGAGCAAATTTGGCCACTTGTCATCATCGCTTTGCTTGCACCGCTTGAGTACCTCGTTTCTCGCCAATATCATGAGGTACGCTGGCACGCTGAAGATATGACGGCGGTGATTTATCACAAAGGTATTTTCGGGGAGTCATCTTGCTTCGTCGCTTCTGCAACCAAACTTGAACCAGGTGATGAACTGGTAGTCAACTCAGAAACCCATCAATGGAGAAACAATGATGGAGAACACAAAAGTTCCACCAGTTACTGGATTGAGGTTCATCGGGGTGGACAACAATGCGACACCTTTGGTGGCGATGTGAATGACCAACGCCAACTCTTAGCAACCGTTGATTTTCTTCGACAAAAAATCTCTCAATGATTGCCATTGACAGATGTAGTGAAATAACGGTAGTCCCAATCCAAGTGAGGATCAATCATGACAGGGAAGCAGCACAATACGTGTTGACGTCAATCAAGTGCTCGTACCGGGATTTGAACCCGGGTCAAAGGAATGAGAGTCCTTTATGATGGGCCACTACACTATACGAGC
>QQSD01000016.1 GCA_003602485.1 Candidatus Poseidoniales archaeon | reverse complement strand
GACTCCCCCAAATGCATGTGCATGATGTTCATTTGGCCGAAATCTCCGGCCTTCAAGAAGGTGTTCACTCCAATTCGTCGTCTGTTTCATCCGATAAGAATGAGGTTTCAACGATTTCGATGTTCTTGTAATGAGTGGTATACCATTTTTTGAGTCGCTCGAGCGTTGGTGTTTCTTGGCTTGGAACAATGACCACAAGGGCAGGTCCAGAGCCTGAAATACCGGCAGAACGAGCACTGTTCATGAATGAATCATTGCTCATTTTCCGTCCTTGAATGTCACGTAGGGCTGCGACTGTCCCTCGGCCATTCCATGTGATTGCTACCAATTCATTTCCGTCTTGCAGAGCATTGAGGGCTTGTTGGTAAGGTTGGAGATGTGGAGCGAAATCTTCCATCACAGGTTGTTGCTCACGTTCCCCACGCAATACAAGTAACACGGTCCAGTCATCACTCTTCGGCCCCTCACCAGTTAGTAGGACTCCCTCCGCAATGGGTGCTTGAATGTCGATTAACTTCCACCCTTTGGTTGAACAAGCCCAAGCATCATCTATCGATCCAGTGAGAGATACACCCGCATTCAATTGTGCTTGCGCAGAAAGAGCGACGAGGTCCGCTGCCTCGAGTTGAGTTTTGGTTGCATCACAAAGTGCACGGAGTGCAGCAATACTTGTTGCGGCCGATGATTTGAGGCCCTGTTTGACTGGAATCTTTGAGTTTACGCCCCAATGCAACTCATCTTTTTCATATGATTCAGGTAACGGGTGCTTTGACTCAATCCATACATCAAGAACAGCGTCAAGAAGTGAGTCCTTGTCGGTGACTTCACGCTTACTGGGTCGGTCAAGCAATCGCACTGTGATTGGAAGGTCGAGAGCGATGCTCGCCCCGTAACCCAGAGCGGCGGCATGGAGAAGGCTGCATGCACCGTGTGCAGAGCCTTTTCCGAGTACAGCCATTCCTTCATCGCTCCTCAACAGCGCTTGAAATAGCGATGCCAAGATGGCGCGCTTCGGTTCCGTGCCGCCCCACCACCACATCTCCGGCGTTGAGTTCGGTTACGGATTTGACCGCCCCATCGGAATCGATAAGTCGTACTGTTTCTGCTTGTTGTAGGAATACATGGGCTTCTTTATTCTTCCTGCTATCACTATCGATTGCCAAAAACGAAATTTTGAGCATTGGTCGTTGCTCGATTTTGATACGTCCAAGCACGATTTCTCTCGTCCCTCCGTTAAGATTAACCGCTTGAACGACATCACCTGCAACCAATTCGCTGAGGTATTTTGTAGTGTGGTCTGCCATCAAAATGTAAGCGTGTGGGGAACCAGCATTTACTCGAAACGGCCGTGTTGGGACAAAGGTAGACGGTACGGTTTCTGAATGAACCAACACCATAGTTTCGGAACTTGAACCGACGAGTACCCCTTCGTTTTGGTGGAGCAGCGAGAGGAAGTCTAGGCAGAAGCGGTCACCGAGGCCAGCGTCCTCAACACGCACCACTTCCAAATGAGAAAGAGTTTCAGTGCCGTTGTTATTGTCGGTTTGAGCTGAGGTTGTAAGTAGTTCAAGACGTTGGGATTTAACGCTCAGTGCAGCCTCTACCAGGTCACTTTGATTCTCCACAACCAAAGCATCAACTCCTTGTTGAAGTGCAAAACCTGCCCCCTGGGCTTGAATCGGTGAGGTGATCACTGCAGCGATTTTCGTATGGCTCCCTTCCCGAGCAGCGATGAGGTTTTCCAGTGGAATCATCGACCATGTCTCGCACTCGACCAAAAGCCAATCTGCGGTGCCAATGAATTGAATGCCCTCATTTTGGCTTTGACCGTCTCGTATGACGATATGAGCTCCAATCAGGCCGTTGACGGCGTACAGTTTCCCATCGTTCACGCAGATATCTTGTTCGTGTTGTGCAGTTCTTCGCCAAAATCGGTCGATGCCATGAGTATCATGATTCGCTTTTCCGTCATCTCGGAGCCACAATTCCATGCAAATCCCTCAGAGATTGTGTGCGTTCATTGCTTCTTCAACAGTTGCATTGTGATGCACCAGCATCACGACAGCCCGTGCGAGTTCTTCGACCTGTGGGTGGCCAAAGATTTGCCTTCCCATGCAAATTCCACTGGCACCAGCATTGAGGGCTTGGTGAATTAAATCCAACACTTCACCTGCTTGTCCCGATGCAGGCCCACCAGCGACAAGAACGGGAATGGGCGCAGCGTTCGCCACCTGTTGGAAACTTTCGTTATCCCCAGTCCAAACTGACTTTGCAGCATCGCACCCGAGTTCAAATGCAAGGCGTACGCCATGAGCCTGGCCTCCAGTCAAGTCACCTTTCTGGGGAGATAGATGTTCTCCTCTGGCATAGACCATGCCAAAGGATGGAAGTCCGAGTTGGTGAGCTTGTCGGTTTAATTCACCCATACGTTCGACCATCTCGGGCTCCCAACGACTTCCAAGGTTGATTTGGCTGGATACTCCAACGCCTCCGCGCGAGAGGGTTTCGTCAGCATGTCCGACGAGTATCTTGTTGTCAGATTGCGGTCCACCATGGCGTGTGGAAACTGAGTAATGGATAATCATCGATGTTTTCGTCCCCTCGCAAAGATGACTGAAATGACTTACAACGCCTTTTTGGGCCAAAATCACATCAACTTCCGCCCGAATAAGGGCCTTGATGGTCCCTTCAAGGTCAACAAGTCCCTCTGTTGGATAATCGGATGCACCATGGTCAATTGGTATCCAAACACCACGGCCGTTGGGCAGGATTTTCTCAAGCCGAGAGGCTTTGTCCATGAATCCACCCACACTCCCCTCTTCATCAAAGGTTTGTTTCCTAATCATCATCGAAGTTGCTCACTTGACCATCGTAAAATAGCCTCTTCAGCGGCTTGGAGGTGTTCCTGGAAGGTCGAGCGAGCAATGTCCATGACCTCGGCTAAGCCCTGTATGGTGACCTTTTGTTCATGTTCGTAATATCCGTGTTGTGATGCCAGGGTGATGCATTCATATTGGCGGTTGGTGAGGATTTCTTTGAATAACTCGTCCTGTTGCTGAATGTTTTGTACACTGATTTTGTCTGGTGGTAAAAATGCCTTACAGAGGTTCACGAAGGTAGAGATTGCATCCGGAAGCCCTCGCACGGTAACTGTAATTGAACCGTTTTCGTATTCGTAGGGTGGCAAAATGTGAATATTTTCTGTTCCAGAAGCAAGCAAAACAAGGGGGTGTTCGTTCCAAATGACCAGCGCATCACTTTCTCGTTCGTTGAGATGTTGCTCAACGGTGATGAACTCAATCGCTTCCATATCCTCCGAACTCTTTCCGTCTCGATAAATTGGCATCGCAATTTGTCGGACACCATCTTTGGTGATGTTCAAATGTCCCATAATGCTCAATTTTTGAACAGTTTCATCCAATTGTGAGAATGAAGTCGTACCGAGGGCTTCCCTCGACCACGTCAACGTTACTTCTCGCATGTTGATTCATCAAAGGCACCCTATCTTATTGTTCCGCTCAGTTAAGTGATACAGAATGGGCTAACGCATGATTCAAGAGGTAGTTCTCCATCCCCTAACTGTATGGCACCCGAAGACTACATCGTGACAATAGTTCTTGGGGGAGCCTTTGCTCTCGGGTTGATGTTTATCGTCATGAGAAGAGAAGCTCAAGTCAACATTCAAAGCGGCATGAAGGCAGAAGGCCTGATGAGCCAACAATCTGGAATGGGTTTTGGCAAAGCCAAAAAGAATCTTGATCGTAAACTTGCAAGCGTCCAAGACATGCTTCGGCAACAAAACCATGGTGACCGGCAACTCGCAGAAGACCGATTTAATGAAAGCCGAAATGCCAAACATGACGACGAAGAAAACCGTCGTCAGCAGGAATTAGATGCTGAACGGCTCCGGGCAGAAGAAGCACGCCGTCTTGAAGATGAAGAAATGGAACGCAGGGCACGTGAACGAGATATTGAGGAAGCTCGTCTTGCAGCAGAACGGGAAACTACTCGCCAGTCGGATATCGCGGAAGCAGAGGAAGCGCGTCTCGCAGAAATCGAAGCAGCCAAGCAAGAAGAAATGCTTGAGTCACGAGAAGCAGCACAACGAGCCATGGCTGAGCTCAAGGCCCGCCTTGAGCGTGAAGGTGCGTCTTCCTCAGACGTTCAGATTTCATTGATGTGGAATAATTACAACGACCTTGACCTTCACGTAGTCTGTCCTTCAGGGGAGCGTATTCATGGCGGCAACAAAACCTCTGCTTGCGGTGGAGAACTCGACGTTGATGCCAACGTACGTGCTGAAACTCGCAAGCCTGTAGAAAACGTCTTCTGGGAGGATGGAAAAGCGCCTGCTGGAAAATATCAAGTCTACGTTCACTACTACAAGAAGCACAAGAAGCGACGAAGTCGTGACCCAACCAAGTTCCAAGTGATTGTCAACCAAGGAGGCGACCTCTTGGAATACAACGGTGAACTTTCGCTGGGAGATTCGATCATGCTGGTGGCAGAATTCAACCTTCCGTCTCCAGAAGAGCGAGCAGCCCGCCGTAAAGAACTCGCTGAAGAACTACGGGCTGCAGGTGTTGATGTCCCTGAAGTCGATGATACAATATCTGAGATTGAGGAACAACGCCAAGCAGACATTGCGGCTGCTGAACAAGAGCGTGTTGCTGAAATTGAAGCGGCAAGGGAGCAAGAAATGCTTGAGTCACGAGAGGCCGCGCAGCGCGCCATGTCTGAACTCAGGGCACGACTCGAACGGGAAGGAGCTTCTTCCTCAGACGTTCAAGTGTCACTGATGTGGAACAATTACAACGACCTTGACCTTCACATTGTTTGCCCTTCAGGAGAGCGAATCCACGGTGGTAACAAGGCCTCTGCCTGCGGTGGCGAACTCGATGTTGACGCCAATGTTCGTGCTGAAACTCGTAAGCCCGTAGAAAACGTCTTCTGGGAAGATGGAAAGGCACCTGCTGGTAAGTACCAGGTCTACGTCCATTATTACAAGAAGCATAACAAGCGACGTAGCAAGGACCCTACGAAATTCCAAGTGATTGTTAACGCAGGGAACGACCTCCTTGAATACAACAGTGAACTGTCAAGTGGTGACCCCATCATGATGGTTGCAGAATTCGTTCTACCCACGCCTGAAGAGCGAGAAGCCCGTCGAAAAGAACTCGAAGAAGAACTTCGCTTGGCCGAAGAAGGTACCACCTCAAAAGACAAGGATGAAGACGTGGAACAGAATGAAGCCAATGAGGCTGAAACGACAGAAGAGGATGATGTTCTACCCGGTGCGCCTGACCTTGATGCACTCACGGGTGAACAGTCAGATGATGACTGACCTCATCACGACACGATTTCATCCAAACGGCCCGCTTCAAGCGCCTTCTTGATGGAACGGGCAATACGCCGTCCGGTTGACATGAAGGGTTCGTTAATGTCTGAGTATGGTGAACCACCGATGAAGGGGTTTGATCCTGCAACAATACGAGCACTGATTTCGAATACTTTGAATTCGAGTTGGTCCGTCACGATGGTCTCAAGACAGAATGGCCCGAGCATCCCACGAGATTCTTCCTCAAGGTTGTAAGATGCAGCGACAGTCCCCTCAGCCATTTCAAAGGCCTTTGGTAGCAAGGATTCACGGATGACCACGGGTTGGTTACCCGTTACGACAAAGGAAGGTTCGAGTGACATTTCACGCAGGTCGCGCAATGAGCCTAATTTGTAAAATTCATCTACGTTGCTTTCGTCACGACGGTCCATTGAAAGCAATTCAAGTCGACCCAGTGATTTCCCAGCATGTGCTCCTCGCCCTTGAACTTGGTAACCATCCTTTGAAAGTGGGTCAAAGAAGAAATGCAGATAATAGCGGCATCCTAGAACATATTCTTGAATCGTAAATTCTTCTTCAATGTCGACGTTCCGTCGGAAATCTCGATAATCTCTGGCGATGAAGTACCCTCTTCCACCCTTAGCTCCCGCATATTTGACAATCACTGGCCCTGCAATCTTGTGTGGGTCTTCGATAACTTGTGGCATGGTGCACCCTCCGCTTTCTAACCACTGGCGCTGCAGGGCACGGCTGCTCTCCCAGTGCAAGATGTTGCGATTACCAAAGGTCGGGACATTCAAACTCCTGAAATTCGTAGCACCCAAGTATTCGACGAGAGAGCCGTGTGGGACAAGAATGACGTTCTTTTCACGAAACCATTCGGCGTGGTCGAGCATTTCACGGTAGTCATCCAGCATGAGCCATTCATCAGGGTCAGCCCCTGGGAAGGCTTTGTAGAAGCGACGTCGATTTTCTCCGACAGCGATTCCAAGTGTTTTGAAACCCTCTTGACGGGCTCCGTGGAGGATCTGAAGAGACGAGTGCGAGGCAACAACACCAATGGTGATTGAATCTTTATCGTAAGCGGCGAGCCAATTTCGCACTGCTTCTATTGGTACGCCCATAAGGAGGGGTTTCGTATTCGCTCTATGAGGGTTATGTCTCCATACCCTATCCCAATGAGATTGGAATCACTCTCATGGCTGAGAGAAAATCCTCGTTTGAAGGCGTCTATGTTGGAGATGCGAGTGAAGGGTTCATGTGGTCTCTGTATCATGGTCCGTCATGGTCGGCAACCCCCCCTCTCACCGAATGACCTATGGGAATTACCTCCAACTCGAGTCCTTGTTGAAATTACAGGATGGGCCGGAGGGCTATTCGCCAGCACCATCTCATGATGAATTACACTTCATTGTCGTTCATCAAACATTTGAGTTGTGGTTCAAATTGATCTTGAGAGAACTCAAAGAAGCACGTGACCTCCTTGCTCAAGAGAAGGTGGAAGAACACGCCATCCCCAAAATCGTTCGGCACCTTGAGCGTGTGAGTGAGATATTCCGGCTGTTGGCAGACCAGTGGAAAGTGATGGAAACACTCACGCCACAAGATTTCCTTGCGTTCAGGGATCGACTGGGCACCTCATCTGGGTTTGAATCGTGGCAAATGCGTGAACTTGAGGTTCTGTTGGGACTGGAACAGGAACAACGTGTTGGTGGCATGGACCCACTGGCCCATATGGAGAAGTTAGCTAAAGAGGGCAAGGTTCCACAGCAAGCCTTAGAGGATTTTCACTCCACTCATGAATCACCTTCCCTCAACGATGCCTTGATCGCTTGGTTGGCGAGAACGCCCATCCACGGATCAACTCCTGATTCAAATGGCGACCATGAAGCAGTCATGGCTTATGTTTCCGGACACCTCGACGCTATGCAACTCCACGGTGAGGAAGTTATTGCCCACATGGTTGCCATCGGCCACGGAGACGAGGCGACCGTGCGTCCACGTATCGAATCCAGCCGGATTGGAGCAGAATCTTTCCTTTTACCAGAAGGATTGCTCCACAGGGCTCGTGCTGGTCTTCTCTTCATTGAATCATATCGGGATTTACCTCTCCTGTCATGGCCTCGTCGGCTCATCGATAGTTTTGTTGAACTGGAACAAGCCATGTTGCTATTTCGAACCCACCACGCCCGAATGGTCGAACGGATGATTGGGCGTCGAATGGGCACAGGTGGTTCGAGTGGCGTTGATTACCTCGACGCTACGACAAAATATCGCGTCTTTGTTGATTTATGGGCGGTTCGCACGCTGTTAGTAAAGCGAGAGCGATTGCCCGATGTCAAGGAAGCCGAATTTTACGGCTTTTCCTCAGATGGTTCAACTCATTCGTGAGGGTCGATGTCGATGGGAATCAAGTGATTCTCGTATTCGTAGAGAGCGATTTTAAGCGGGTCAAGCACGAAACGAATAGCAGCTTCTTCAAGACCGTAAAGGGAGACCAGTTCTTCTTTGAATTCGTCACGAAGGACTTCTTCAGTGGCGTAAAGAGGGGCACCCATTCCAATTTGTAGGGCGCGTGCGCCAATAATTCGTGCTCGTTCAAATCGTGTGTGGAGTCGTGCTGGCTTGACCATGGTGGGCACCTGCGAACCTAATTCGCAAGTAGCCGAGCGACCTACTCTTTTTGAACCTACCTCACTCCTCTGCCTGTCTCATCACGACATCTTGCTGACCATCCCTTAGCATCTCATTGCGGTGAAGGATGAGGGCTGGAGCCATCATGGCGATGAGGAATGCTGTGACAATCATGGCGAGGTGCGACGGACGCAATGATGAAATCTGTTCTTTCTCAATGCCGTCTTCTGGACTGACATCAACAAGGCCAGTGGGTGCTAAAGAGCCCGCACTGAGGTGGCGAACACCTTCGTTTTCGAGCATCACCACAAATGCGGTATGTTCAGAGAGGTCGCTGACATTGATGGTCACGGATGAAGCATTCGCTGGGATTGGCACGAGTTGCCGAGCAAGGTTTGAATGTGTTCGATTTAGACTGGTATGCGGTGTGGGTTCAAGTTGCCAAATCCGCACAACTTCATCATTTGAAATATTCCATGAAAGAGTTGCATTGATATATTCTATAGAATTCAAACCGCTCCAATTGGTACTTGAGTTTGCCATGGTGGCGTTGAGGTCGAGAGCCTGGCGTGAGCCCGTGAGCAGGAAGGACCCATCTACAACGATGGACGGATAAAACAGCAGGCGATATTCGATGTCAAATCGTAATTTTGAATCGGACAGAAATGTATCATCGAAGGTTGAGGGATGGTGTTGAAGCATCACACTTCCGTTTTCGCTGAGATTGTTCAATTGGTCCGAGACTTGGAGACAAGGTTCACACCAATCAGCACTAAAGTACTCGACGAGATGATCCGGTTGAGTTGGCTCACAGGTCGAAGAAGTCAGACATTCGTACGAAAGATAGCGGACATCAAGGAGTTGACCTTGGATTGGCTGTGAGGTTTCTTCAACGGGCTGAGATTGAGAAATATATGATGGAATGCACAACAAAACGGTCAGCATCAAAGCCATGCGAAAGGCCGACCCCATGCACAGGGGTGGAGGCATTTGTTCAAAAGGGGTCTGCTCCCACGGTGCAACATGGAACAATCGGTTTGGCGTCGTCCGTCAACCCTACCGCTGGTTCTGGCCGTGATGGCTCTACTCATTGTCATCGTCGGAGGAAGCATCCGAATCAATGACGCAGGTGAGTCTTGTCCCGAATGGCCTACCTGCTTCGGAACCTGGCATTTTGATGTGTCCGAAGAAGAGCAAGAGGCGTATTGGGATGCAAATCCTGAAGAAATTGATTCCCGGGGCGAAGACCATCGCTACACTACATTCCAAATTTTTGTTGAGTGGTTCCATCGGCTTTTGGTCGGCCTCATCGCTTTCCCGATCATCTACAACGTTCTGTTAGCATTGAGAACACAGAAGACCTATGGTAAACGAGTGGTTCAGGCCTCGGCGTTTTCTGCTGTCCTTCTGGTTATTCAGGCTACGGCTGGATACATTACAGTACGCTATGACAATGCGGATTGGACCGTTGCGCTCCACCTTTCCCTTGCTTGTATTTTCACCGCAGGTTTGCTCTGGCAATTTATGGAGATGAGGATACGTGAGGGAGCACAATGGGCATTCCTTCGCTCACCTCTTGATTTTGTCAATGCTCACACCTCTCGAGCCAATGCGATGGCTGGTGCTGTTGGTTTGTTATTGGTTCTTGGTGCCTGGGTATCATCCTCAGCTGGAGGGCAGTACAATCAAAGTTGCTCGGTTGGCTTCCCGACGGGTTGGCCTCAGTGCCAGGGGTCGTTTCTTCCGTCCCTTGATGGCCCGGGGATTTTCATTCAAATGATTCACCGACTGGGGGCTCTTGTTGTCGGTCTGGTGCTGATTCTCGGGGTTTCAAACCTCCGTACCTCTGCACAGGGGCGTGATGGAGCAAAGGAATTGGTTCGCTTCGGAGAACTTACGACCGGCATTTGGCTGGTCAATGTCATGGTTGGTGGCTCTTACATCGTTTTCGCAAAGGTTGGAGATTTCCCCGAATGGCTTTCTCTTCTCCACCTTGTCGTCGGTGTTGGCGCATTCCTATCAGCCGTCTTTTTGATGTTCTGTATGCGCTTTTGTTCAGAATCAAGGCGAACCCTCGGGGCTGAGCAAGAATGACCGAGTCCCAGGTTGCACAAACCCCTGTGCTTGACCACCCTGGCATCTTGAAGGTCATGATTCGATTGATGAAACTCCGGGTCATCGTCTTACTCCAAGTCACTGCGATTTGTGCGATATTGGTTCACGACACGCTGGCACGCTACGATGTCATCCAACTGGATCGTTCTTGGCTGGATACGCTGGGAACCATCGCTCTTACCGTCGTGGGTGGAACGCTCTCTGCTGGTGGTTCTAACGCCATCAATATGTGGTACGATGCCGATATAGACCCTCATATGCGTCGAACCATGAATCGTCCTGTCCCTCAAGGTCATGCGACCCCTCAATTTGCTCTGGTTTTTGGTAGCACCATCGCTCTTATCGGTTCAAGCCTCTTTCTTTTGGTGAGTGTGAAAGCAGCCTTTTGGTCGTTGTTTTCAGTGTTGTTCTATGTCTTCGTATATTCGATATGGCTCAAACGCCGTACACCACAAAACATTGTCATCGGCGGCATTGCGGGTGCAACTCCACCACTGATTGGATGGGCAGCAGCAGCAGGTGACTCCATTGCCGGAGGGAGCATGCTCGCCCTAGGCTCTCCAATTCCGTGGGTGTTCTTTTTCCTGATCTTCTTGTGGACCCCCCCACATTTTTGGGCGCTTGCTCTTTACCGTTCAGGCGAATATGGGAAAGTCAACATTCCAATGATGAATGAAGTCAAGGGTCCAGAATATACGCTTAAGCAGGCTAAAATTTATTGTGTTCTGCTCTTTTTATTAGGCTCAGTGCCCTGTTTTTGGCCCGAATCTGGTCTTCCCCTCCTTTGGGCCTTTGTCTCTGGAGGCCTGACCCTCTGGTATGCCGCATCTGTTTGGGCGATTGACCCCCATGAGCCCTTTGATGATAACGGGCGAATGCCGAAAGCAGCGAAATCGTTTTTCAGAAGTCTGTATTATCTGGGGTGGATGTTCCTATCACTGGTTTTGATCATCTTCATTCCCAGTTCCATGCTTGGGGTACTCGGCCCTCTTTGAGGGTTCATACCACTTGAAGGAATGAAGTCTCACCCACCGTCATGTTCATGAGAAGACCTTGGGTCGCCAAGTTTGCGAGCGGCAGTCGCATAGCCTGGCCATTGCGCTGGATTGCTAATCCAGTGGTGTTTCACCTCGGGAGTTCGAATCTCCCCTGCCGCGCCAAATCTCACTCGAAGAAGTCATCGAATTCGTCATCGTAGGCTTTCGAGCTGTTGCGTTTTCGTGCGGCTATGATTCTCTTGAGGCGCTTTCGCTTCTTCAAAATGAGTGGAAGTAGGATGGCGTTGAGGACGAAGATTCCGAGCAGTGCAAAACCAGCGAATTGGAATTCAGGGACTTGGGTCGCATCGTTTAATTTTTGCAACCACGGTATGCCAAGGGGGGGTTCAGGAGGTTCGGGCTCTGGTGGGACGAGGTGTTGGTTGTAGGTCCACCAGTCGTCTTGAATGGAGACGCGTTCAACATTGTCTGACGGATAGTCTGCAATCATCTGTTCGTTACCTACGCTGTCAATAGGGGCGAGTACGTAGTAGTAGGTACGATATGGTTGAACTCCATCAATCTGCATACCGCTCTGATTGAAGGTACCCTGTTCTCCAGGTGTTCCGGAAAGTCCGGTTGCGATCGGGTTGATGAATTTCAAATCAACATTGTTTGGGGCATATTCCAGTCGGTACATGTTCCACGTGAGTTCACCTTGTGCTTCATGGTCGGGCCACGTCCAGGTCAGGTTCACGACGTAGCACAACGACCAATCCTTCTTGTAGTCAAAGCAATCTGTGTCGTTGGTAAAACTCCATTCGTGATTGAATTGAAGGATTGAGGTTGTCGGAGGGATTGCATCCCCACAAACAAGGCCAGCAATACCATCTACTCGAGCGATCTCAGCCATTTCGTAATTCGGGTTCCCTTCTCTGTCGATGGGGATGATGGAGTACGATGCACAGATGCCGGTTGGCAAAGGCTCAGGGTCAAGCCATGATTCGTCATTGAGAGCCATGGTCGTCACGAGTGACTCCCGCGTTAATTCTTCCCAGATGAATTCACTGATGCCAGCTAATGGGTCGGGGAAGAAGGTCGTTCCTGATGGACCTTGCAATTTGTAGATATTCCAGCCTCCGACGTATGGATTTGTGATGTCTCCCACTGCAGTCCAATTCAAATCAATTTGACCGCCTGAAATCCGTGTCCAATTCAAATTGTCAACCGTTACGTTGGTTTCAGGAAGAACGCCAACAATGAGGATCACGCCTTCTTTGGTAAGTGAAAGGCTTGCCGTACCTGCTTCGTCAATTGAATACGTATCTACGCCGTCGATGTAGGTCCAAAGAGTTGAATCGAGCGTGGGAAGATATCTCAAATCAACGGTTGATTGGTCGATATTTGGTGGCAGTAATTGACTCAAATTCATATCCAAATACATTTCTCGTAGAACAACGTCGTCACCGATTGCTGGAACGATGTCGATGGAAACCATCATCAGTGGTGACTTTCCTTCACCGATGCCATAATTGCTGCCGAGATAAGGCAAAGCGATTTCGTGTTCAAAGTTCGCCTCTTGCTCGGTTACAGCGTAGCCAGTCCAGTACGGGTCAACGCTCAGGTTAATTGAATTAAGAACATCAAATTCAACATAGCTATATTCAGTGTTACCAAAGGGGTCTCGTACTTCGAGAGAGATGTTGTGGTTTCCTAGCCCGAAGGTTTCACCAGTTTCATTGAGCATTTGGCCATAGCCCCAGATGTAGAATCCTTCACGCCACGTGTAGTTGAGTGGTTGAGAGGCTATGCTACTAAATCGACCGACAAGTTCAACATCATCTGAACTCTCATAGACGTTGTTTTGAGCGTTGCTTTGCACATAGGGGTTGATTGCTCCTGTTTCAACATCTGCGTTGAATGAGAAGAGGTTGTCTGCCATTCTGACATCTTCACCCGCTTGATAGATGGTTGGCAGTTGAACTCTCAAAAGGCGATTGGCCCCTGTTGTTGTAAGGTTGAAGGTACAGGTGACGCTTACGCCAGGGTGAAGCAATGGGATGTCGCATGACTCTTGAACTTCCATTTGGAATTGACCGTCGTATACTTCGAAGGCTGCAGTAATGTTGTCAACCGTCATGTTGCCTTGATTGAAAATGTCTGCTTTGACACGGTCAGTTCCGTAATAGAAGGTTGATGCTTGGGCGTTATGGCTCGGGTACACATCCACAACGAGGAGATCGATGCTGTCATCAAGAACCAGTAATGTAGAGGCCAAGTTATTGGCTGAGTTCAAGTCTCCATAGGGGTTTCCTGTGCTCGAAAAGACGCCCCACTTGAGGATATATTCACCCTCTTGATTGAATGAAAACGCAGGAAGATTGATGTTAAAGGGAGACATTCCACCCCAAGCATCCAGTGTTGAGATGTTCCTGTAGGCCTCTCGTAGCATCATGGTGTCACCTGTATCCCATAGTTGCCAGCCAAAGGTTCCCTCAAAACTGCATGTTCCACAAATTGTTGCCTGACCTCGAGCGTTGAAGGTATAGTCTGTGCCCGTATTCAATACGCTATTTCCGTTGTAGAGGGCTAAGTTGTCAATGTTCTCGAGAGGGTCATGCTGGCTGTTGACCATTGCATCGGCGTAGAATTTGGTGATGTTTATCTTGAACATCAATTCATCATCGGAGGGGTTCTGGTCGTTTTGGTCAAAGGCGAACACTACGGTATAGGTCCCTTCTGCATTTGCTCCGGGAATCCATGCATCCGTTGAAGTGAAGTTCGTGGTGGTTGATCCAGGAAGGCTGCCGATGGAAAAGAGTCCTTTTTCGTCATAAGTTGACTTGCATGCAGATGACGTAAGGTCGCCTTCACAAACATACCAGGCCAAACCTCGATTGCTGGCAGATGGCGTCCCATAGAGATTGGTAACCTCTACTGAAAAGGTCATGGTGTCAAAGGAAGAATACCATGAGTCTTCGGTGGGTGATGCCGAATCAGTCAATCCGAGCGAACCCGATACAGAAGCGCTGCTGGTAGGGCTTGTAAGAAGCGCTCCAAGAGAAGAAAAAAGAAGCAGGAGAACAAAGCCAAAACTGGCTTTGGTATTGGTTTTCGCCCATGGCTTGCGCTCGCTCATCGTATTGTCCTCGCATTGGTGCTTCAAAGACTCATCGCTCGGAATGGTGGGTAGGGGTCATATTTTCTATCATCTGGGGGGTGTCAAACTCTTTTGGAATCTTTCTTTGACGAGCCTTCGTTGCGGCAACCTCATGAATCTCAGCCAACTGTGGTCTACCATGCGCAAGGCTCCGGTAATCTCGTCGGAGCGAGACGAGGGTGCATTGACTGCGGTTATTGAATTTCTTTCTGCTTTCACGCTTTTTCTGATGATTCTGACGGCCTTTCTTTCCCTTGCGCAATTGCAAATGGGCTCCAATGACCCTGATGTAGACCGCTTGGACCGTGCAGCAGCGATGGGACTTGACCGACTCACGTCGGGCGAGGGCTGGTTTGTCCCCCTCGATGAGTCTCTTGATTACGGAAATGCCACTGCGTCGTGGCATCATGCCACGGCAGAGGAACTTGCCGACGGACGGGTACAGGCTGGTCTCATGCAGGACTATCGGTTGGACTTTGATAGAATCGCTGCCCTTCACAATGTTACAGAAGAAGGTATGGCTGCAGGGCTGGGTCTAGATAGCGATATGACGCTCTATCTCAAGGTACAGGTTGAGGAGAGTAGCGACCCCGACCGTGTCAGCATGGTTTTGTTTTCGGGTGGAACCGAACGTGGAAGCGCGCCCTCCTCCTCCACAGCCTACCGTTCTTTCCAGCAAGATGGGGAACGTTTGCGCGTCATCTTAGAGGTACACGATGGCGGCCGTAAAAACAACCAGTTGCATGTCACTGAAGTGATGGCTCGCCCCTCTGCGAGTGGACCTGAGTGGATTGAAGTGTACAACCCCAACGACTTCGCAATTCCGCTTAAAGGATGGTCTCTCAACCACGTGAGTGGCTCCACATCCTCCAACCTTCTGCTTCAATCAGGAGTGCTTTCGGGAAAATCAGTTTCCATTATGACCGGTGATGTCTCAAGTCAAGAGGTGGGCAACGCCACACACGTCCTTGACCTCGGGCAGTATTCCTTCCTCGGAGTCGGGCAACTCGACGGTCTTGCAAACGGACAAGGTGTGTTGAGTCTCCGTTACACTCAACTTGCCGAGATCACTCCTTCAGATGTCATGCGAGTGGAATGGGGAGGGAATACTGAGCTGTTCATGGTGACGGGTCAATCCCTTGAATGGGATGGCAACAATCGCTTTTCATCGACGTCGTGGAATTTGGAAGATGACCCGACTCCGGGTGAGTATACGCCTCCGGCTTGATGGCCTCTTTGCGTTGATTGCGTACAAACATTTCATCAACCCTCGGCCCATCCTCTCTCCTGTTCCCATGCAATCCACCAGTATTTACACGCGAGACCGATGTGTCACAGGAATCCACGGGTTGGATGAAATCCTACGTGGAGGTATCCCCTACGGGTCAACAGTTCTTGCGGCTGGAACCTGTGGTTCGGGAAAGACAACCTTGGCCATGGAGTTTCTCGTTCGGGGAGCATTGGCTGGCGAAGCATGCGCACACTTTACTGCGACAGAGCCATCTGTCAAACTGCTTGAAAACATTCGCCAATACGCATTTTTTGACATGAACATGGTCGATTCAGGGCTCATCAACGTATTTGACATGGACGTTTTGTATTCGTGGCTCGGGCTAGAAAAGGCGTCATTTGACCTCGACGACGTCCACGCCCTCATCAAGTCCATCGTCGACATCGTCAACACCATTGGTGTCACCCGTCTCGTGATTGACTCGGTCACCACACTTTGTTACAAGATTAAATCCGAGCAATTGATTCGAGACTTCCTTTTCACATTAGGAAAGAAATTGGCTACGCTCGGATGCACGACCATCCTCATTTCCGAGATTACCTCTGCTACGGAAAACGCACACTGGTCTTCCTTTGGAGTTGAAGAAGCCATTGCAGACGGTATTATCGTCATGGGGGACGCAGAACGAATGGGCCACTTGCTACGATTCCTTCAAGTCGTTAAAATGCGCGGAACAGCTCACAGTCGGGCTAAACACGCGATTGAATTAACACCGCTTGGCGTGATGCTCATTCCGATGTTGAAATGGGGCGCGTCTACCGATAAAAACTCAAGATGGGGGCAATAATTATGTTTGAACTTGACCAACGTATTGCAGAACAACTCACACAAGTTTCCCTGGGCAGTGCCGTTCAGGTCAGAGTTGGAACGTCCAATTCTTTCATGGTGACTGCCAGTACAATTCTCCCCCTGATGCAGATGTTTGAGATGGGGGGCGTCTACATCTCAGCGAGCCGTGGCGCTGTTGAAATCATCCAAGCTTTCGAAGCGATTGGCATCGATGTATCCAACATCCATTTCCTTGACTTGGTGTCTTCTGGAGTTCTCGGTGGAACCGATGTGGAATATTCGAACATCACCTTTATTGACAGCCCAATCATGCTCGAAAGCACTCTTCTTCGCACGCTTTATGTGCTAAGGACGGTCAATTCACAACGAAATTTCGTCTTCCTCGACAGCGTCAATGCATTAGCCATTTACAATGACGATAGGATGCTGGCGGAATACCTCCACACCTTCATCAATACCTTCCGTCAGCGCGAAGTGCTTTCGGTGATTCTTAACGTGCCCGACCAAACTCCACCGCTGGTATTGGCCAATCTTGACACGTATTGCACGGATCTTGTTGACCGTGGCCAAGTGGTCTTAATGTGAGGGATGAAGGATGGCAAGAAAATTTGACTTTGACCCTGAAGATGAGGAGTTCTTTGGTACTGTGGGCTCCTTTGGTGTTCCTAAATTCGACAATGAAATGAACGGTGGTGTCCCGAGGGGCTTTACCATCATTGCCTTCACCGAAACAGGTTCCGGTAGCGAATTATTTGCGAAACAATTCACTTCACCTGCCGAGGAGCCCGATAACACACTCTACATCACCACCGATGAAGGGCAACAGGAGATTACTCGTATCTTCAAAAAATACGATTGGCCGCTGGACATCAATGTGCGAACTATCGGCGAAGAATACAACGCCAATGTATTGGAGCGCGACCTTTTGGCGAGCAGATACCGCCTTGAGGGCTTTCAACTGGCAGATATCCAACGCCTTGCTCAAACACGATTCGTTGACGATACCAGCCAAGACTATCTGACTGAGGTTACCAATGAAATCATGGGTCTCGGCCCTTACTTTCGAGCAGTGCTTGACAACTTGGATTTCTTCCTGCAACGTGAAGACCCATCACGAGTCATTTCCATGGTCCGCATGCTTCAAGCACACGCTCAAATGGTGCGTGGTCTGTTGATGATTTCCGTATCAACAGACGGATTGAATCCCACAATCAAGCAAGAATTGTCCTCAATTGCCGATATGGTCCTCTCCTTCAAGGTCCGCACCATCGGAACAGATTTTGAAAACTCGATGATCGTTTCAAAGTTCAGAAACGCCCCTGAAAACCTCAAGATTTTGGTCTTCCGTGTAACGCCCGAAGAAGGTATTACCCCCGAAACGGTCGAACGTATTGCATGATGCTGGGCATCGTGGTAAAAACGACATGTCCAAAACAGTCGGGGTTTCCCGATGGTCATGGGCAAGCGAGCTGCAACGGGTGGATTTGACCCCTCGGGCATTGACCCAGATGCATGGGAAGAACTCGAAGGGCAGCTCGAAGCAACGATTCCTAACTACGACCGAGTCAATACATGGATGACGTTCGGACAGGACAAGCGCTGGCGACGAAACGTTCGTCAGCACGCCAAACCGGGAATGAAAGTCCTCGAGGTCGGATGTGGCCCAGGCTCCTTCGCTGAAGATCTCACGGGTTTAGACGTGACTTGCCTCGACCCCTCTCCAGAAATGCTTGCAACCGCTCGCCGACGGGTGGACGGAGCGCGGAAGGAACGAGGCGAGGCGCCAGCAGTATACGTCGAAGCCATTGCCGAAGCCATTCCGTTGCCTGATGACACCTTTGACATGGTCTTTTGCCTGTTCTCATTCCGTGATTTCAAGGACAAACAACAAGGGCTTGAAGAGATTTTCCGAGTCCTCAAGCCGGGGGGTCAACTCGTCATCTGTGATGCTGGAAAGGCGAACAAACTTCACGGAATCTTTGGTGTCCTGTGGATGAACACCGTTGTCCAAGTCATGGCACGTATCATTACCGGTGAGAAAAACCACCCTTGGAAAGGGCTTGCGAAAAGCTACACTCATTATGGCACCAACGGCTATTATCGCAAGATGATGAAGGAGGTAGGTTTCAATGATGTTCAAGGAAGACTGCTCTATCCGTTTGGAATGGCGAGCCGATTTCGTGGTAGGAAGCCTCAATCGGTAGACCAGCAACCGACCCCGTTAGACTGATAAACCCCCTTTTGCTGAGGCGATTCAACAGGTGTTCTTCATGGGTATGGTCGACGTTCTCCGCAGCATCAAAAACGCCGAGCAGGACGCTGAATCCCGTCTCGCATCCGCTCAAGAAGAAGCGGCGAAAATCATGTCCGATGCTCGAAAGAAATCCTCTGAGATGGTACAATCTGCCGCAGAGGACTCTGTTGCCATGACGCAAAAAATCCTTGACGAGGCCCGTGATGGTGCTCAGGCAGAGGCAGATTCCGTTAAATCTGAAGGCTCCAAAGAAGTTGCTTCAATTGAGAAGAACTCTGCATCAAATCAAGACAAAGCCGTGCAAATGGTTGTCGACGGATTGACTTCGGAGTGAGGTGAAATCATGTTCGACACCGTAGCCATGTCACGTTTGACAGTGGCTGCGCCAGTTGATCGCATGGAGGAAGTCCTCCGTGCATGCACCAACGCAGGGTGTGTTCACGTTGAGTCCTATTCCAATTTCGAAGACGGAGTCTATGTTGGCCAAGCCATCGCTAGCGATGAGGCCAATAACACAAGTGCCTTGCTCGCCAAGGTACGTGCTGCTGTCTCTGCATTCAAGCCGGTCAATGCAGACGGGCCTGTGCCCCTCAACCGAGTAAGGGAACTTCTTGCCGGTGATTTCCCAGAGAAGCTTCAAGCCGGTCTCGACATGCTCGACCAGCAACGAGATGCAGAATCTGAACTTTCAAATCTTGACGAGCAACTCAAACTCCTTGAGCGACTCGCCCCACTCAACATGGATTTGGAACTACTCACAGGTACAGGTCGCGTCGAAGTCTTTGTCTCGGAAACAAAGAAATCAAGCAAAGCACGGGGCATCTTTGGCTCTCTCGCTTCAAAGGTTGAGATGGCGACGGCACCTGGCATCGTTGCCGTTGCTTGCCTCCCCGAACAATCTGCAGAAGTTCAGATGGCGCTCGGAGAATTGGGCGGTAAAGCAGTGCAGATTCCGGACATGGACGGTACGCCGAGTGAAGCGATCAAAACAATCTCGTCCCGCCGCTCCGAAGTTTTGGCAGGCATGTACGAAGCATCCGAAAATGCCCAACGGTGGTCAAATAACAACGCCCGTAACATGCTCGCAGTCCAAGAATACCTCTCCAAAGAAGACCAAATCTTCACCGCCCCGACCCAAATGGCAGTCACAGGGCAAGCCTTTGCCCTCGATGCGTGGATCCCATCCTCCAAAGAAAGCGAAATCCGCTCTGCCTTGAAGAACGTAGCTTCGCACGTTGAAGTTGAAGCCTTCGTGAACGACCATCATCACCATGAAGACGACCACGATGGCCACCACGAACCTTCCCCGCCAGTGGCGCTCGAAAACAATCAGGTTTCTCGGCCCTTTGAACTGATGGTCGACCTCGTCGGACGCCCCACTTACGGCTCCTTTGACCCAACGGCCCTGATGATGTTCACCTTCCCTATGATTTACGGGCTCATCCTCGGAGATTTTGGCTACGGCCTCATCATTTTCCTCTTGGGAATGTGGCTGGGTACCAAGCCCTTCGCTGCTGACCCCGTGGTCAAGAACGGCATCACCATCCTCAAGTGGATGGGTGTATGGTGTATCATCTGGGGGCTGTTATTTGCAGAAGGGTTCGGCTTTGTTTGGGACGAATCTTGGTCGCCCCTCGACGGACTTTATGCCTGGACTTACGACAACATTCACTTCCCCGCCTTTGTCGCTGATACTCTCAACATGACGCACACCCACATCCCATTCCACCGTGCAACAGGAGCGCTACAGGATTATGTTCTGCTCTCTGTCTATCTCGGCGTGTTCCACCTCATGGTTGGATTCATCATCGGCTTCATCAACGTCGCAAAGGCGCACGGCCTCCTCGCTGCCTTCTTCGAGAAAGGAAGTTGGATCATCATCCTCACGGGCGGTTTCATTCACATCTACGGATTCCTCGTGGGCGACCATGCAGTCTTTGCATCAACCGTTCCAGGTCTCGCCGTATTGGTCGGCATTGTTTGCCTCATCATCGGTCTTGCAGTCTTCGAGAAGTTCGGTTGGGCCGGCGGTTTGATCATGGGGCCGATAGAAACATTCGGCCTTCTCGCTAATACGCTCTCGTACCTCCGAGTCATGGGCGTTGGAGTTGCGGGAGTCAAAATCGCAGAAGTTTCCATCGTGATGGGATGGGACATGATGACAGCAACTGGTGCTGGAATCATTCAGATCCTCTTCGGAGCCATCCTCTTTCTCCTCATTCAAGCATTCGCTCTCGCACTTGGTTTGCTTTCACCCAGCATCCATGCAGCCCGTCTCCACTTCGTTGAGTGGATGGGCAAGTTCTACGACGGCTCCGGTCGGGTTTTTACCCCGCTCGGCGGTCGCACCCTCCATACGGAGGGGCAATCATAGTCCCACGGACAAAAACTAGGAGGTAGAAAAATGAACAAGAATACCCTGAAAACAAGCCTACGCACACTGATCGTCTTGCTAACGCTCGCCTTGGTCGCCCAAGGTGTTGCTGCAGAAGAAACAACCGATTCGGGTGCAACTGACGGAATGACTGGCGACGTTGGTGTCGGTCTAGCCCTTGGCCTCGCTGCCATTGGTGCTGGATTCTCCCAAGCCGCTATCGGCAGCGCTGCTGTCGGCATGCTTGCCGAAGACGGCAGCAAGTTCGGTGTTGCTTTGATCTTCACCGCTCTTCCAGAATCCATTGTGATTCTCGGTGCACTTCCGCTTTTCCTTGGAAATTGAGGAGAAACGGTTTCCGT